>CAMOVB010000020.1:0-23603 GCA_946626925.1 uncultured Prevotellaceae bacterium
AATCTCCTTACCATCGACGATGATAGAGTTGTCAGTAGCCTCTACAGTGTGCTTGCCTTCACCGAACTTACCAGCGAAACCACCCTGAGCAGTATCATACTTGAGAAGGTGAGCGAGCATCTTTGGAGATGTAAGGTCGTTGATAGCAACTACCTCATAACCTTCAGCCTCAAACATCTGACGGAAAGCGAGACGACCGATACGGCCGAATCCGTTAATAGCAACTTTAGTCATTTGGAATAAAAATTTTTAAATTGTTAAAAATATGTTTATTATCTCAGAATTTACTTAATTTCCTAAATTAATACTTATACAATATAACGAAAAAGCTAACCGCAGTTACAATAGTGTGCAGTTGAACAACCTACAACCAAAAGCAGCATTACTGCAAGAATCATGTATGTAAAAACGCGATATTTCATGCTTTTTTCAATTTCTCCGACAAAGTTATGAATTATTTTTTTAACTTTGCATACGAAAAGCAAATAAATTTAATGTTAGGACACAATTTTTAATTTTTTAATTACATAAACCATGGGAAAGTTTATTGAAGATTTCAAGGCATTCGCTCTCAAGGGCAATGTGGTTGACATGGCAGTCGGTGTAATCATCGGTGGTGCATTTGGTAAAATTGTTACTTCACTCGTGAATGATGTTATCATGCCTCCTATCGGAGTTATGACGGGTGGTGTGGATTTCAAGGACCTCAAGTTTGTGCTCAAGGAAGCTGTTCCTGCCACTCTCGATGCGGCGGGCAATGAGGTTACAGCCGCTACTGAAGCTGTGACTCTAAACTACGGTATGTTCATCCAGAATGTCATCGACTTCCTTATCGTCGCTCTCGCAATATTCTTCATGATTAAGGGAATCACCAAGCTCACAGCAATGGCAGCAAAGAAGAAGGCTGAAGAGAAGGCTGCAGAACCTGCTCCTGCTCCAGAACCATCTGCAGAAGAGAAGCTCCTCACAGAGATTCGTGACTTGCTCAAAGAAAAATAGTTCTCCCTACCACTCCTATAGGGTATGGAGCAGCTACTCTGTCAATAAAATATGGGTGTGATTCGTTCGGAATCACACCCATATTGTTTATTGTAAAAGACAAAATAGAGAGGCCTAAAAGCTACTATTGAATCCCTTATTTTGAATTATGTATTTGCATTATTAATTCAATTAATCTCTCCGCTTCCGAAACAGATGTGGTGGTTCTCGTCATATACCACGCAGAACTGTCCTGGAGCTACGCCATGAATCTTATTGTCTGCCTGTACAAACCAAGAGCCGTCTTCCTTCTTCAGTATCGTGCCTGGAAGATACTCTGGCGTGTGGCGTATCTTGAATGTGATGCGGTGAGGAGCAGTATCATCTGTCCAAGGGTCTTCGGTGATGAAATGGAAGTCATTCATCGTCATGTGGTCCTTAAATACCTTCTCTGGTTCATAGCCATGACTCACAAAGAGGATGTTACGTTTCAGGTTCTTCTTTACAACAAACCAAGGTCCGCCACCGAAGCCTAAGCCCTTACGCTGACCAATGGTATAGAACCAAAGTCCCTTGTGCTCACCAATCTTCTTGCCCGTCTCAAGCTCACGTACATCACCAGGATTCTCACCGAGATGTGCCTTGATATAATCACGGAAATCTATGTTTCCGAGGAAACAGATGCCTTGGCTGTCCTTGCGCTCTGCATTAAGCAACTTTGCCTTCTCTGCAATCTCTCGTACCTCGTGCTTCCATAGATGACCTATAGGAAACATGAGTTTGCTTACTTGCAGGGAGTCTATCTGACAGAGGAAGTCCGTCTGATCCTTAACAGGGTCAGGGCTTGTACTGAGCCACACCTTATTATTAAGTATGGACGTAGTTGCATAGTGGCCAGTGGCTGTCTTGTCAAAGTCCTTGCCTGCAACATCCTCAAAGCATCCGAACTTGATGAGTTTGTTGCACATCACATCAGGATTAGGCGTAAGTCCCTGACGAGCCTTGTCCATAGTATAGCCAACCACCTTCTCCCAGTATTCCTTGTGAAGGTCGATGACATCAAGCTTCAGCCCATACTTGCGTGCAAGCCACTGACATATCTCCACATCCTCCTCGGAGGTGCAGTTCCATTCCGTATCCTTGTCTGGACCTATCTTTATATAAAAAAGGTGAGGGTCAATTCCTTGTTCCTTCAACATGTGAACCGAAACGGCAGAATCAACGCCACCACTCACGAGCATTGCTACGTTCATATCTTTCCGATGGGAGTCTAAAAAAACACAGAGAACACGGAGAACTCAGAGGAAAACGTATTTCATAAAGAAAAAACTCTGTGTGCTCTGTGCACTCTGTGTTTCATCCTTACTCACGCACAAACCATCCGCAAGTAATATTTTTATTAAAATCTTAATTACTTCCCTGCGGTCAGTGAGACCGCTTCGCTAAGTTCTTAACTCTTAATTTTTAATTCTTCGCCGCCATTGCACTCTTGAGATTCTTTGAAATCTCAAGCATCTTGTCAATTGGGCGGATGGCCTTCTCAGCTATGGATGGCTCCACCTCGATAGTAGGCCACTCGTATTTAAGAGTGTTGTACAACTTGTTGAGAGTATTGAGCTTCATGTATGCACATTCATTACAGCTGCAACCTATTGTCTCTGATGCCTCTGGAGGAGCAGGAATGAATGTCTTGTCAGGACAAGCCTTTGTCATCTCATGGAGTATTCCACTCTCAGTAGCAACGATGAATACCTTGGCATCATCCTTGATGGCGTAGTTAAGGAGACCAGCCGTTGAGCCAATCACGTCTGCCACCTTCTGTATTGGTGCAGGGCACTCTGGATGTACGAGAATCTTGGCATCAGGATGCTCAGCCTTCAACTTCAATATTGCCTCAAGTGAGAACTGTCCATGAACATGGCAACCACCGTTCCAGAGAAGCATATTGCGACCTGTGACCGAATTGATGTATGCACCAAGGTTCTTGTCTGGACCGAAGATGAGCTTCTCATCCTGTGGGAAACTGTCAATCACAAGCTTTGCGTTGCTTGAAGTAACCACCACATCCGTAAGAGCCTTCACGGCAGCAGTAGTGTTCACGTATGACACAACCTTATATCCTGGATGCTCTGCTACGAACTTGGCAAGGTCATCGGCCTTGCAACTGTCGGCAAGTGAACAACCAGCATTGAGGTCGAGTACAAGTACCTTCTTGTCAGGGCAGAGAATCTTATTTGTCTCTCCCATGAAGTGAACGCCACACATCACGATGATGTCCGCATCCGTCTTTGCGCTCCACTGGGCAAGTGCAAGCGAGTCGCCTACGAAGTCTGCAATGTCCTGCACAGCACCATCCGTGTAGTAATGGGCAAGAATGACTGCATTCTTCTCCTTACACATACGGCGAATCTCCGCCTTTATATCTATGTCAGAAGGAACAGGTTCATCTACATATCCCTTCTCTTTCCATGAATCTTTTATCTGCATAATTCTTTTTTCTTTTCTCGTGCAAAGGTACTCATTTTTTCAAATACAAGCACAATTAACGTTCGGCTTTTGATGAAATAATGCTTTCAAGGATAAACAGCAAGTTATTCCTTGCACTTTCAGATACCGGTTTGACAGGGAAATCAACCTTCAAGCCAAGTGAGAAGCAGTTGCGTTCATTACGCTCGTCTATGCCATATTTATTACCATCCATAAGGATAAGCGTTGACTTTGTATGTCCCCATAAGCCAAAGCGATAGTCATACCTAAAGCATAAGGACACACTACTGAAAAGATGAACATCCATACCGATATGAGGCGACACACTAAAAGCAGGGCAAGAGACATCGTATGTCATCTTGCCAACCCTAACCATTTCGTCATAATATCCATCTTCAATAGCCATATTACAAGTGCCCGTCCTATTTCCGAGATTAAGCACATTGGTATAAAGCATCGCACCCACATAAGGCTGAAATATCCACTTATGCGGAAAGAAATAATACTTCACACCTCCGTGAGCACCAAACATATTCACGGTCTTCAAGCCAATACCGTCAGAGAATTGGGTAAACAAACCTTGTTGCTCAAATGTCAATCCACTCAAAAGAGCGAAGCGGGAAGTAACGTAGTAATCACCAGAGACGTAGAAGTTTCTAACCTCATTATCATTTACATAGTTCCTACCATCATCATATTTATTTTCAAGCATATTGCCTGCGCCAAAACCAGCCTCAAGCGACCATTCCCTTTCCGCCTGAGCATTGGCACCAAGAGTAGAGACAAAAACAAAAAATACACAAAGATAGGATTTAATTATTCTCATAATCAAGTTTACAAATTATTGTCTTATAAAATATGGCACAAAGGTACTCATTTTCCATTAGAGAAAGGAAGAAACAGAGAGAAAAACAACGAAAAAAGTACTGACTAAGTATTGACCTATATGAGACTAAGTACTGACTATGAACTTTAGGACAAAATATGAAGAAATAACGCAATTGTCTTCAAGAAAAAAAACAAAGAAATTGCTTTCTTTTTGACACACGAAATTACACGAAACATTTAGGGAGGATTGACGAACCATTAGCGAAGGATTGGCGAAGGAATAAAGACGAACAAAATGTAAGCGATTCAGAGAGACAAAGAAACATTTTGTAAAATTGGGGCTTCCAAAACAATTAGTAGAACAAAAACATACATTTGTAGAACAATACGAAACTAAGCAAAAATAAATGCAAAAAGATTTTGCACAAAACAAAAAACTTCGTATGTTTGCAGTCGAAATCATACTAACTGGATTAGATTTAATTGAACTATACTAATATACTAAAAACTTAACAAAAACTATGAAGAAATTATTACTATCCGCAGCAGCTGCCGTTCTGTGCATGTCTTCGTATGCAGAGTGGAAACAGCCAGCAGTTCCTCAGGCTCAGCCTATTGCTGAGGGGCAGGAATTTTACCTATTCAATGTAGAGGCACGTGGTTTCCTTGTGGGAGCCAACGAGTGGGGTACGCGTGCCAGCGTAAGCCCGACATTGGGTCACAAGGTTAAACTTGAGGCAGGAGCCCAAGCTGCTTCTTACTACATTACGAACTATGTCCTTCAGGGTGGCATGAAAGACCAGTGGGGATATATGTTCATAGAAGATGATAGAAACATCTGGGTGGACAACACCAAGGATGGCAAGAAAAACAACCAATACACATTCAAGTCGCTTGGTGACAATAAGTTCAGAATATGCTTGTCTGACGCCAATAACACGTTCACACTCACCGATTATGAGGATGCGTTCATAGGACTCGGCAAGAACGAGGATGACACACGTTTATATATATGTGACCTTACGGACACTAACAACTATCCTGAGGCAGAGTGTAAACTCACATGGATACTTGTCACATCTGCTGACTACGAGGCTTTCATTCCTAAGAATGAGGCATATCTCGCTTCCGTTGAACTTGACAAGGCTATCAAGGAAGCTAAGGCAACGACAGGTACGGATGCAAAGGCTATCAGCGATGCTGAGGCTCGCTATGCCAATGAGTCAAGCACAGTTGACGAGCTTAAAGCCGCAACAGAGGCAATACGCATTGCAATCGGTCAAGCTAAACTGAGCGTTGCAACCCTTGAAGAACCTGTAGATGTGCTCCCAATCTTTGGTATTGCCACAGACTTCACTGATGGCAAGGACACAGGATGGACATCAACAACAGGCGCAGTCAACAAGGGTGCAACAAACGGAAATAATGCCAAGGACTTCAACGTGACTGGCAACCACTATGAGAACTGGAGTGGTGGTGTGTTCTCTGCAGGTAAGATTAGTGCAACGGTCAACAACCTTCTTCCTGGTGTGTACCAGCTTAATGCTTTGGCATATACTGCATCAGGTAAGGGCGCGAACCTTTATGCAGGCAATGCCAGCACGGAGGTGACTGGAACAAAGATAGATATAGACGAAGATTATGATTGCTTGACAGTAATAAATGGTGGTACTCTTGAGATTGGTCTTGATGTGGCAAACAACGCTACCAACTGGGTCGGTCTTGATAATGTACACCTTTATTATCGTGGCAATAGCGCAGAAGCTTATGCTGCTGTCAACGAAGTGCTTGACGCAACAGAGGAAGACTATATGTCTGACCTCGAAAACTACACCTCTGCATTTGAGATGTCTATATATAATAGGTATGATGAGGCAAAGAAGGCATTCGAGGCAGTAAGAAATACTACTGGCGAGGAATATGCGACGGCATTCAACAACCTTATTCTTGCACGTCAGGATATGGAGAAGAGCATAGAGACATACGCTCCATACCTCAATAAGTTTAACGATGCAATAGAATGGTTGAATACTGTCGTGGCAGATGGAGACGACATCGAACTTCTCGCCTCTTATCTCGAAGATGAGGAGGGACCTGTAACAGGCAAGTTCAACGGCAATGGTGGTGCCATGTACATCATCGCTAACGGACTTCTCACACCTGAGCAGATAGCAAGCGAATATGAATATCTCAGTACTCTATACTCTGCTGCAATGGCAGGAAGTATGAAGGACGGTGACGATTGTACACAGCTCCTCGTCAACCCTGATTTCAAGGAAATGGGTGGTTGGAACTCCGCTGCTGGTATCGAGTGGCCATTGGGTAAGGATGACTTCAAGTTGTTCCAGGCATGGGGACGTGTGTGTGACGTTAACCAGACACTCAAGGACCTCCAGAATGGTATCTATGAGATGACTCTTCAGGCAGTATATAAGCCAGACAATGATGAGGCTATCCGTCAGACATACGCTTATATCAATGACTTTGACACTAAGATTGGTGTACCAACAGAGGATCATCCTGTTACATCTGCCGACGAAGCTTCTGATGCCTTCAAGGACGGACTCTATACAGTAACAGCATACGGTCTTGTGACGGACAACACATTGCGCCTTGGTATTGCTAACCGTCTCCGTACTGGTGAACAAGGTGTTCTCTGGGCTGGTGGCGTCAAGCTCACCTATCGTGCAAAGAATGCTGAAGCTTGTGCTTCACTCCTCACGTCTCTCGAAGATATTGCCAATACAGTAGCCGTTGGCGACCTTGGAAAGGAAGAAGTTAACAATCTTCAGGTTGCTATCAATTCTGCATCAGGCATCTCTGGTGACCTTGGTTACAATGCACTCGTTGAACTCAAGGCTGCACTTGATGCTGCAAACAAGAGCGTTGACCTTTACAAGAGTCTTGTAGTTGCAATCAACGGACTCAAGGACGCAATAGATAACAGTAACGCAGACAAAGTTACTACTGAAGCAGCTACAGAACTCTATAATGCTGCACTTGCAGCATACGAGGCTAAGTCTTACAATAATGAGACTGCTGAGAACGCTATCTCTGAGCTCAAGGCCATCACAGTATCTCTCAAGATGGGTGGACAGCAGGCAACAGAAGATAATCCTGCCGACTATTCTTCTGCGATCGTCAATAACAATTTTGACCCAGAGAAGGGTAACAAGGACGAGAAGCGCATCGATGGTTGGGAAGTAGAAGGTGCTCTCAATGGCTACAAGTCTTACTCTTGCTCATTCAACAAGGGAACCTTCAAACTCTCACAGAAGCTCGAAGGTCTTCCAAAGGGTAAGTATAAGGTAACAGTACACACTTACTATCGTGCAGGTAGCTATGAAGAAGAAGAGGCAAACATCAAGGCTGGTAAGGATACTCACCTCATGAAGATATTTGCAAACACAGCAGATAAGGACTTTGAAGGAAACATCATGAACCTCTCAGAGGGTGCTCAGGGCGTTACTCTTCCTGCTGACATCAGCACAAAGGTTGTCAACGGTATCACCGTACCTGATGGCACAGGTGCATCAGTCAAGTGCTATGATGCAGGTCTCTACCTCAACGAGCTTGAGTTTATCGTTGGCGAAGACGGTATCGTTACAATCGGCCTGAAGCTTGACGAGACAATCGGTACAAATGACTATACTGTTGTTGGTAAGTGGAGTCTTCTCTACATGGGTGACCCATCTGTAACAATGCAGGATTACTCTTCAGTCATCGTCAACAACAACTTCGACCCTGCTAATGGTAACAAGGATGAGAAGCGTATTGACGGATGGAACGTGTCTGGTGCTCTCAATGGTTACAAGTCTTATTCTTGCTCATTTAACAAGGGTACATTCGACCTCAATCAAGAGCTTTCCGGACTTACAGAAGGAACTTACCGTGTTACTGTCCACACATACTATCGTGCTGGTAGCTACGAGGAAGAAGAGGCAAATATCAATGCAGGAAAGGATACTCACCTCATGAAACTTTATGCTGTTGCTTCTGATAACACTTTCGAGAAGGCTGTAATAAACCTTTCTGAGGGTGCTCAGGGTGTTACTCTTCCTGCTGACATCAGCACAAGGGTTATCAACGGCATTACCGTTCCTGATGGCACAGGTGCATCAGTCAAGTGCTTCGATGCAGGTCTCTACCTCAACGAGCTTGTATTCTATGTTGACAATACAGGTAAGGCTACAATCGGATTGAAGCTTGACGAGACAATAGGTACAAACGATTATACTGTTGTCGGCAAGTGGAATCTCTATTACTATGGTAGTGGTAACAGGGTAGATTCTGTTACAGATATTGACGACGTAGAGGTAAGCGCAACAGATGCAACACCAGTAGCATTCTACACGGTATCTGGTAAGCGCATATCTGCACCACAGGCAGGTATCAACATCGTCAAGATGTCTGACGGTTCAGTCATCAAGATTATGGTAAAGAAATAAAAAAATATTTCGCCTATGCCATATATCGAAGTGATTCGCAAAAATGGTAAGCAGGGAGCACGAGTTGCTCCCTGTTTTTTTGTAAAAAAAGCAGGCCATTCCAACAAGCAAAACAAAAAAACATTACCTTTGCACCCTTGAAAACTATGGGATAGTTTTTGTCGTTTTATTACTAACGAAGTAAAACAAAAGTAAAAATGCTTAAAAAACAAATGAGATTCAAGGCAGAGCGTATCTGCTGGCGTCAGTTTACACGTAAGCACGACGCAATATTCCGCAGTCTCGGCAAGGAAATGAGCATCGGAATACTTAGTGTATCTACCCTACTCTTTGCAACTCCAGACACAGCTGCAGCAAAGATGGCTATAAACGCTGAGAGCCACAACGCAACAGACAAGAGTATCGAGGAGATGGCGGAGACAGATATCGATTCGCTCATAATGCTTGAAGGTACTGAGGTAGTCGCTTCACGCGCACCTATACCTGCAGACAAGGCTGTGCGCCTTGTGCAAGTGATTAACCGAAAAGACATTGAGGCAAGTTCTGCCCAGTCAGTCAATGATCTACTCAAATTATCTGCAGGCGTGGATGTACGCCAAAGAGGCGGTTTCGGAATTCAGACGGACATTGGCGTCAACGGCGGTAATAGCGACCAGTTAACGGTGTTGCTCAACGGAGTGAACATCACAAATCCACACACAGGACATCTAACAGTAGATCTCCCAGTCAATGTTGATGATATAGAGAGAATAGAGATTCTCGAAGGCGGTGCGAGCCGAGTATATGGTTCGAGTGCCTTCTGTGGAGCCATCAACATTGTTACGCGTGCAGAGAAGAAAAATTCCGCGAATGCCCACCTTGCGGCAGGTTCTTACGGTACATGGGGAGGCAACGCTAATGGTACTATCATTAGCAATAATTTCAATAACAGGATTTCCGCAGGGCATACAGAAAGTGACGGAAACTGTAACAACGATTTCATCAAATCAAATATCTATTGGCAAGGAGCATTTAGTTCTACCCTACTTGACGTAAAGGCTCAAGCAGGATTCAGCACCATGAACTATGGCGCCAACACCTTCTATGGTACTGGTTCAAAGACCCAGTACGAGGAGAACCGTCGTATCATTACCTCCATACAAGCAGAGTATAAGGGTAAGGTACACATCCTGCCACAGGTATATTGGAATCGTTCGCTTGACCACTACGTGTGGACACGCAGTAATCCTGAAGCTTATCAGAACTTCCACCAGACCAACGTATATGGTGCAAACATCAACGCCCACACCACATGGGCGCTTGGCAAGACCGCCATTGGATTTGAGTACAGGAGCGAGAATATACTAAGTACACGCCTTGGTAAGGAAATACAGGATGGCAAGTCATATAAAGTACCCAATCATGATGAATACTACAAATACAAGGATTCAAGAAGTAACTATGGTTTATACCTTGAACATGACATACTTCTTGACAACCTAAGTATCTCACTTGGTGTACTTGCCAACAAGAACACCTCCGTGGATGGAGGAATGAGACTATACCCAGGTATAGATGTATCATGGGAAATAGCAGAAGGCTTAAGAGTCTATGGTTCTTTCAATCAGAGTCTCCGTACACCTACATTCACAGACCTATACTACGATGGCCCTGGCCTTAAAGGCTATGCAAACCTCAAGCCTGAGAAGAGCACAGATTATTCCGTAGGTATTAACTACGGCAATAGGCTCATAAGTGCACAGTTGAAAGGCTTCTACCGTAAAGGCACAGACATGATTGACTGGGTGAAAGTGAAAGGCGAGAATATCCACACCACAGCAAACTCCGACATTGACGATATTGGAGCAGAAGCGTTGGTACGTCTCAACTTCGCTAATGAGTATGGTGCAAAGAGTTTCATCCAGAACATCACATTCAGCTACTGCTACAACTACAAGTATAGGGTAAACGAGGAACAGGCTGAACTGTATGTATCACAGCTTCAGTTCCTTCGCCACAAATTCGTTACTTCACTCAACCATCGTATTGTAAGCCATCTCACAGCACAGTGGGACTTCACGCTCAAGAGCAGGAATGGAGAGTTTTTCAATGCCATAACAGAGACTGAACAGAAGTATGGAACATTCACGAACCTTGACATGCGCATCAACTGGGCAGAGCCAAAGTATGACATCTACGTCAGTCTTAACAACGTACTCAATCGTAAATACTTTGACATAGCCAATGTAGAGCAACCAGGTCTCTGGGTCATGGGTGGAGTGAAAATTCATTTGTAATTTCCACAGGTAGTTACCTATTTTAACTATTAAAAGTTTAGTTAAGATAGAAAATTATATTAAATCAGCGACAAAATTATCCCAATAGTATGAAAAGAATGCCTGTTTGGCATTCTTTTCTTTGTTTTTTCGTACCTTTGCATCCGAATAGTAAATTCAGCAATTATCATGCAATCGCTTAGACATAAGATTTACATCCTTTTGACGCTGTTACTTTTGACACCAACAACATTGGTGGCAGTAGGTATGGGTAGCAACATAACAGGAAACAAGAAATATACCATCTGTCTCGACGCTGGACACGGTGGCAAGGATCCTGGTTGTGTCGGTTCAAACAGAAACAACAGGGAAAAAGACATTGCCCTTGCAATAGTAAAGGAGGTCAAGCGACTCCTCAAGGCTAACTGCTCAGATGTAAAGGTTGTCTGCACACGCGAAACAGATATATTCCATGAACTCGGTCGTAGAGCAGAGATTGCCAACAAGGCAAAGGCCGACCTATTCATCTCAGTACACGTGAACGCCGTTCCACGTAGTTCTGTCCACAAGCCCAAGGGCGTACAGACATATACACTCGCCCTACGAGGTGCAAGCAAGAACCTCGAAGTGGAAAAGAGGGAAAACAGTGTTATCGCACTTGAGAGTGGAAAATACTATGATGCCTACAACGGTCTCTCTGCCGAGATAGAGATTATGCGTGAACTCATGCAACAGCGCAACATGGAAGAGAGTGTCAATTTCGCCAAGATTGTACAAGGCGAGATGGTAAACGGAGCAGGAAGAAAAGACCTCGGTGTCCAGCAAGGTAACTTTGCCGTACTCCGCCTCTCATATATGCCGAGTGTGCTTCTTGAAGTAGGCTTCCTATCAACGGAGGAAGAAGAGCAGTTCCTTATGTCAAGCGAAGGACGCAACATCATGGCACGTTCCATCTACAACGCCATCATCAAGTACAAGGCAAAGATAACAGGCGTTAATTCATCACTCGTACCTGTAGGAACAACAGACAGCAAGAGTAGCCAAAAGTCCGATGAGGTAACAATTGAGACTGAAGAGACAACAACTCCAACTTCTGTCAAAGCAGCTAAGCAGACGGTAACCCCAGCTAAGCAGGCCACCACTCTTACAACAGTAAAGACAACAAGCACACCAGCCAAGACAACTGCACAGGCAAGCACAGTCACAACAGATGCAAACTGCACAGTCTTCAAGATTCAAATATCATCAGGCTCAACAGACTTGAAGGAGACAGACAAACAGTTCAAAGGCTACAAGATAGAGAAGTATAAGGACGGCAACAAGTTCAAGTATTTCTATGGGGCATCAACCGACTACGAACAAGTCCGCAAGACAAAGAACGATATAAAGGCGGACTTTCCAAACAGCTTCATCGTTGCATTCAAGAACGGTCAGCAGGTTGATGTCATCCCAGCAATAGAAGAATGGAAACAAGGTAAAAAGAAATAAAGAAACAAAACGACATGATTTTTTTAACAAAAGAAGTTAAGATTGGATTAACAGCCATCGTGGCAATCATCATCATCTATTCAGGAATCATATTCCTCAAAGGATTACAGATATTCAGCAATGACGAATACTACTTTGTTGAAATGAAGACTGCCAGTGGCATCACACCTGGTGACGAGGTTCTCGCCAATGGTGTTAAGGTCGGAATCGTCAAGACTGTATCATTTGTCCCAGAAAAGCAGAATATACTCGTACAGATTAATATTGATAAGGAAATTAATATTCCTGTAGGTACAACTGTAAACATATCAAAGGAAATGCTTGGTTCACCAAAGATGAACCTCGTACTTGCAAACAATAGCGGAAGTTACCTCAAGAGTGGCGACATACTCACCGCAGAACCTACCATAGACCTTATGGAGACAGCAGCAGGATTAATTCCGCAGATTCAGACCTTGATACCAAAACTTGACTCCATCCTTACAGGCGTAAACCATCTTGCTAACGACCCTGCACTTGCACAGTCACTTCACAATCTTGAGTATGTTACCAACAATCTTAAGACCACGACTGACAACATGAACAGTCTCCTCGGCAAAGATGTACCACGTCTCATGACTAAGGCAAACACTATTTGCACAAATCTTGAGGGAACGACAAACAAGCTCAATCAAGTTGATATTGTAGGCATTGCCAACAGCGCACAGGGATCATTAAACAATGTCCAGAGTATAACAGCAAAGCTTAACACTTCGCTCAGCGACAAGAACTCATCCCTCGGAATGTTGTTGAACGACAACAATTTTGCACTCCACCTTGACTCAACAGCAATGAACGCATCACGTCTTCTCGAAGACCTGCGCGCGAACCCAAAGAGATACGTCCACTTCTCTCTCTTCGGAAGGAAGTAAGTGACGAAAAAACTTGGTACATTTTAACCACATAATTATAGGTTGCTTACTCAACATACCAATTTAAAATATAACTATCATTATAATTCCGTTCCTAACAGAACTGGCAACATACAAAAGGCAGAGTCTAAACATAAGTTTCAGAATCTGCCTTTTATTATAAGTAGGTGTGCAAAATTATTTTTATAATGATTGTATTGATTAATGATGTAGGTTCAGCGCATAAAATAAATGAGTGTAGTGACTCCTACTCGATTGTTTTTAGGCGGTGAAGATGCGCAGTAGGCGGTGCAAGGATTGTATAAATAATTATGCACACCTACTTATATATCATTTTGCATAATAAAAGATGTCAAAACAGTGTACAAACAGTTTCTTTTTTGGATATGCAAATAATTAAATTTTGTATAAATAGTATTTATTTCAAAAAGTTCTTTGTGGACATTGTAAATTTG
This sequence comes from uncultured Prevotellaceae bacterium, assembly GCA_946626925.1. GTDB lineage: Bacteria > Bacteroidota > Bacteroidia > Bacteroidales > Bacteroidaceae > Minthosoma. Next base: position 13,851 of record CAMOVB010000020.1, read on the forward strand.
ATATAATACAAATAGATAGAGGAGAAAATTATCACAGAACAATTTTTGTAGTTGGTAAGCAAGCACAATGATAACATTCTCTTTTTCATAAAGAACAATTTTGTTGCAATAATACAAATATCCAAAAAAGTTCTTTTTTGCAAAAGGCTGAAATCAAGAATTGTAATGCTTCGATATAAAAAAAACGAGAAGAAAAATATTTGGAGATTAAAATTATTTTTCGGAACTTTGCACTCGTAAACGAATTTAATGAAATATACTTTTTAACCAACAAAACATAATGGAACAGGACCCACAAAAAATTTGGGAGCAATGTCTCAACTTTTACAAGGAGAACGTAACTCCCGACCAGTATAATTGCACTTTCGCTTATACGAAGCTTGAATCGTATAAGGATGGTACTCTTATACTCGACGTGCCTTCTGCATTCATTCGTGAGATGTTGGAAAAACAGTTCCAAGGACTGATGCGAAAGAGTTTCAAGAAGTACTTCGGCAATGAGCATATTCAGCTCTACTACCGAATACTTATTGACAAGACTTCGCACACAGGACTTATCGAGCATGAGACACCTCCTGCCCCAGCAATCAATGGGAGAGCGGAAAGGCCAGCAAACGAGACTCCAGACGAGATGATGGCGCCTGCTGTGCAGGATCTCGATTCACAACTCAAGAAAGAATATAACTTCGATAACTATATAGAAGGAGAAAGCAACCGACTTGCCCGTTCTGTAGGAGAAGCTATTGCAAAGAACCCAGCTCAGACATTCAATCCGTTCTTCGTGTTCGGTCCTTCGGGTTGTGGTAAGACACACCTTATAAATGCAATAGGTCTCCACACAAAGGAACTCCATCCACAGCTACGGGTGTTGTATCTTAGTGCACATCTCTTTACCGTACAGTACATGGATGCGACACGTAACAATAAGATAAACGATTTCATCGGTTTCTACCAGACTATCGACGTCCTTATTCTTGACGACATTCAGGAACTCTCTGGAAAGAAAGGAACACAGAATGCCTTCTTCCACATCTTCAACCACCTCCAGATGAACAACAAGCAGATTATTCTTGCTGCCGACCGTCCACCTGTAGCAATCGAAGGACTTGAAGACCGTCTCCTCACACGTTTCAAATGGGGACTTCAGGCAGAGATAGAAAAGCCTACAAAGAGTCTGCGATTCTCTATCCTTAGTGCAAAGGTCAAGAAGGAAGGACTGAGCATTCCAGAAGATGTCATCAATTACATCACAGAAAACGTGGACGAGAGTGTACGAGACCTTGAGGGAATAATCAATTCGCTCCTCGCATTCTCTATCGTATATAAATGTGAAGTCAATATGAAGCTTGTGAACAAGGTTATGCCTCGCTTTGTAGAAGTAAAGGAAAAGCAGGAGATAACACTTGACAAGATTATGGAAACTGTATGCAACCACTATAACGTGACTCCGGAGGATCTCTGCTCACGTAACCGTAAGCAGAAGATTGCACTCGTTCGTCAGGTGGCTATGTACATCGCAAGCGAACACACAAACCTCTCTAACGTACAGATAGGTTTGAACCTCGGCAACAGAAATCACGCAACAGTAATTCATGCAATCAATCAAGTCAAGAACTTGTTGGACGTAGATGAAAAGATTCGCGTGGACATCAGCACTATCGAGGACATACTCAGTAAATAAGAAAGTTTTTTAGAATATATCCAATTCAAAAATAATGAAGAATCCGCTGACTCCCGTTAAGGACAGCGGATTCTTAGGTTTTTGTAAGTTCGTAAGTTTTTGAGTTTTTAAGTTTGTGAGTTTTTAAGTTTTTTTGTTTTCACGGAAAGGACACATGCTTGGAACATATAAAAAATCACGAGCCAAATGACTCAGAAACGTTTTCACGCATAAACTTAAAAACTCAAAAAAACAAAAAACTCACACCAGCGAGAACTAAAAAACCTAAAAACTCAAAAACTTAAAAACTCAAAAACTTAAAAACTCAAAAACTCAAATGAAGATAATACTTGACAGCGTTCGCATATATGCTTTCCACGGTGTAATGCCACAGGAAAACAAGATAGGTGCTTATTTCACTGTAAGCGCAGAACTGGAGACAGACTTCTCACAAGCAATGGCAACAGATGAACTTGAAGGTACGGTAAGCTATGCCGACGTGTTTGATGTGATAAAAAAGGAGATGGCAACACCATCCAAACTACTCGAGCACGCGGGAGGACGTATCATCGCTACCCTATTCCGTTCTTTTTCTACTGTTACAAAAATAAAGCTACGCATCATCAAGGAAAATCCACCAATGGGCGCAGATTGCAAAGGCGCAGGCATAGAAATAGAGGAAACACGAAAATAAAAACACCGTAACACTTGAAAAAAAAACTTTTTTTTGTAACTTTGCAGCATAATAAACCAAATACATACCAACAAACTAACATGAACCAATCAAAACAAATGACAAATTACCGCTGGATAATTTGTGCAATGTTGTTCCTCGCAACAACAGTAAACTACATGGACCGTCAGGTTCTTTCACTCACTTGGAAAGACTTTATCGCTGTTGATTTCCATTGGACAGATGCTGACTATGGAGTTATCACAGCTGCATTCTCCATCTTCTATGCTGCCATTTCACTTTTGGCTGGTAAGTTCATAGACGTGATGGGAACGAAGAAAGGCTACATCTGGGCAATCGTCATCTGGAGTCTCGGCGCATGTCTCCATGCAGGATGCGGATGGCTCACAATGAATATCGAAAGCATAGGTTCCATCGAGGAACTTCGTGCCGTAGAAGCAGGTTCAAAGCTTGCACTTTCTATCTCAACCATCTCTGTATGGCTCTTCCTCTCATGCCGTATGATTCTTGCAACTGGTGAGGCTGGCAATTTCCCCGCTGCCATTAAGGTAACAGCAGAATACTTCCCAAAGAAAGACCGTGCACTTGCCACATCAATCTTCAATGCTGGAGCATCAGTAGGTGCACTTGCTGCACCACTCACTATCCCAGTACTTGCTAAGGCAATGGGATGGGAAATGGCATTCATCATCATCGGTGCCGTGGGTTTCGTATGGGCAATTCTATGGGCTGTACTTTACAACAAGCCATCAGAGAGCAAATACGTATCTAAGGAAGAACTCGAATATATTCAGCAGGACAACAACGCTCCTGCAGAAGAAGAGAAAGCAGAAACTCCAAAGCAGGAGCAGGCAAATGACAATCTTCAGATTTCATTCCTCCAGTGCTTCACATATCGTCAGACATGGGCATTCATCGTTGGCAAGCTTCTCACTGACGGAGTATGGTGGTTCTTCCTCTTCTGGGCACCAGCCTACTTCTCTGAACTGGGCTATAAATCATCTGACACGATGGGACAGATACTCATCTTTGTTCTTTATGCAATTGTCACAATCGTTTCTATCGGAGGCGGTTATCTTCCTAAGTATTTCGTAGAGAAGAAGGGAATGCAGCCATATTCAGGTCGTATGCTCGCAATGCTCATCTTCGCATTCTTCCCTATCTTCGCCATGTTCGCTCAGCCACTCGCTGCAACATCAGTATGGTTCCCTTGTATCATCATCGGACTTGCTGGAGCTGGACACCAGGCATGGAGTGCCAACCTCTACTCTACCATTGGCGACATGTTCCCTAAGAGTGCCATTGCATCAATCACAGGCATCGGAACAATGTTCGGAGGTCTCTGCTCATTTGCCATCAACCTCGGTTCTGGTTCACTCTTCACATACGCTGAGCAGCAAGGCAGTGCATTCACTTTCTTCGGAGTGGAAGGAAAGCCAGCAGGCTACATGATTGTCTTCTGCTACTGTGCCGTAGCATACCTTATTGCATGGGCACTCATGAAGACCCTTGTACCAAAGTACAAGCCTATCACAAAGTAAGAACAAACAAGTTAAGACAATAAATAGCATCATAAGCGGGGACATCAGTCTCCGCTTATTTTGTAATCCCGACATTACACTCCTTCGTAACGATTTCTATACAATCATAAATTTATTGAAAAATCACATAAAAATACACGATTAGAACTTACTGAATAGAGATAATACCTGTATATTTGTATCATATTTGGAAGCAATACTTCATAAATTCTGTCAAAAGTACGTAGAGCTTACGAAGCCGACACGAAGGGTTCACGAAGGGTTGCCGAAGAATTTTTCACATATATTGTGTCCTGACAAATACATGATTCATTAATTCAAAAAGATATTGGTAAATTACATTTTACACTCACCTCTGTCTTTGACATTATTGCCAACGACAGAGGCTTTTTTTGTCAAATAGACAATACAGACGCATCTAAAGGACTAAATATCCATATAGTTACAAAAAAATAATTCAAAATGAATAAATATAGACAGCAAAAACTTAATGTTTTCCGAAAAAACACTATATTTGCAGTCGTTTCAGTGATTTCTTAATCATCACTCAATAACGTCATTTAAGATAAAAAGATAAAATCAACTAATAAAACATCAGACAATGAATCCATTAATCAACGAAGCTCTTCAGCTTATGGCTATTGGTATGGTTACAGTATTCTGTATCCTGCTAATTGTGATTTTTCTGGGTACTGTACTTATCAAACTTGTCAATAAGTTCGCACCAGAAGAGGTTGTTGCTAAGAAAATGGCACCTGCAGCTAATGCCGTGCAACAGGTAGATGCTACAGTCAAGGCTGTAATCGATGCTACCATCGCACAGATTACAGGCGGCAAGGGACACGCAACAAAAATCACTAAGTTATAAGTAGAACAATCAAAAAAACATCAGAATAGAAAATGGCAAAAGAAGTAAAATTCTCATTGGTCTTCCGTGATATGTGGCAGAGTGCCGGAAAGTATCAGCCACGTGTTGACCAACTCGTGAAAGTAGCACCAGCAATCATCAAGATGGGTTGTTTCGACCGTGTAGAGACTAACGGTGGAGGTTTCGAGCAGGTAAACCTTCTCTACGGCGAGAACCCAAACAAGTCTGTACGTGCATGGACTAAACCATTCCATGAGGCAGGCATACAGACACACATGCTCGACCGTGCACTCAACGGTCTCCGCATGAGCCCATGTCCTAAGGACCTCCGTAAACTCTTCTACAAGGTAAAGAAGGCTCAGGGCACAGACATCACTCGTATATTCTGTGGTCTCAACGACCCACGCAACGTAATACCATCAATCCAGTATGCAAAGGAAGCAGGCATGATTGCTCAGGCTTCACTCTGTATCACTCACTCTCCTATCCACACAGTTGAATACTATGTAAACCTTGCTAAGACATTCATCGATGCAGGTGCAGACGAAATCTGTCTCAAGGATATGGCAGGTATCGGCCGTCCAGTATCACTTGGCAAGATTGTCGAGGGTATCAAGGCTTACAAGGAAGATATCGTAATCCAGTATCACTCACACGCAGGCCCTGGCTTCAACATGGCTTCAATCCTCGAAGTATGTAACGCAGGATGTGACTATGTAGATACAGGTATGTCTCCACTCTCTTGGGGTACAGGACACGCTGACATCATCGCTGTACAGGAGATGTTGAAGGATGCAGGTTTCAAGGTAAAGGAAATCAACATGGCAGCTTACATGGAGGTACGTACTCAGATTCAGGAGATGTGCGATGACTTCCTCGGCTACTACATTCCAAAGCTCAACCATATCAACAACTCACTTCTCGTTAAGCCAGGACTCCCAGGCGGTATGATGGGTTCACTCATGACTGACCTTGAGGACAACCTCAAGTCACTCAACAAGTGGAAGGTAAAGAACAACCAGCCAGAGCTTACTACTGACGAGCTTCTCATCAAGCTCTTCGATGAGGTTGCTTACGTATGGCCAAAGGTTGGTTACCCATGTCTCGTAACTCCATTCTCTCAGTATGTCAAGAACCTCGCCCTCATGAACGTCATCCAGATGGAGAAGGGCAAGGAGCGTTGGTCAATGATTGCCGACACTATCTGGGACATGATTCTCGGCAAGGCAGGTCAGCTCCCTGGTCCTGTAGCACCAGAAATCGTTGAACTTGCAAAGAAGGAAGGCAAGGTATTCGAGACAAACGATCCACAGTCTTACTTCCCTGATGACCTTGAGGAGTACAAGAAGAAGATGATTGAGAAGGGATGGGAACTCGGCGAGGACGACGAGGAACTCTTCGAATACTCAATGCACCCAGGACAGTACGAGGCTTACAAGTCAGGTAAGGCTAAGGCAGACTTCGAAGCTGACCTTGCAAAGCGTAAGGCAGAGGCTAACGCACCAGCAGGTGGCGCAGAAGGTCCTAAGTCAGTTACTGTCAATGTAAATGGTGTAAACTATAAGGTAGAGATTGCTTACGGCGATGCTCCAGCACCAGCTGCAGCAGCAGGTGCAGCACCAGCAGCAGCTCCTGCAGGTGAAGGTGAGGACATCCTCGCACCACTTGAGGGTAAGTTCTACCTCGTGAAGGACAACTCAGAGACACCAAAGAAGGTTGGCGACGCTGTACAGGCAGGTGACACCCTCGGCTACATCGAGGCAATGAAGACATTCAATGCCATCCGTGCAGACAAGGCAGGTACAATCACAGCCATCCTCGTCAGCTCAGGCGACTCAGTTGAAGAGGACGACCCAATCATGAAGCTTGCTTAACGCAAGCTTCAAGTTAAAAGTTAAGAGTTAAAAATTATAAGTTTAGTTCTAAAGTGCTTTAGCTTTAAGTTCTATATGGCAGAAAGCATAATCTCAGCAAAATCCTACTTATTCGCCAATAGAATAATAAAATTGGAGAAGTTCCTAAGTAGTAAAAAGCAAGAGCGAATCATATCCAAACAACTGTTTCGCTCGGGCACATCCATTGGTGCCAATGTTGCAAAGGCTGTATATGCACAAAGCCAAGCAGACTTTATAAACAAGCACCAGATAGCTCTTAAAGAAGCCAGTGAAAGTAGATATTGGATAAGACTTTTGCATGACAACGAATTCATTGACGAAAAAATGTATGTATCATTGAAGGCAGATGTGGATGAATTGATAGCAATTCTCTCATCTATTATTCGTACGTCACAAGTAAACAGGAAAGAGCACGGAACAGACTTATAACTGAACAACTTAAAAACTTCTAACTCAACTTTTAACTTTTAATTGTTAATTTTTAACTTTTAAAATTTATGGAAGAAATTTTAAACAACTTGTACCAGATGACAGCGTTCAGCGACATCATCGCTGCTAATGGTACATATATAATAATGTACTTGCTTGCCTTCGTACTCCTGTACCTCGGTATTGTCAAGCACTTCGAGCCACTGCTTCTCGTGCCTATCGCATTCGGTGTACTCATCGCTAACTTCCCAGGAGGCGACATGGGTGTGCTTCAGGCAGACGAGACAGGTCTCATCCACTACAATGGGAAGGACTATAACGTGTGGGAAATGCCAATTCATGATGTCGCTCATGAACTTGGATTGATGAACTTCCTTTACTACATGCTCATCAAGACAGGATTCCTCCCACCAGTAATCTTCATGGGTGTAGGTGCACTCACAGACTTCGGTCCTATGCTCCGTAACCTCAAGCTTGCCATCTTCGGTGCTGCAGCACAGCTCGGTATCTTTGCCGTACTCCTCTGCGCAGTAGGTTCAGGTCAGTTCGACCTCAAGGAGGCAGCTTCACTTGGTATCATTGGTGGTGCTGATGGTCCAACAGCCATCTATACTACTATCAAGTTGGCTCCACACCTCCTTGCACCTATCGCCATCGCAGCTTACTCATACATGGCACTTGTACCAGTAATCATTCCTCTCGTTGTTAAGTTGCTCTGTACAAAGAAGGAACTCATGATTAACATGAAGGAGCAGGACAAGCTCTTCCCACCTTCAAACAAGATCAAGAACGAGAAGGTCATCAAGATTATCTTCCCTATCGCTGTTACTACAATCGTAGCACTCCTCGTGCCATCAGCAGTAGGACTCATCGGTATGCTCATGTTCGGTAACCTCCTCAAGGAGATTGGTTCAGACACAAGCCGCTTGTTCGACACTATCTCTAACTCTGTCATGAACACATGTACAGTATTCCTCGGACTCTGTGTAGGTGCAACAATGACAGTTGATGCATTCCTCAACTGGACTACAATCGGTATCGTAGTAGGTGGATTCTTTGCATTCGGTCTCTCTATTGCATCAGGTATCGGCATGGTAAAGATATGGAACCTCTTTGCAAAGAAGAAGATAAACCCACTGATTGGTGCAACAGGACTCTCTGCCGTTCCTATGGCAAGCCGTGTATGTAACCTCATCTCTACTGAGTACGACCCAAAAAACCACGTCCTCAACTACTGTATGTCATCAAACGTAGCAGGCGTTATCGGTTCAGCCGTAGCAGCAGGTGTGCTTATCTCATTCCTCGGATAAAAACCGATTATCCATATATAAAGAAAGGGTTGGTTCCTTACGGAGCCAACCCTTTTTTCTCATCTAATATCATTCAGCACTTCACATCTTCAGGATAATCAAAACTTATATTCTTACCCACCTACACCGTCACCCTTTTCTTACATTTTAAGAAAACACTTATCTTACACTTAAAGATTGCTAAAGTGCTAATATAAACGGACAAAAAGAGTCACAGAAAAACACATTTACAAAAATTAACTGTTCGTCATGAATATTTTTTCATTTTTTCTCCTTTGTTATTGAATATTTTCATACCTTTGCCAACAGAGTTTGCAAACGCACCTTTTCGTCTTTTATACGTAATGAGTGTGAGATATGGGCAACCACAAGAAGCAACAGCCGCAACAGATTAAATGTGGGTAAGTTGCAGATGTGCAGACTCGCAAAATCATCAGATTTTATAGTTACGAATTTTATTTTTAACCAAAACAATTTTACAGACATGATCAACCAACCAGTAGTAAAGCTTGGTATTGTTGGTGTAAGCCGCGACTGCTTCCCAGCATCTCTTACTAAGGCTCGTTTGGCTGCCTTGATGGACGAGGTTCGCAAGGCTGCTCTCCCAGAGGTATTTGACTGCCCAGTTATTATCGAGAACGAAAACGATACAATGAAGGCTCTCGATTGGGCTAAGTCTAACGGCATCAACGCCGTATGTATGTTCCTCGGTAACTTCGGTCCAGAAGGTCCTACAACTATGTTCGTTCAGAAGTTCCAGGGTCCTGCAATGGTACTCGCTGCCAAGGAAGAAGGCAAGGCTAACCTTGCTTCTGACCGTGGTGATGCTCTCTGTGGTGTCCTCAACTTCTCTTACAACGTCGGCCTCCGTCGCCTTCGTGTATATATTCCAGAGTATCCTAACGTAACTCCACAGGAAGCTGTTAAGGAACTCGCAGACTTCCGTCACATCGCTCGCGTTGTTATCGGAATGAAGAATCTCAAGGTTATCGGATTCGGTCCACGTCCATTCGACTTCCTCGCTTGTAACGCACCTATCCAGCCACTCTACGACCTCGGTGTTGAGGTACAGGAGAACTCTGAGCTTGACATGAAGGTTCAGTTTGAGAAGGTTGCAAGCCGTACAGCAGAAATTGCTGCTATCGCTAAGGACATGGAGGCTGAGCTTGGTTCACGCAACACTTATCCAGAGATCATCAATAAGATGGCTCAGCTTGAACTCGCTATCATGGATTGGTACGAGAACAACAAGGGTGCTTGCAACTATGCTGTATTTGCAAACAAGTGTTGGCCAGCATGGCAGCCAGTATTTGAGTTCGAGCCTTGCTACGTTAACTCACGTCTCACAGGTCGTGG
>CAMOVB010000021.1:0-23375 GCA_946626925.1 uncultured Prevotellaceae bacterium
AAATCAAAAAAAACATGTTTTTTCTTGTTTTTGTTCTGTTTCTTGACTGTTTTTTAAATATGCACCTTTGTGCAAAACTACAACCGTACAGGTCGAAAATCTTTCTTCTTTTATGTACATTATATAATCCATCAAAAATCTTTTAACGTAGTGTCTGTCCGTAAAAAGAATTCTGCTACCTTTGCAGACAACATCACTATTCCTTTATATAATAATGAATAAGAAACTATCACTTCTGGCATTCGTGGCCTTACTCTTCAATCAGAATATAACGGCTCAGAACACATTCAGGTTTGGCACGTCTGTCAATCCTGATGGACAATCCATCATGGTTGACAAGGATGGCTTCATCATCAATGGTAAGCACGTGATACCTGTGATGGGTGAGATGCATTATTCTCGTGTGCCTCTCAAGGACTGGCGACGTGAGATACGCAAGATGAAGGCTGGTGGTATCACCGTGCTTTCCACATACGTGTTCTGGAATCATCATGAGGCAGAACAGGGCGTATGGAACTGGTCGGGCAACAATGACCTTCGTCATTTCATCGAGGTATGTGGCGAGGAACGCATGCCTGTGGTACTTCGTGTCGGTCCTTTCTGCCATGGTGAGGTGTATCAGGGTGGATTCCCTGTGTGGCTTGTGCAGAAAGCACAGGCTGATGCCAAGAATTATAAGTTGCGCACCACTGCTCCTGGTTTTATGAAGGCTACGGAAAACCTTTATAATAATATCTTTGCGCAGGTCAAGGGGCTGCAGTGGAAGGATGGAGGTGCAATCATCGGTATGCAGATTGAGAATGAGTGTCGAGGCCCATGGGGTTACTATTCTGCCTTGAAGGAAATAGCCCTGAAGGCTGGTTTCGACCTTCCTTTCTATACACGTACTGGTTGGCCTAAGCTGAACGGCAAGGAGGTGTTTGGCGAGATGCTTCCTCTCTATGGCGACTATGCTGACGGCTTCTGGGACAGGAAACTGACGGATATGCCTGGCGACTACCGTTCGGCATTCATCATGAAGGACACGCGTCTTAGTGGAGTCATTGCCACCGAGGCTCTTGGTACTAATCAGGATACGAAAATGGAGACTTCCGACCTTTCATATCCTTATCTCACGTGTGAGTTGGGTGGAGGAATGATGCCTGCCTATCATCGTCGTATCAATATGTCGGGCAAGGAGATTAAGCCGCTTGCCATCTGCAAACTTGGTTCTGGCAGTAACCTCCCGGGTTATTATATGTATCATGGCGGTACCAATCCTTATTGCAAGGAGCATACCATGGCAGAGACACAGGCATCGCCTGTGACCAACTACAATGATATGCCACTCATGTCATACGATTTTCAGTGTCCTCTTGGCGAAATGGGGCAGGTTAATGCCATTGCATTCCACGAGAGCCGACTGCTCCACCAGATGCTTCAGGACTGGGGTGGGGAACTGTGTACTATGCGTGTTGATACTCTCTCTGAACACTATGCACGCCGTGGCTCGTTTGAGTTCTATAACGATTATGTGCGCATCTTCAACGAGGGCGGACACTCGTATGTCACTCCTCGTTGCCTTAGGATAAATGACGTAATGGTCGAATGGGCAGTGGCAGAACCGTTCTGCAAGACTGCCGACATCATCTATTTCGTAGAGATAAGCGGACGCAAACCAGAGTTCTGTATCAATGGCAAGCACTTTGCTCCGAAGCTCAACAAACCGTTCGCTGTTGATGGACAAAGATTCTGCGTGCTATCACGTAACAAAGCATATACCGCATTCAAGATTGACGGCAGACTTATGTATGCAAAACACGGTGGTGTGCTCTATAAGGATGGTAAGGACATCGTGGAAGAATACTGGACGGAAAGAAAGATGCCGATAAAGGCAAGTCTCAATACTGCCAATGTACGTCTTCGTGACGTTAGGATGGGACAGCAGGCTGTGGCAGCTATGCCCGATGAGGCTGACTTTGCCAGTGCAGCTGAACTTCCTCTGAATATCATTGATGAGAATGCTACCGACAAGTTCCTGAAGATAGAGTACAAGGGCGACGTAGCCCGTGTGTATGCCGACGGTCAGCTTGTTGAGGACAATTTCTGGAACGGCAAGCCAATGCTTGTCCGTCTTTCAGACATAGCCAACAGACGTGCCGTCCTCAAGATACTTCCTCTCGGCAGGGACTATCCAATCTATCTCCAGTCATCACAGCGCAAGGTACTTGACGCTGCACCTGACGGTATGCTCCTCTCCCTCGACAGGATTACTGTACTGACAAGGCACACCAAGCGTATTAAATAATGTGTGGATAATATCAGCGATGTTGTATCACCCGTAGTGGTACGGCATCGCTTTTTATTTGCCCATCCGTTTATTTCTTATGGCATAAAGTTTTTTTTAACAATAAAAACATCTTTTGTCGAAAATAATTCCGTATATTTGCAATGTATTTGCAGCCCTGTGTGTGTATATAAGTATAATCCAAACTTTCTATCTTTTTATAATATGAAGAAACTAATTTTTACCATGATTGCTTGTCTCGCCATGACAGCACAAGCAAAGATTATCAAGCATATCAAATCACCAGAGGCATTGCTGTGCCTCAATGTATATGGAGGTGAGTTGAAGGCTAATGAGGTAGTGATGACAGACACAGCTACTACTGTGATGTTTTCCCTGACTTATCATAAGGGCAACTATTTCTGCATAGCTCAGTGGGCTGCACTTGTAGATGAGGACGGCAACCGCTATCCTGTTCATTCCATCGAGGGTATGAAGTTCGGCGAATGGATTACTGTCCCTGACTCTGGAGTGAAGGACTTCACACTCCACTTTGCCCCTATGCCGAAGAACGTGAAGATATTTGACTTCATCGAGGGTGATGGCGACGATATGTTCAAGCTCCTTGGTATTCATGACAGCAAGATGAAAATTAAAGTCCCAACCATGAAGGAACTGTCGGATGCCAATCCTTACACTGTTCCTGCCGACTGGCTCAGAACTGACACCATAACTGTGAAGGGACGTATCGAGGGATATGATGAGAATACATTCGGCTTCAGCTATATGCAGTTCTTCAACTATGATGTCCTACAGGCAAAGGATGCTGCTATGACTATGAACATCAATGAAGACGGAACGTTTGAGAAGAAGTTCTGCTATAGCTCACCAGTCCTTTCTGCATTTTATACACATGAGTCGAAGAACGGCTTCGACAAGATTCCTTTCTTTGCTCGTCCGGGCGAAACGATAGATATAACCGTCCGTAAGAATAATAGCGGAGGATATGAATGTATATATAACAATGGCAGTAGCAAGGAAGTAAGCCGCTTGCTGGAATCATACGACAATTATAATGGAGCGCGTAGTGCTTCAGACTTCAGGGGAAAGTTTGCAGAGTTCACACCTTATGCCATGCAAAAGCTTGATGGTGTACTTTACTACTTGAATAAGAATATACTTCGTTACAATTACACTCCGCTCGAAACGCAGCTTGCATTGGCTATTGTCCAGGCCAATCTTGCAGGAGCTGTCATGGACTATGCCATGATGCACGAAGACGATTTGCAGAAACGTGAAGGAGGTGATGGCAAATATACTATAACCATTACGGATAGCGTAGAGTATGCAAAATTGACAGACCCTGAATCATACTCATTGCTTAGACTTGTGGACTTCAACAATCCATTACTCCTGAGCACTGGCTCTACATACTATTTCCTTGTCAATCGTTTAAGTTTTTGCCGTTATCTCTATGATAGATTTGATGGTGAAATATACAATGATGCAAAGAGGCGTATGGAAACAACCTACGCAGCACTTGGCGAGTTACTTGGAAGATGTGGAGACGATAATACATTGACAGCACAGATATGTGCATTTGAAAGCTATAAAAACCAGTTCAAGTTCTGGCAAGGCAACGAGAATGCCTTCATGTCATTATCTGAGGATGTAAAGAAAGACTACAATCGTAACAGCTGTCTCAGCGTAGCGCATCCATTGTATCTCTCTACTTTCACACATCCATACATCCATTCAAGGGTTGAGCAGTTCTATACTGATAAGACGACGGCAAGGAACCTGACTTGGGAACTCCCGAAGAATAATGCAGTAGCCGATGTGATACGTTCAATAGCGGCTCGTTTCCCGGGACGCTACCTGTACATCGACTTCTGGGGAATGAATTGCGGTCCATGTCGCGGTGAGATACAGAAGTATAAGGAAAAGCGTGCAGAGATAGCAAGGCGAGGCGATGTGAAGCTTATCTTCATAGCAGGTGAGCGTACTACTGAAGGAAGCCCAGCCTATCGCAACTACGTCAATGAATGGCTCAACGGTGAAGAAGCCATCTGTGTTACTGACAACATGTTCTACCAGCTACAGGAACTCTTCCGCTTCAGCGGTATCCCGCACAAGGAAGTGATTACTCCCGACGGCCGTGTTGTTGACAGCGACATCAGTGTCCACATGTATGATTTCGACAACACCTTTAGAGCAATGAAAGAAAAGGTGGAATAATAAAAACACAATGACTTCTTCCATTACTGTTTTGCTAAACATATAGCTAAATCGTTAGCGAAGCTATTCGCAATATCAAAGCAGATATTAATAGCAAGCCAGTTAGCAATAGCATACAAAAGCAGATTGCAATACACGTGAAAGAGAGAAGCGGATTCCGCTTCTCTCCTCTTTTTGTCAACTCGTATTTGCGAAATAAGTACGAAATATAATATGATTTCATCTTTAGTTCCCGCTTTTTGAATAAAAGAATATTTTTCTACGCAAATTCTTTGGTGGTCTTCAACAAATAATTATATTTGCAATGTCAACAAAAAAGATTTGACAAAGGTGAACAAAGACAGTATTCTTAATATTATAAAAAGAATACATAAGGTTTCACCGACAATAATAAAGATATGACGGTCGAACAATAAGACCTGCGAGAAAAATAGAGATTATGTCAAACCTTAAAAACAGTCACAAAGGTGGCTGCCGAAACCAAATGTAAAACCGTTGTTTGCAATTAAACGTCATCCATGGTTAAGATAGACACATTGCAAGGAACAGAATATCAAATCAATTAACAAATTAAAACAACTTTGCATTCAGTAAATTCAACAGACAAAGAACAGACGAAAGGACATAGCCTGTTTTTGAGTCATTCAGAATTGGATTCAGTTGGAAATCTCGCCACAGAGGCGACCACGATACGAATGCGAGGGTAGTCGCTCAGATTAAACACACGGAAGGGTGATTACGACAGATGATATCAAGAGGTTGAGGCTGACAATACAGGAATTAAAGAAGAATCACAACATGATGTTAAATACAACGACACCTTCATAGGAATTAAAAGATATACGGCACGCTATGCGTGGAACGAAAACGAAAGTCCAATAATGGATAACATCAAAAACGGGAAAAGAACATAAAAACTGCCACAGGCAGTATTTTCATAATAGCCTTTCAAAAGAGAGTATCACTAATTATTTATCACCATGATGATTGGAAAAATAAGGGAACAATCATCAACATAAAAAAATGAGGCATGTTCTAAGACACTTAGGACATGCCTTTATTTTTCCAAAGCCCGTCAGTTTTTGTTGTTTGTCCGTCGTCAGTGTAAAATAATCCTCAATATATTTGGCAGTTATGCTAAATAATGTTTACCTTTGGCGCGAAGAAGAAACCTAAAGCTGTAGTGCATCTACAACTAACCTAATTTTTTTAATCATCTAACCAATTAACCAGACCTATGAGAGAATTTACTATGGGAACCATGGCAATGGCTGTTGCTATGTGTTCAGCGGTCGGTGTATCAGCACAGACGGTAGCGAATTCAAGTGATTATCTTGAAGCACGCAGTATTCCTGCACGTACATTGTTCTTCGACTACAACGGTACAGGCGAACGTATGCCTAAGATTAACTGGGGCATCGACTGTGCATGGATTAGCGAGGCTAACATGCTGCAGGGACGTAACTACATGAATCTGTTCAACAACAACATCAGCCTCGTGCGTGTGTCTTTCCAGCCAACGTATGCGCTCAACGGCACGTCACTCAGCAACGACCACCTCGTTGACCTCAACGAGCGTCTGCGCATCGTGGACTTATTAGGTACTACACCTGGGGTATGTCTCAACAGCGACCCTAAGCCTATCAACGGAGGCGGATATACGGTTGCATCTATGTACTCCAATGGTGCAAACGCAACCAACTGGGTAAACCTCATGAAGGCTACAGGCAAGTATGTGGAGAGCCATGGCTATCCTGTCGTTAGTGTAGCTCCATTCAACGAGCCTGACTACGGTTGGGGACACGGGAGCAAGAATGACCTCAACAATATCTGTCGTGCTGCAAGGAACGACTCATGGTTCAATGGCAAGCGACTGATGACTGGTAATACGCTCAACTGTAGCGAGGCATGGGGATGGTTCAGCGCAACACAGACGTATGCCGACGAGGGTAACACCCATCAGTTGGCTGGTACGTTTGCCGACTTCAAGTCTTTCTTCCAGCGTGTTAAGGCTGCTGGCAAGGTTGTGACAGAAGACGAACTCCACAACACCATGGAAGCAATGGTAGGTGCGAACTATGGTCTCAACAATGGTATATGGTGGGGAACAGCAGAGCACACACGCTCACAGTTCTGCCGTGCAAGCGATGGTAACGGCTATCGTCTTGCATACGCCGAGATTGATGATGCCTTCATGGCAGCCAGCGTCTATCGTAACACTCAGGACGGAGTGACAGAAGCCTTCGTCGGTGCAAGCGAACGTCAGGCAAAGCAGAGCAGCTTCGGTTTCGTGAGTCGTGACCGTGATGTATATTATGACGGCTACGGACCTACACGTGCCTACTTCGTAGATATGCCTGCCGACCCTAACGGCAGTTACGGAACTGCACTGCAGCGTAATGCTGAGGGTGTAATCAAGATTCAGAGTGGAGAGGACGTTCAGCCTTCACCTGTTGCAGGTACATGGCAGATAGTCAATGTGGCTAACGGTAAGGTTCTCACAGGCGTGGGCAGTAACACATCAATCGGAGCATATAATGTCACGCTCTCCACAAGTGTGGCAAACGATGTGCGTCAGGCATGGAAGGTACAGCATCTGCCTCATAACAATGGTGGCGATTTCAGCTACGAGTATATCACTCTTGCCAATCAGAACCAACCTGCCACATTCTACCTTGACGACCTCGACTGGAGCTTTGACGAGGGCAAGCAGGTAATCATCTACCCTGGTGGCGGAAGCGGTTGCGAACAATGGTGGTTTGAATATGCTGGCAACGGAAGCTATTATATCCACAACCGTTACAGCAACCTCGTACTTGATGGTGCTAACGGCTCAACTGTTGTACAACGCACTCTCACACGTGCCAACTCACAGAAGTGGAAGTTGGCTGACCCAAGCATCGTGGCTGACCGTACTGCTCCATCCACTCCTACGGGATTATCAGCAACAGGACTCCTTGCTGCCATCAAGCTTACATGGAATGCAAACAACAATTCTGACCTCAACGGCTACACAATACTCCGTGCCACATACGGACAGAATGACTGGAACACTATTGCACGTGCCGTGAAAGGTACTACATACGTGGATAACACAGCAGTTCAGGGCGTGCGCTACTCATACAAGATTAAGGCAATAGACAAGAGCAGCAACATCAGTTCTGCTTCCTCTACAGTCAACGCCATCACAAACGGCAGTCAGGGACTCGTTGCAAGCTATTCATTTGATAACAACACATCAGATGCAACAGCCAACATGATGGGTGCAGCTACCAACGCAAGCTATGCCAACGGACATAACGGCAAGGCTCTGTCATTCAACGGCAGCACATACGCCCTACTCCCTTACCAGATTGACAATATGCAGGAAATGACTTTCTGCAGTTGGGTAAGATGGGACGGAGGTAACGCTTGGCAACGTATCTTCGACTTCGGTAATGGCGAGGATGCTTACTTCTTCCTCACTCCAAGCAACGCGAACGGCAAACTCACATTCGAGATTAAAGCTAATGGAACGGTTCAGACATTCAATGCCTCATCAGCACTTGCAACAAATACATGGAAGCATGTGGCTGTTACCATCAGAAGCGGCAGAGTAGTAGTATATGTTGACGGACAAGCTGTCGTAAGCAGTTCAAGCATCACTCTCCGTCCAAGCGACGTGGCAGGCGTGTGCAACTATCTCGGACGTAGCCAGTTCGTAGTTGATCCAATGTTCCGTGGACTTATCGACGATGTACGCATCTACAACTATGCTCTCTCACAGAGCGAGGTTCAGAGCGTTGCAGGAACAGGTGGCACAGGTTCTTCAGCATCACCAGACAATCCTATTGATGTGACAAGCTATCTTGCCAATCCTGAGATTGTCAACAACGCCAATACTCACACTATGCCATCAGGCTGGAGTCTATACGGTTCATTTGGTTCAGGCAATGGTCAGTACACCACATCTACAGGAAACACAATGCTTGAGGTATGGCACTACACACCATCACGCATGGCTTTCGACTACTATCAGCAGGTAAGAAATCTGCCAGAGGGTACTTACCGTCTCTCATGCGACATGCTTTATCGCGGAGGCGGTTCAAATCAGGTTGGCCTCTATGCATACGTTTCAAATCCAAACGGAGAAGTACACCAGCCAGCAACCAACTTTGACGGTCAGTTGCACAACTACTCTCTCACATTCTACGTAAATGCAAACTCATTCGTCAACCTTGGCGTCAAGCGTTTCGCTACATGCTCAGGCGACTGGTTTGCTGCCGACAACTTCCGTCTCGAATACCTCGGCAATATCACGTCTAATGTCCGTGTGCGTGATGACATACAGACAACTGAAATAGATGCCGTTGATGTCGCAGAACCTACCGTAGTGGGCATCTATACAGCCGATGGCGTTAAGCTCAACGCTATGCAACGTGGTCTGAACATCATCCGTATGTCAGACGGCACAACACGTAAGATAGTGAGATAACAAAACAATATGTGTTTTCATGAGCCAATGGTAATTGCATCGTCATTACCATTGGCTCTTTTTTATGTGCGCTCAGTCCGAAGAGCTTGTTCTTTGCTGTTTTCCGTTGGATAATCGTAATCAAAACAAATAGCGAGCAACTCTTATGAGCTACTCGCTATTCCAATTTATGTTATTTGTGATGCTTCTTAATAGATTTTTTCAAGCGATTAGTTGTTCTCTGGACGGAGCTGACGAACAACCTCGGCAGTACGCCACATCTCTGAGTCGTGGAGAGCAGCAAGCTCCTTCTCAAGACCTACACGGTAGTCTGGCTTAGAGTTTGCATCGATTGAAATCTGTGCCTCGTTACCTGACTTAACAGATGCGTAGAGCTTCTCAACAACAGGCTTGATGGCATCGTGGAAAGGACCCATCCAGTCGAGGGCACCACGTTGTGCTGTTGTAGAACAGTTAGCATACATCCAGTCCATACCCTTCTGAGCGAAGAGTGGCATGAGTGACTGAGTAAGCTCCTCAACTGTCTCGTTGAATGCCTCAGATGGTGTGTGACCGTTCTCACGGAGAACCTCATACTGTGCAAGGAGAAGTCCCTGGATAGCACCCATGAGTGAACCACGCTCACCAGTGAGGTCAGATGTTGCCTCACGCTGGAATGTAGTCTCGAAGAGGTAACCAGAACCAATACCGATACCGAGAGCAAGAGTACGGTCAAGTGCCTTACCTGTAGCATCCTGATATACTGCGTATGAAGAGTTAAGACCACGACCCTCGAGGAACATAGTACGGAGAGATGTACCTGAACCCTTAGGTGCAACCATGATTACGTCAATATCCTTAGCAGGAACGCAACCTGTGCGGTCGCTCCATGTGATTGCGAATCCGTGTGAGAAGTAGAGAGCCTTACCTGGAGTAAGATGCTTCTTGAGTGTTGGCCATACTGACATTACGGCAGCATCTGAAAGAAGACACATTACGATAGAAGCCTTCTCTGCAGCCTCCTCGATAGAGAAGAGAGTCTCGCCTGGCTTCCATCCGTCAGCGATAGCCTTCTCGAATGTCTTACCCTGACGCTGACCAACGATTACGTTGAAGCCATTATCACGAAGGTTACAAGCCTGTCCAGGACCCTGAACACCATAACCGATTACTGCGATAAGTTCATCCTTGAGGATTTCACGAGCCTTGTCAAGTGGGAACTCCTCACGTGTCATTACCTCTTCGATAACGCCACCAAAATTCATTTTTGCCATGTTTCTTTATTTATTTTGAGTTAATAAAATTCTTATTTTTGCGATTTTGACTGCAAAGGTAATAATTTATTACCAATCCACAATAAAAATCTTACAATTTATTTGTTTTTATTTGCAAACGCTTTACGATTTGTTATCATAAAGTCAGAGGAAATGTCAAAAGTGAATTAAGAATTCAAAATTGTTTTTTCTAAACACAGAGTTCTCAGAGGACTCAGAGCAATTCAAAATGCACAATTCAGAATTAACAATATTTTAGAGCCAAAGACAGCTCTTATGAAGTGAGCGAAGGACAATCCATTACTAATTACTCATTCCACATTCCTCATTCCACATTCCTCATTCATTACGCGTTCTCCCTGTCCTCTTCTCTCTGAGCGATGTACTGGTCAAGACGTTCGATGCAGGACTTCGTGATAGCGATACGGCCTGAACGGACGAACTGGAGTACACATCCGAGGCTGTCAAGCTGATTGAAGAGTTCGATGACGTCTGCCGTGATACCAGTCTTCTCTACTATAGTATATGTAGGGTTGACCTCGACGATGCGGGCATCAAAGCGACGTACGATGCGTGAAATCTCATGATCTGCAAGGACTGACGGAGTAGAGAGCTTGAGGAGCGAAGTCTCAAGGATGAATATCTCATCATCCACGAAACAGTTTGCCTGAAGCACGTCAATCTTCTTCTCTATCTGCTTGGTGAGCATCTCTGCCATCTCCTGCTTACAGTAGCAGGTGATAGTATATTTGTGTACACCTGGAGTGCTTGATGAACATACATTGAGCGATTCGATATTCACCTGACGACGAGTGAACACGGCAGTAATCTGGTTAAGAATACCTGCATAGTTCTCAGAATATATAATGAGAGTGTAGAGAGTGAGACCGTCGTGGTCGAGGAGCGCACCCTCATGTCCTGCTATCGAAGGACGAGCAACGGCATTACGCGTGAATGTCTCATGCTGTGAACCCTTCTGTGTATCGTGTGCGAGTGTTGCCTTACGCTCACGGGCAAGATTCTTCTCAAACGAGTTGCGGTCAATAGCTGCTGCCTCACGCACAGCCTCGTTGAAGCCTTGCATCTCGCTTGCCTGTTCAAGCGTGTCCTCACACTTAGCACAAGTATTGCAATCGCCGCATTCTGCGGCACCATATTTCTTTTCCTTTTCCATATCAGCCCTTACTTTATCTCCAACAACATTTCGTCAACATTTCCTCCAGGAGGAGTCATTGGCAATACGTTCTCTTCTTCCTTGATAGCACACTGTAGTAAGAATGGACCGTCGGTGTCAAGCATTTCACGTACAGCAGCATCAAGGTCCTTACGGTCAACGACTGTCCTGCAAGGGATGCCGTATGCTGCGGCAATCTTCTCGTAGTCAGGATTAGCCATCGGAGTGAATGAATAACGCTTGTTGAAGAACATATACTGCCACTGGCGAACATTGCCGAGGAAGTTGTTGTTGAGCATTATCATCTTGACAGGACACTGCTGTTCCATGATTGTTCCGAGTTCCTGAATAGTCATCTGGAAACCGCCGTCGCCTGCAAACATACATACCGTACGATCAGGAGCACCGAAGGTAGCACCGATGGCAGCAGGAATACCGAAGCCCATAGTACCGCATCCACCAGAAGTGACAACGGAGCGTGGCTTTGTGAACTTGAAGTAGCGACATGCAAACATCTGGTTCTGACCTACGTCTGTCACGAGTATCGCCTCGTTGTTTGCAGCCTCGCTAACCTTGCGTACTACCTCACCCATGAGGAGTGGTCCTTCTGTCGGATTGAGTGCAGGATTGATAACCTTAGAGTATTCCTTGTCTGCGTATGGCTTGAAGCCATCAATCCATGATGGGCGTGTGGCAGGCTCAACGAACTTATTTACCTCTGCAAGTGTCTGCTTACAGTTGCCAAGGACGGATAGATTAACCTTCACGTTCTTGTTTATCTCTGATGGGTCAATCTCAAAGTGGATAATCTTTGCCTGCTTGGCGTATGTCTTGAGATTACCTGTGACACGGTCGTCAAAACGCATACCGACAGCAATGAGGAGGTCACACTGGTTGGTCATCACGTTTGGAGCGAGATTACCATGCATACCGAGTCGTCCCATATTGAGCGGATGGTCAGTAGGAGCAGCGGAGAGACCGAGGAATGTTGTTCCGAAAGGTATCTGTGCCTTCTCGCAGAGTGCAAGAAGTTCCTCACGTGCACCAGCAAGTTCTACGCCTTGACCGACAAGCATGAATGGTTTAACGCTCTTGTTAATCATGTCTGCAGCCTTCTCTATTGTGCCTTCTGCAGGCTGAGGAGCAGGATTGTAACTACGGATAAAGTCAACAACCTGTGGCTCGTAGTCAATCATTGCCGTCTGTGCATTCTTTGTAAAATCAAGAACGACAGGGCCCGGGCGACCGCTGTTGGCTATATAGAAAGCACGTGCAACTGCCCATGCGATATCTTCAGCACGACGAATCTGGAAGTTCCACTTCGTGATAGGTTGCGTAACACCTATGACATCCACCTCCTGAAAGGCATCAGTACCAAGCATTCCTGCTCCTACCTGTCCGCAGATTACCACGAGAGGAGTGGAATCGACCATTGCGTCTGCAATACCTGTTATTGTATTCATTGCGCCAGGACCTGAAGTAACGATACAGCATCCTGTCTTTCCGCTTACTCGAGCATATCCCTGTGCAGCATGTACTGCTGCCTGCTCATGACGAACGAGGATATGATGAAGCGTCTCTTTATGATCATAAAGTGCATCGAATGTTGGCATGATTGCACCACCCGGATAGCCGAAGAGTACATTTACCCCGGCATGCTCCAATGAACGCATCATAGCCTCTGCACCTGAAATACGAATAAGGCCCCCCTCCGGCTCCCCCTGAGGGGAGGGAGAGATGTTACCCTTATCGTTTATCTCGCTTATATTGCTCATTTTTTATTGTATCTATAACAGTGTTCAAATTATTAAAAATCTCTTCATTCGTAAACCGAAGAACCTTGTAGCCTTGCCCCTCAAGCCAACGAGTACGCTGTTCATCACTTATCTGTTGCTCTGGGAGACTATGGTAAAGACCATCAATCTCTATTATCAGTTTCAAAGGCAAACAAACAAAATCTGCTATATAACATCCGATAATATGTTGTACCTTATACCTTACCCCCATCTGACTTGACCTCATATACTGCCACAGTAGAGATTCTGCATCAGTCATATTCGCCCTGTTTTCGTCAGCAAACTGTTTCAGTAGCTTGTACATACCACGGTCTGCGGTCTGAAAGTCAAATCGAGCCATAATCTTTTTTAATAAGCATCATACGATTAGTTCCAACAGTGTATCTCATTCTCCTCCCCCACGGGGAGGCTGGGAGGGGGCCATCCTTTACTCAATTATTCTCACTCCACCCTTGTCGGCACTTGCGACGGACTGGGCGTAGGCACGGAGAGCCTTTGAAACGACACGGTTGCGCTTGAGAGGCTGCTGTGGACGTGCTGCAAGTTCCTCGTCCGTGAGCTTCACGTTGATTGAACGGCTTGGGATGTCGATGACGATGATGTCGCCGTCCTTAATCTTGCCGATGTTACCGCCTGAAGCAGCCTCAGGTGAGATGTGACCGATAGAGAGTCCTGATGTACCACCAGAGAAACGACCGTCAGTGATGAGGGCACATTCCTTACCCATGTGCATTGACTTGATGTATGATGTAGGGTAGAGCATCTCCTGCATTCCAGGACCACCCTTAGGACCTTCGTGTGTGATGACCACGCAGTCACCTTTCTTCACCTTGCCACCAAGGATTCCTTCACAAGCATCTTCCTGTGAATCGAATACCACGGCTGGACCTTCAAAGTGCCAGAGCTCTGGAGCAACACCTGCAGTCTTGACTACACAACCGTCCTGTGCGATGTTACCGAAGAGAACAGCCAGACCACCATCCTTGGTGTAAGCGTGCTCGATGTCACGGATACATCCGTTCTCACGGTCTGTGTCAAGTGACTCCCAACGTGTGTTCTGTGAACCCATCACGTTAGAGAACTTGCCTGCTGGAGCAGAGTGGTAGATGCGGTCAGCCTCTGGGTCGATAGTGTCACCAGTGATGCTGTATTTCTTTATATCCTCACCGAGAGTTGCACCATTCACACGCTTTGCTGTAAGGTCAAGAAGATTGCCCTTTGCAAGCTCGCCAAGGATACCGAGGATACCACCTGCACGGTTCTCCTCCTGAATTGAATACTTCTGCCAGTTTGGAGCAAGCTTGCAGAGGAATGGTACCTTGCGACTGAGAGCATCGATGTCCGACATTTTGAAGTCAACCTCTGCCTCCTGTGCCACGGCAAGGAGGTGAAGGACTGTGTTAGTTGATGCACCCATTGCAATATCGAGTGTCATGGCATTGAGGAATGCCTGACGTGTTGCTATCGAACGTGGGAGAACACTCTCGTCGCCGTCCTCGTAGTATGCAAGTGCATTCTTGACGATAATCTTAGCAGCATCCTTGAAGAGCTGAATACGGTTGACGTGAGTTGCAAGAATAGAACCATTGCCAGGGAGACTGAGACCGAGAGCCTCAGTGAGCGAATTCATGGAGTTAGCTGTGAACATACCTGAGCAGGCACCGCAACCAGGGCAAGCCATGCTCTCCACCTTTGCAAGTTCCTCATCGCTCACAGTTGGGTCACCACCCTTAATCATGGCTGTGATAAGGTCTGCATTCTCACCATTGAGTTTGTGTGACTCCATTGGACCTCCAGACACGAAGACAGCAGGGATATTGAGACGCATAGCAGCCATAAGCATACCCGGAGTGACCTTGTCACAGTTAGAGATGCACACCATGGCATCAGCCTTGTGGGCATTGACCATGTACTCCACAGAGTCAGCGATGATGTCGCGTGAAGGAAGTGAATAGAGCATACCGTCGTGTCCCATTGCAATACCGTCATCCACGGCGATAGTGTTGAACTCCGCTGCATAGCATCCGAGTTTCTCAATCTCTGCCTTAACAATCTGACCAATCTCATGGAGATGAGTGTGACCAGGCACAAACTGTGTGAATGAATTGACAATGGCAATAATCGGTTTACCGAACTGCTCTCTCTTCATACCGTTGGCTACCCACAGAGCACGTGCTCCAGCCATACGGCGACCTTCTGTGCAGACAGCGCTGCGTAATGGATGTTTCATATCTTGACTTATTTTTTGTTATCAGTATTCTCTCCAGTCCTCCTATAGGTGAGGGTGAAGTTTCTCAGTTTGTATTGGACAAAAAAAACCTCTCTCACTGTTCGTAAGAAAGGTTCACATATGTTTCAAATCATGACTACATAAATACGCACCCACTCTTACGACAAGTTATCTTCTTGACGATAATGACTAGTCTGACGACCACGAGTAGAATGTTAATTAAATTAGTCATACAAATGATTTATTCGTGATTATTTTTTGTATTGCGCTACAAATGTACGCAAATATTTTGAACGGAGAACACTTTTATCCGTTTTTTTGCACTTTTTGTGATAAAAATTAAGATAAAACCCGCTTTCTTGTGATAAATCGCAGTAGAAACCTACCTTTGGAGTTAAAAGTTAAAAGTTAAGAATTAAAAGTATCCGCTCTTAATAAAAGAATCATAAACGACTTACCCAAGCATGCAGATACATTTACCCAAGCCCACCCAAAAGCATACCAACGGAAGTCCATTGTCCGCAATATTATTGAACGCCGTGCAAGCAGCATTATAACACCATCGTTTAACAACAGTTTAATGCATGTTAAACAGCCGTTAAACGAAACCACAAAACATACCGCACAACAAAGAAAAAGATAATGCGGATTATCGATTTCAATAATCCGCATTAAGCTTTACACAAAAAAAGGTTCGTACTTTTTCCTTATGCCACTATCTATTCTTCTTATTTACATACTGCTCTTACAGCAATGCCACTATATCGCCCGTAAAGCGTTGTTACTGACATCCAATTCTTTAAATTACCCCATGCTTCTGGATTATTCCAGTATTTAGAATCAGGATAGCCATCAGGACCAAAACTTAACGCTTTTTCAGAAACACTACTCAAGCAAGAAGACCTATATATAACACGATCTTCAATATGCGTTTTAACCTCATCATCATACGCTCCAACCGTGACATAATATATTCCAATGTGAGGAAGAAAAATGGAAGCACCATTCTTACCAGTAACAGTAAATCCCCAAACCGAAGTACCACAATAATCGTAAGTCATCTGCCAAGCACATTCTTTTATGAGTTCCTTGCATTCTTCTCTTGTTGGCATCCTCCACTTTGTACCCCAATTTTGAGTTGCAGCATCATCATCCGAAGACAAAACAGTCAATCCGTCCTCTAATGAATATTTCGTATAAATTTCTGCTTTGCTTATTTTTTTTTTTGCCGAAAGCGTTTGCCTGATAAAAAATATATTGTATCTTTGCGTTTGAAAAAAGAAATTGGGGTATAAGCATAATATGGAACTCATGTAATACATATAAAGGTAATAGTACAGTCGGCTTACATAGTCGTCTGCCTTTTGTTGTATTCATGCCTGCCTGTTCATCCGCTTATCACAAGGATAACAACTAACAAATTAAAAACACATGTTTATGAAACGATTAATCTTTATGGCCTTCGTCGCCATTACTGCCGTAACAAATGTCTGGGGACAGAAATACCCAGATGGTTATCTTACCAGCGAGACCTATCCATCATACGATTTCGTTCCTTCACCGCCATCATTGACCAGTGGCGAGTTTGCATACGACTTCTACCACTATCAGATGGGCCGCAATCTACGCGAACTGGATGGAGTCAGCGAACAGGCCATTTTCGATGAAGCAGCCAAGCTCTATCAGGTGTTTGATGAGTCAGTCATCGGCATTAATCTCTCTTATGAGACCACTCCAGAGATTCTGCTTCTGTGCGAACGTGCCGTTTCTGATGCATCCACGAGTAATACCACGGTTAAGAAGAAGTTCCAACGCATACGTCCTTTTGCTACTTTCAACGATCCGTCGCTGAAGCCGGAAACCGACGAAGAAGAGGCAAAGACCTTCAGCTATCCTTCAGGTCACTCCACTCGTGGCTATGTGTTCGCCCTTGTCCTCTGCAACCTGATACCAGAGAAGACATCCGACATTATGGATCGTGCCCAGTACTATGCATATAACCGTGTCATCTGCGGTCACCACTGGAAGAGCGATACCGATGCTTCGCTACTGCTTTCTGCGGCATTGTTTGCCAACATCGTAGGTACAGAAGACTATCAGCAGCAGTTAAAGAAGGCACGCGAGGAATACCAGAATCTGAAGAATAACTCCGTAGGCGTTCGCCAGACTACAACCGTAGAACATACCGCATCCAGCAGTCAGGCTTACACTACAAATGGCACCCCTGCCACCGAAAACAGCCGGGGCGTCATCATCCAAAACGGACAAAAAAACTTGCGCCAGTAATGGTAAAAAGAGACATAGATTGTAAAAGAAATTGGGGTAATAAAAAAGCATGATAGTATTATGAATAAGAAGTATCTAATGAGATTTGCAGCTATCCTATGCTGCACAATGACACTTGCCGTATTGACCGCTTGTTCAGATGATAATGACAATTCCTCTGACCCGGCTCATGCGGGCGACAGCAGGATTGTAGGAAACTGGTATTCCGACGTGTCGGGCATGACCTATGCCAAGTGGAATTATGGCAAGACATGGCAGAACACCGAGTTCAAGGATGACGGAACAGGTTGCACTCGCATCTATTATACATCGAACGACAACGCCATCGGTTGCGAAAAGATTGATTTCACCTACACGGCTTCTGCTGATGGTAAGTTGACCATGACACCAACGGACAGAGACGTGATGACAGCCAATTGGCAGATCGTGGGCAACGAATTGCGTCTGGGCGACGATGATGATGACATTCTTCTAAGCTTCAAGAAGACCACCAGCGACATGACAGCGAAATTTGACACGTGGAGCAAGACAGAAGACATAATCGACGTGCCTCAGCCAGCAAAATACACTGTCTTTGTATATGGTAATGCCGGAGGAAGAATGGATAATATCATAGAACAGGGCTTCTGGGAGAAAGTACAGCAGTACCTGACTGACCACAACAACGTGCGTGTGGTGTGCATGTATAAATATGGTAAGGACGAACCGGAAAATGGAAACCCATTTACTGGCAAATATGCAGAATCTGGTGACATCGTATGGTTTGAACTGACCGACAAGACCGACCTCAACAAGATCCGGGAAGATGGTATGCAGGCTATCGGCATGGGCGAGGAAGCCAAGCAACTGAAGATATGCAATCCTAACACGATGCGCATGTTTCTTGAGTTCAGTAGTCTGCAATGCCCGGCAGAAGATTACGTGATGGCAATCTGGGGACACGGTTCTGGCTTTGATGCCATGAACGACGTACCTGGCAAGTATGAGATTATGAACCCGACACGTGGTGTGATGGCTGACGAGTGGGTAGATGCCGAATGGATGGACATGTACGAGATGTATGATGCCATGAAGGCTGCGGATATCGACCATTTTAACACGCTCATGTTCCACAACTGCTATATGGGTAATATCGAGACACTGACTCAGGCACGCTCCTTTGCCGACTATATCATTGCTTCTGCCCACATGCTAAGCAGCGGCGGCGAGCTGATGACTGAATTTGTACGTGGACTCGTGGAAACAGGCGATCCCGTGAAGGCAGGAGGGCTGATGTTTGAACGCTGTACGCCTAACTGGCAGAATAGTTATTCGGAGAATGGAGCTATCGCTAACGGTGACTACAAGATGATTCGCACCGATAAGTTCCAGTCTATCATTGATGCCGTCAAGCAGCTTTGCGACCGCTTGCTGGCGCTCTATCCAACACAGAAGGATGCCATCGACCGTGCTACCAAGAGCGTGTATCGTTTCGATAATATCGGTGGTAATGAGGTGATGAAATTTGAATGGGACAAACCTTTCTTCGACGTCGCCAATTACGCCCAGTTGCTGGCTAAAGAAACAAACGATGACCAGATGAAAGCCATCTCTGCCGCACTTGACAGCGCCTTCAAGGATGCATTCGTGCACTATCGCGATGTGAGCAACAGTAAAGATCATCTGGATCATTACACGCTGAGCATCTGCCTGTTGAGACAACTCATCTACACCACCGACTACAAGGCGAAATATCTGGGAAATAATATACTCAACAACTACAATGAGGGTTACGAGAAGTGCGACTTCCATAAGCTTACAGGCTGGGGAAACTGGCTTAACACCAACCAGCAGGCACTCGACAGCAATCCTGAGTATTGTGGCGGTGGCAAGTTGGAGTAACCAAATAACAACAGCTTTATCTTGCTCCGGAAAACAGAATAGCAATTTGGTAATATAATGTATAAAAGACTTCTAACACTCGCTTTCGCACTCAGTGTGTCATTCCTTCCGCTCATGGCTATCGTCAATGGACGGACGCTGCCTAAGATGCTGAAGGAACTGCACACAGAGTTGCGGACGGCTTACTCACAACGTGCGGACGCACAACAACGATTCAAGGAAGACTATGACCGTCAGCATCAGAAGATGATAGACATCATCTCTAATACTGACGAGCTTGCCATCGTCCTCTACACACAGGAACGGGAAATGACATTCGACCTTACCTACGCCTTGAAGAAGGCTTCTGCCAACTACAAGGATTTTGGTAATGACAAGATGCCATACGACCGTATCGTGAAGAACCTCGACTACGAGATAGACCGTTACAGTCGTCTTCTCGAGGCTCTCAGACTTATTCCGCCAATAAAGACGGCGGATGGTGCAAAGGGCGTGGTACGTCATCGTGAAGACTCTACGGGCGTGAGCACGTCTGACAAGGCCTCTGCGTTGGAAGAAGAAGTCATCCGACTTGCAACGATAAACAACAACACAGTCTCTTCTCCCATTGCCTTGGACAAGGAAGGAGAGATTTATCGTGACTCTTGTATGCTGTATGCCTCAAGGCTTATGAAGATGCATGCTGACAACCGTCAGAAGATGGTGGCTGACAGCGCGCATTACCAAGCCGTGTATCAACGGATAACGAAGGCTTACAAGTATGCAGAATCACGCTATCAGGAACTTGAAAGATACGTGTTCTACGAAGGACAGACTCCTTTCGTTGACATCCTTTCAGATCCTGGCTTCTACTGGGAATTGACGAAGAAAGACCTGAAGGACCAGTATGACTTTGAAGAACTCGCAGGAGACGATAATGCCAGTGAGGAGGAAACGGAGGAGTACTTTAACAACATATCGAGCAAAGGCGAAAATGCCTTGCTTGTCATAGGCTGTGCCTTCCAGCTTATCCTCTTGGGCATCTTCTGGATTCTTGCAATAGTCATACTATGGCTCATAGGACGCATATTCAAGCCAAAGCGTTATGTCCCACAAAACAAGTTGCCGCTGTTCTCGGTACTCGTTGGAACGATACTCTACTTCCTCCTGTTCGGTTTCGTATGGAAGGGCGACGAGTATTTCCAGTTGGGCGTGAAGAACATCAACACGTTCCTGTGGCTGCTCATAGCCATATCAAGCTCGCTCCTGCTCAGGGTACAGCCGGAGCAGTTCCGCTACAGCATACAGCTCTACTCACCAACTTTCCTTGTGGTGATGGTGATAATCATCTGCCGCATCACATTCACACCGGATAAGCTGATGAACCTGCTGTTCCCGCCGATACTGTTCCTCGTGGTGCTAAGGCAGCTGTTCTATTGTTTCCGCTTACGTGACAAGACATCTTCGACAGACCGCACAATCGGATGCGTATCCGCAGGAATCTACTTCATAGCTTTCGGCTACTCATTCTTCGGATTCACATTCGTGTCATTGCTCATCCTTGTGTGGTGGTACTTCCTGCTTGCGGCATGGCTCACAATAGTGTGCATCGCCGACCTGTCAAACAGATACAGGGCACGATGGATTGACCGTCGGGTGGAGATAATGAGGAAAAGCATTACATACGTGTCAGGCGAAGACCGCGAGTCCTTGCTTTTCGGTGCAACATGGCTCTATGACCTTGTGAGGGAGGTGGCAATACCAACTATGGTGCTGTTGTCTATACCTATTTGCGTACGTATGTCTTTGGGAATCTTTGACTTTGACGACCTGTTTGTCAAGCTGTACAGCAATCCTTTTGTACATCTGGTTGACAGTAATGGCGTCGAGTCGATTCGCATATCATGCCAAAGCATCATCCATCTTCTTATCCTGTTCTTTGTCCTGCGCTATTCCAGCAAGGCAATACTCACCATCTGGCGCTATGCGAGCTACACGAGCTTCATGCGTAAGCACAACCGTACCAAGATTTGTCTTAACGAGATAAACCTCTCGCTTGGCAATAGCATCATCACGGCTATGATATGGATGGGATACGCAATAGTCATCATCTACACATGGCACATCCCGACAAGCTCCATGGGACTTGTGGCAGGAGGTCTCTCTGCCGGTATCGGTCTTGCGCTCAAGGACACAATCAACAACTTCATCTATGGCATCTTGCTTATGGGAGGACGCCTGAGAGTGGGCGACTGGATAGAGTGTGACGGCGTGCGTGGACAGGTTACTTCCATCAACTACCAGTGTGTGGAGATTGAGACCATTGAGGGCACGGAGATATCTTTCCTCAACTCAACCCTCTTTGGCAAGAACTACACAAGCCTGACCCACAACAACTCATACGAGCTTACGAAGATTACCTTCGGCTTGCCATACAAGACGGAGATAGACAACGTGCGTGAGGTCCTTGTCAAAGCAATGCAGAAGATGCGTACCAAGGACGCCTATGGACGTGAGATTGTTGACCCTAAGTATGCCGTGTATGTGGTTGTGGAGAACATCGACAACAACACCGTGGAGGTAACAGTCAAGCAGTACGTGCTTGTAGCCGAGAGAGTCAGCTACGTTGACAGGGCAAAGGAGGTAATCTACGATGCACTCACTAACGCTGGCTTCGACGTTGCTTCACCACAGTATAACATAAGGGTATCGAATGAATCATAATTAGGAATGAGAAATTAGTAATGAGTAATGGAAAGTCATTGACGCAAGTGAAAAGTGAAATATATATATTACTCTTTTGCTATTTTTATATCTGTGCTCTTTAAGTTGTCTGTGTTGAAATCATTGACAGACATTCAATTACTCATTTCTAATTTCTAATTAAATTCAATTCCTCATTTCTAATTAAAATTAATATCTTTCTCATGAGCAAAGTAAAATCAATACTACTCTGTATGCTGCTCTCGGTTAGCGCAGCAGCACAGGAACAAGACACAATAAGTAATGGACAGGGCAAGGGACGTCTCCAGGAATGGAAGGAAGAACTTCGCTTTGTGCAGCATTTCCTTGACTCTGCAGCCAAGGCAAAGGTTGACAGCCGATACATTACAGTACCGGAAAAGCCATGGAGAGTCGTCCTTCGCTACAAGGAGAATGCCGTGGATGTAGATTACACCAACCGTCTCATGGCACCAGAGGGAGCTGACGGTTACATGGACTGGGGTATGTGTTTCGAACCACCAGTAGGAGCATCCATAGGTATGTGGATTGGCTATCGTGGTACCGGCATATCATTTGCCAAGTCATTGGCAAGAAATGCTGGACGCTATTTCTCAATCGCCAGTACAGGTGCAAAGTACGGCTTCAACTTCAGGTACAGGAAGTTTGAGACTACCAGCACCACATTCTCTGCGCAATTCTATGCAGATGGCGAGCAGGAGGAGGCATGGGAAGAGACGTTCATTCCATTAAGCGTAGAAGCCCTTGGCATGATTATTGGCGTAAGGGTACATACATGTTGACTCTTGTAGTGAATGGACGAAAGCCTTTGCTTGGTTCATTGGTCGCAGTTTCCGAAGTGTCCACTTCGGACTTGCATGCACGAGTTGAGCTTTCAATCCTTGGCAGGGCTATACGTGACGAGGAGATAAAGAAGATAAATCACTTATATTTCTCTGCTTTCAGTATCCTCTGTGCCCTCTGTGTTTTAGATAAGTAGTGACTTTGCGTACAAAAAAAAATCGACCTGTACGGTAGGGTGTTCAAAATAGCAATCGAAATCGGTCTCAAAAACGC
>CAMOVB010000022.1:0-23173 GCA_946626925.1 uncultured Prevotellaceae bacterium
CCAGTCAACCTCTGTGATGATGACTGGGCAGTAGTCAACTACAGGAACCTGTGCCTTGAACTGTTGCAGAATCTGCTCGTTGGTACGTGTTGCATTGTCGTCATTACCTGCTGTGTTGTACCATCCCGGGTAGAAGTGTACTGCATAACCAATGTTGTATGAGCCGTCAGGAAGCTTGTCGTCTGGGTGCTTCCACATATAACTTGTGTAGTTGGCCTGCCATCCTGTGCCAGGAAGCCAGAGAATACCCTTGTATCCATTATCACGAATCTTGTTGATGATTGGCTGGAAGAAGTCGTTGAGGACTGAGGTATTGGCATTGTCAAACCATCCGAAGTTAGTAGTGCCACGTGGATAGATAGCTACAGGCTCGTTGCCGAGTTCGAGAAATATCTGACCAGGATATTTCTTTACTGTTGGGTGCTGTGACACGATGTCCCATACCTTCATAAGGTAGTTGTTGTAGTAATCACCCACTACGACTGTGCCAGGGAATACGCCAGGAGGACGTATTACGACGTAGAGACCATGACCGATGGCGTCCTCTGCTATTGGCATGTAGAGTGCATCAAGATACTTGCGGAGCTTTGCCTCAGAAAAATGGTAGATGTTTGCCTCTCCACCTACCTCGTTGCCGTGTGGGTCGTATGTCTTGCCATTATACTCCCAGAATCCTGCGGCACGGATATTGTTGTCATTCAACCAGCATGGGTCGAGGTGAAGACGGAATACGTTGGCATAAGTGCCCTTGGCAGGGTTGGCTATTGCCTCAAAAATCTTGGTGAAGTAGCCACGACACTTGTAGATGTTGGCATCATCATTGTAGTCAGCCCAAGGGATGCCGCCACTCCAGCGTCCGCTATTGAACCATGCACTTGGAGTGTCCATCACACCATGAAGGGTAACGGCACGTCCGTTAGGGTCAACAAGGTTCTTGCCATCCACCTTGAGGTCAGGAGTCGTTCCGAAGTATGGCTTCACACCAGCTGGGAGTGAAGAATACCTCAGGTTCACCTGTGTCTGTTGAGTGGAAGAACTCTGAGATGATGACTGAGAAGTCCTGCCGTTGAGCGTGAACTGCTTGCAGAAGTCCCATATCTCCTTGCGGTTGCGTACCGTTGGCCAGTGTCCGCCTTCCTGATAGTAGAATAGAGCTATGGTCTTGCCAGTACGCTCGTCTGTCCACACCTCCTTAGTACCAGTGGCACTTTGGTTAGAGTAGTTCTCCAGCTTCTGGTACTTGGTGTAACCATTGTGCTGAGCAAGTTCTGTCACATAACCGATGAAGTTGTAGTTGGCAATAGGGAATACACCATCGGAGAGAGAGTGACAATGAATAAGGTTAATCTGTCCACGGAGGTTGTTCCAGGCATGTTCATTCACCATACCACTTGTAGGAGCAAAGGCTGCAATCTTATCCTCCAGCATGGCAAGAGAGTGGTAGATAAGCATAGAGCCCATTGAGAAACCAGACCAATAGACACGATTCTGGTCAATCTGATAGAGTGCACCCATGCGGTCAATGGTGCTCCTCACGAAGTTGGCATCAGCATTGCCGCCGATGTCCCATGCTGAACCGTTGCTACGGAGGTACGCAACAACGAAACGCTCTGAATCCACGATATCTCTGAAGAGGTCACCTTCAGCCTGATACTCTGGATTCTGGTTCATTCCATGCGTCACAACCATGAGAGGCAGGTTGGCTGCCATGGAGTTTGGTTTGTAAACAAGTACATTACGGTTTTGACCGTTCACGTTGACCGTGACACTTTCCTCTTTGTAAGCCCGCGTAGGGATGCTTACGAGCATGACTGCGAGAGCCATGAGCAATTTAAGGTACTTCATTTTAGATTAGTTAATTAAAATATTAAAGATTACTTGCGATTGAGACAGTACACAGAACACCGCCCCGACGCTAACTATTTAATCGTGTTAAAGCCACTTGTGTATATACAATGGGGTATCGTTAAAAATGCGATTGTTACGACATAACAAATAATATGCCTGATATCAAATGCTGTTTTTAATGATATTGCGATTTTATCGTTTCTGGGTTCAAAAGTATTCATTTATCGCTTTTCTACAAAATTTTTTTGTTTTTTTTTGTTCTTATAGGTCGTTTTATTGACAATTGTCATTTTTTTGTGTATATCCAGACGCTGAAATAAAAACAACAAAGGCGAAGGGGATTCCTTCGCCTTTGCTTGTGTTATGATTATCGATGTGCCATCTCAGTGTACTTACGCATTACTCGTCTGTAGTAACCATCGGAGGCTCTCTTACGTGTCATACATCTTAGGTCGCCTGAGCACCAAAGACGGATTGCCATTTCCATATTGCCCTCCTTGTTGTAGTGTTCCTGAAAAATGATAAACATCTCTATGGATTTTTGTTTATCATAACGGTCGTTGTAAGTATAGGCTTTAGTGCCTAAAATCTGATTTACCTGACGCACAAGAACCTTTGAAATTTGGAGATAGCCAACGTAAAGCCCGTTTTTTGATACGAGTTCAGGACGTCCTTCACTCTCAACCTGTGCAATAGCCTCTACAACGGCTCCCCATTTCTTGTCAAGGTTTATATCCTGTGCCGATGCACCAAGACTTACAATTGCCATTAGTAATAAAACGAAATTTCTTTTAATCATACTTTACAATTTTAGTTAGTACTCATCTGGCTTAACATAAAGGAGTAGTTTCCATCTTTTCACCAAAAAATGCCAGATGCTTATCTATCTCTGGACATGTCCCGACTACCGACTTGCAATCGTCCGAACCTGCCGCTAAACAGTAACGCCTTACTGCTGTTCAACTTGGTGGTATGAACATTATGTGCCTTTCTCTTAAGCACGGTGCAAAGGTACGACATTCTGCCCATTTAACCAAAAATATTTAACATTAGAGGACGTTTTTAAACCTTTTTAGCACCTTTAGACGGGATACTACTTGTGAAGCTAATCCCCTTAAATACGATATGATAAATAAAAGAATCTCCTAAAGCCAAATGACTTTAGGAGATTCCCTATTATTTTGCTTAATTGCTAAAATCATAACTATAAATATTCGTTAATTTGTACGATTTTTTAGCATAATGTGTATCAATCGTCGTCAAGTTTGAGTACCGCAAGGAAGGCTTTTTGAGGTACAGAAACATTACCGATTTGCTTCATACGCTTCTTTCCTCGCTTCTGCTTTTCGAGGAGTTTACGCTTACGGCTTACGTCACCGCCATAGCACTTTGCAAGCACGTCCTTACGCACCTGCTTGACAGTCTCACGAGCCACAATCTTACCTCCTATAGCTGCCTGAATGGCAATATCAAACTGCTGACGTGGGAGGAGGTCCTTGAGACGTTCACACATACGACGACCGAGGTTCACGGCATTATCCACGTGCGTAAGTGTAGAAAGGGCGTCCACAGGCTCTCCATTAAGGAGAATATCAAGCTTCACGAGCTTGCTCTCACGGAATCCTGCTGGAGCATAGTCGAAAGAAGCATATCCACGTGATATTGACTTGAGCTTGTCGTAGAAGTCGATGACAATCTCGCCAAGTGGCATGAGGAACTGAATCTCCACACGATTTCCTGCAATAAAGTCCTGCTTGATGAGTTCACCACGCTTGCCAAGACAAAGTGTCATGATAGGACCGATGTATGTGGCAGTCGTGATGACCGTAGCACGTATGTATGGTTCCTCAACATGGTCAATGAGCGTTGGGTCAGGCATTCCGCTTGGGTTATGAACCTCTTCGCAGTCGCCATGCTTGTCATACACCATGTAGCTAACGTTAGGTACAGTCGTGATGACGTCCATATTGAACTCACGGTCAAGACGTTCCTGTACAATCTCCATGTGGAGAAGTCCGAGAAATCCGCATCGGAAACCGAATCCGAGGGCTGCTGAACTCTCGTGCATGAACGTGAGTGAGGCATCATTCAACTGGAGTTTCTCAAGCGATGTACGAAGGTTTTCGTAGTCCTCTGTCTCGATTGGGTAGATACCCGCAAAGACCATTGGCTTAACCTCCTGGAATCCCTTGATGGCTTCCTGAGTAGGATTGGCAACAGTCGTGATTGTATCGCCCACCTTTACCTCGGTAGCATTCTTGATACCTGTCACGATGTAACCCACGTCACCCGTACGGAGTTCCTTCTTAGGCACCATATCCATCTTGAGTGAGCCAATTTCCTCGCTCAGATACTCCTTCTTTGTATTGAAGAAACGCACCTTCTCTCCTGGGCGCATCACACCATTCACAATTTTGAAGTATGCGATGATACCACGATATGAGTTAAAGACAGAATCGAAGATAAGTGCCTGAAGTGGAGCATCCTCATCACCCACTGGATGTGGCACACGCTCAACCACGGCACGAAGGATGTCCTCAACTCCCTCACCCGTCTTACCTGAAGCGTAGATGATGTCGTCGAGGTCACAACCAATAAGGTCAACAATCTCGTCTGCCACCTCTTCAGGCATGGCGTTTGGCATGTCTATCTTGTTGATTACAGGAATAATCTCAAGATTATGGTCAATAGCCATGTAGAGGTTGGAGATTGTCTGAGCCTGTACACCCTGAGTGGCATCAACCACAAGAAGTGCTCCCTCACAAGCTGCAATACTACGTGACACCTCGTATGAAAAATCGACGTGTCCCGGAGTATCAATAAGGTTGAGGATGAAGTTCTGTCCCTCATACTCAGCCGCTTTCTCATGAGGCTTCTCTGCATTTGTCTGATACTTGTACTCCATCTGGATGGCATGACTCTTGATTGTGATACCACGTTCCTGCTCCAGATCCATGTCGTCAAGCATCTGTCCCTGAGTAATCTTTATCGTATTTGTCTTCTCCAGCAACCTGTCGGCAAGTGTACTCTTTCCGTGGTCGATGTGAGCTATGATACAAAAGTTCCTGATATTCTTCATATAAAAATATTTTGGCACAAAGGTACAAAAAAAAATGATAACAGCATAAAACAAAAGGTCAGGAATAGCTTTCCTGACCTTTTTGTTTTTAGTTTTCGGGGCGACTTACTTGATAGAATAAGCGTATGGATCCTTTTCGTCACCAGTCTCTGATGCGTTAAGTTTGTCCTCGCGGAGAAGCCATCCAAGACCAAGGATGAAATCCTTCTCTGTCAACTTTGTCGTCTTCTTAATCTGTTTGAATGTCTGTGGTCCTTCAGCTGCTGAAAGAGCTTTCCAGATGATTCCTGCAATGTTTCCTGCTTTTGCCTGTAACATAATTTTTTACCTTTTAAAAAATTTATAATACCAATTCACCTAACTTGATTATAGGAAATTTTAGTTGTACGATGCAAAGATAAACATATTTAGTCATTTTGACCAAATAAATCTTGAAAAAAGTGTGTCCGCACACATTTTTTTTTGTTCTATTATGGAAATAGAACAAAAAAACCTTGTCATAAGTTCGTTTATGTAACTTGTGTTTGAGTATTTATAACAATATGTCACTTATGCATAGGACTTTGTATTTTCAATCATTTCCTTCATTAAGTCTTTGTTTCACTTGTTCGTAACCGAGGTTACAAATGGCTTCGGCACTGTTGAAATTGTGTGTGTCGTAGCCCTTGAGGTCGATATTTATGTATATATCAGGCTTGGTCAGTTCTGCCATCAATCGTTTGTTTTGATTAATGGAGATGAAGAATGAGTTGATAATTATGTTGAACACATTCTCGCCTGTCATGATATCATATAATCGTGCAAGAAAACCAAAATGGCGACTCTTGCGTAATTCCTCTATTGATGGGATAATACCACTGCCTCCGTGTTTTAAGAGTTTAGTGAAAGTGTTTGATTCAGAACTTACGTATGTGTCAAGATTGATTGCCACAACCATATCTCCGTTCTCACGGCAGACACGGTTTATTGGTAATCCATTGGTCATTGCACCATCCACATAACGTCTATTGTTTATTGTATATGGGCGAAACACTCCTGGGATGGAAATAGATGCTCGTATGGCATCAATGAGCCTACCTTTACGAAAAACTTTTTCCTCACCCGTATCAATATCGGTTGCTATGGCACAATAATTAACCTTTAGGTCTTCTATACGTACATCTCCGATTATATCTTTTAATACTTCATATACATCCTCGCCTCCCATAATTCCGTCAAGCCCTATGTGACGTATGTCTGAAAGGCTGAACAACTTCCTTTTGTTGATTGACTTCAAATACTCATATCCCTCATCCAGTTTTCCTGCAGCATAAAGACCGCCAACGAGAGCCCCCATCGATGTTCCTGCCACGGAATGTATTTCAAATCCCTGTTCTTCCAGAGCCTTGATAGCACCTATGTGGGCATATCCTTTTGCTCCTCCATCTGCAAGGACAAGGGCTATACGCTTGTTCTTAGACTTTGGTTGCTCATTCTGTCCTTCCTTACGTTTAACCCATGCCACGATACAGATGGTAATAGGAAGTATGATTATCTCATAACAAGTCTTGAGAACTATCTGAAGGAAAATGATATTGAGTAGCTCCAACATCGGAATCTGACCTAGGAAGGCAAGTGGAAAGAATACGAATGAATCCGCACCTTCTCCTACGATTGTACTTGCTATTGCACGGAAACAGAAGCGACGTTCCTTGTACTTTTTGTGCATCACGTCCATGACCTTTGAATTGACGTATGAGCCTATGGCAAAAGCTATGAATGATGCAACTGTAATGCGAGGGGCAAATGCAAAGACGAAGTTGAAACCTTCCTCTCCTTCCCAGAATTCAGGTGATGGGAGTGCAGCCACAAGATTGCCCAGTAATACAGCAAGTAGGTTCATCAATATACCCAGAAATACAAGGCGCATCATAGCCTTGTAACCATACACTTCTGTCACCACGTCACCTATAATATAGGAAATCGGGAAACAGAAGAGGCCGCCGGTGATGGTAAATATGCCGATAGCCACAATCTTTGTTTCAAGAATATTTGCAGCAACAATGCTGGTGGTGAATATCACTCCCAACAGCATGTATATAAATGATACTTGTTTACTCATGCTTGACTTGTTAGAAATGAGAAATTAATCACTCATTATATAAAACTACTGTTTCGTCAGCCATACTTTTGGTGACATACCTGTCACTTCCTTGAACTTATGGAAGAAGGTTGACCTATCGCCAAAACCACTTACCTCAGCCACGTCATCCACAGAGGCATTAGGATTGTCAAGCATATATTGTTTGGCAAAGGCTATGCGATAGGAGGCAAGCATGGTCTTGAATGTCATACCGTATTTCTTGTTGATAAGTGCCGAGAGTGTGGAACGGTTCGTCCTTAGTTTCTTTGCAAGGCTGTCTATCGTAAGGGAGGAGTCGGTATATATCCTATCGACCTCCATGCTATGAATGAACGTACGGTCGATGTTCTCGTTGAACGCGACTGATTCTTGCCCCTGTACAGCAGACAGTGATGTTTTACCAAAATCTGGCAATACTCCTTGCGCTAACTTATCCGTGTCATTCGGCTCTTGCGTGTCTCCTGCATTTACTTCTTCAGATATCACACCAATATGTTGCTTGATGTCATCCTTACGGAAGAATCCGTCACCTACAAACTCCACATAAGAAGCCAAGAAGATGAAGAACGAGAGCGCTAAGGACATACATAATCCGAGCGTTGGGTTGTTGAAAATGTATGAACGTCCCATGGAAATAAGTGGTCCAACAGACAATAACACCATGATGATGGAGAAGTTGACAAGATGAACCATTCCAGAGAAGTCGGAATTGGTGAAGAAACGAGGAATTACCTTGATGGTATCCCTGTTGACGATAGACGAATATACGCACATCGCCATTATACATATTGAATAAAAGGCGCATATGCCTGAGAAAATAACGATGTCGAAGAACATATACAGTCTCTGAATCCGACCCGTAAGGACATCTGGCATAATCTCGAATGGGTCTTTCACACCTACAGATACAGCCTTATCGTATGCTTCCGTGAGCATGGCTGCTCCGTCAAATGAAAGTAGATAATAGATGAATGACACAAATCCCAAGTGCAGTATTGGAACAAGGCAGAATATTGTCTTTATGAATGTCGGTATGACAGGTCGTTCCAAATGACTTTCCACATACAGAAGAACAAGGGTCAGAAGTACCAAGGCCAAAGGCTGACAAAATACATCAAGACGAACCATTAGCTTATAATCCGTGTTTGGGGATATGTACAGGGCATAGGTGTAGAAGTACACTACAGCCACAGCAAGTATGGCTAAATAGAACTTCTGCGAGCTATTCTTCTTTCGGAACAAGTATATAAATAACCATAGCAAACACACTATGAAAGGAAGAGTATAACTGATTGCTTCAAACATACCTAAGTATTTTTTTGTGTGAATGGGTATAATAGTGTAATTTAATTTGTCTCACAAGGTTTATCCTCATTGTTTGATCGTCTCTCTGCAAGTCTTGCATGCAACCACGCTTTTGGGCTTTCGCCCACTTCGTCCTTGAACTTGTGGGAGAAGTTGGATGAACATCCAAATCCGCATTCGTCCGCCACTGTCTCCATAACTTCATCGGGGTGGCTTAACATGTATGCCTTTGCCTTCTCTATTCGGCAGTGAACAAGATACTCCTTGAATGTCATCTTGTACCTATATTTCAGTATGGTGGTAAGAGTGGTCCTATTGGTATTGAGTTTGTCTGCAAGCGAATGTAGCGTGAGATTTGGATTGTGATAAACCTTCTCTACTTCAAATGCGTACTCCACACGTGAAACAAGACTCTTTATCTTTTCGCTGAGGATGGAAATCTCTTTTGCTTCATCATCATTTATCTCAATGTTACGCATACATCCGTCATTGTCTTCAGGAAATGGAGTCTCAGAATTATTTGCCATATTCGACAGACTGTTCAGAGTTATGTCCTTTGTGCGACTCATATACTCTACATATGCCATGGCAAAAATGCAGGCGGATTCAAGTAAGGTAAGTGTCAATCCGAGTGCAGGAGAGGTTGTGATGTGTGAACGTCCCAAAATCATGAGCGGACATTGAAGCAAAATAACTGATGAGAGCAGGATGCTCGTCAATATACCTATGGTTGTTGAACCTTTGCCCATTAGGAATTGTATAACAGAAAATGGCTTAAAGCCTTGTCTGTATATGACCACGCAACCCATGATTAACGTACAGAGACATAGGACGAGACAGATGAAATGGAATTGTTTCTCAGCAGTTACATAATACAATTCATATACTTCATCCTCAAATCCTGTAGGAGGGTTAGCAAAGAAATCCTGTCCTTTGGCAATCATCTCGTCATGCGCTTGCATGAATGCTGCGATAGACTTGAAATCAATCAAATAATACAGCACGCCCATTATTCCGCTATGAACACATGGAAGTATGAACAGTATGAAACGAACCACGCTATTCAGTAATGGTGCTCTGAGGTGCGACTCAAGATAAAGCAGATGGCATACCATCCAGGCTGGAACGATAAACTCGCTCAGGGCATTAAGGTAAGCTGCTTGTAGATAATTTGAAGTTGGAGATATTGAGAAGGCATAAGATGCATAGTAAACCGTACCTATTGCTAATACGAGCAATAGATAGTTTTGTGGTCTGTTCCTTTTTTTCAGGAGAAGCATCATCGACCACAATAGGCATACCACACATGGTATGAAATATAGTGCTTCCGATATCATATTTTGTATGTTTCTGTTGTGTGAATTCTTGCCCTCCAAGCTATTCTGGAGGCGGATATTCCATAATCAGAGATTTTGTATTGTTTTTTGTATGCGAAGTTCATATATCAAAAGAATTATTCTTGTGATGTTTGTGTACTTTCTGCATTATTGTGCCTCGGAACAACATGATGCGCGAGAATAGCAGTATTGGCATGAGTAGGCACCATTGTATTTGTGTCCACGTAGGAGTGAGGAACTGTCCAACGCTCTTTGGACCGTCCATGAGAATGTAAAATTGAATGCCGAGGATGGCAAGATAAATGATGTGACGCAATGACAATACGAGATAACTGAAACCGACTGTGTTCATTGCATGACTCTTGAGAGTCTTGCTCAAAGACCATCCACACATGAAAGTTGTGGCACATGAGGCTAACTCTACAAGCACCTTGGCAAGATACCCTATAGTAACATTTTCATACTCATTTGTTATCACGAAATAATTGACGAGAGCCACCACCATGTCATAGCGAAAGAACCTACCGAACTTAGCATCAGGGAACTTGAAATCGAGTATATGCATGTGGAAAGCAAATAATAGGTACATACCTAATTCTGCCACTTTCACCTCCGTAGAGTTGAATGCCTCATACATAGTGGAGATTATGAATCCGTCCGTGCCATTCCCAGACATTAGTTTCGACATAGGATAACGCAGTACAATCATTGTGCTCGATACGAGAAGTGCGAACGAGATGATTTTCAGTGTAGTTCTAAGTTTCATATGCAATATTTGGAAGGCTCATGTCATTTTTATACGTGCAAATATATAACTTTACTTTATAAAAACAAATGAAAATCGCACATTTCTTGGTGTTTTACGCCATTTTTTTCTTTTCCTCCCTCTGTCTTGCTATATGTTTCTCTTATAAAACTTTCTGTCAAGCTTGCCATTGAATGTACGTTGTATTTTTTCCACCTGCTC
The DNA here is from genome assembly GCA_946626925.1 of uncultured Prevotellaceae bacterium. GTDB lineage: Bacteria > Bacteroidota > Bacteroidia > Bacteroidales > Bacteroidaceae > Minthosoma. The sequence continues at coordinate 10,659 of CAMOVB010000022.1, forward strand.
GTAAAGCAAAGGTACCTTGTATCGTTCCACTTGTGACTGAATGTACAATGCTAATGAATGTTTGTCCAGTTTTGCGTCGTCTTTTGTTACTACGAGGAGTTTGAGAACAGTACCTATTACTGGGTGTTGGCCTGTAATACAGATGCAGTCCTTTACGGAATGATGTGAAAGCGCAATGTTCTCTACCTCTGTAGGTGCAACCTTGAAGCCTCCGATATTTATGACGTCATCCTTTCGTCCCATGAGATGAAGGCGGCCTTCTTCGTCTATGCGTGCGAAATCCGCTGTATATAAAATGCCGTCTTTCAGAATTTCCGCAGTCTTTGCTGCATCACCAACGTATCCTGACATAATAGTCTTTCCTGAACAAGCTATGGTTCCTTCTGCGGTAATAAAGAAACTGGAATTCTTCATAGCCTTGCCAAGGCAGCCAGCTATGCATAGGGAAGAGTTGAAATTGTGTGTGGCAATGATGCCTGTTTCCGTAGAGGCATACGTATTGAACAACCTTGAATGAGGAAGTATCTCGCACAGCAGTTTCATGTCGGATTCAGCCATAGGAGCTGCACCTGTCTCTATAAAGTCAATCTTGTCTGCATATTCCGCAAGGCGGTCCTTGGAAAATTGAATGAGCATTCTTATACTTGCAGGAACGAGGAATGTACCAATACATGAGCCACAATAATCAAAAGCATCGAAGAAGTCGTTAATGTTCTTCATTCCGTCAATTATAACAAGCGTACCTCCAACCATCATGGTTGGATATATCTTTGACAGGCTACCTATATGATTAAGTGGACCATTGATTACAAACTTCACGTCATGAGTGAAACCCTGTGCATCAACGAGGTTCTCTGCATTGGCAAGGATGACTGAGTGGCTTATGATAACACCCTTTGAATTGCCGGTAGTGCCTGTGGTGAAGAGGATATCAGCTATCGACTCATCGAAAGACTCACCAGAGATTGTCTTCTCTATCTCCTCAATACGAGAATCAGGACTGTCCTTTTCAATGGGAACAACAACATATCCAGCAAGATGCAAAGCGAAATATCTAACAAGGAAGTCCAAGTCCTGACTATTGACAATAATTCTGCAAGAACCTGGACGATAGCCTGTTTGGCTTCTGAATAGCTCTGCCATTTTACATACTCGGTCATAGAGCTCAGAGTACGATGTCTCAGTTTCATGACACATTACCGCCACCTTGTCAGGATAGTGGGTCGCATTATGTTTTAGATAATCCTCAATAGTCTTCATATATGCATTATTTCTCCGCTAGTTTAGTCTCAACTAACTTCACAATATTGTCAATGTTTTTTAGATTCTTAGGGGTTGCATCCTTTGAATCGAGATGAATACCGTATTCCTCGGAGAGAACCATGAGGATTGTGGTCACTCCAAGGGAATCAAGTTCGCTGAATAGAAAGTCGGAATCTAAGTCAACCATAGGAAGGTTGTCTGACAATAAATCAATTATTCTTTGTCTCATATATTTGTTTGTTATTTTTCAAATCGAATATTGTAGCGTTGAATGTCTCACTAATACTTGTATGGAATGTAAGGTTTTCCACTAAATTAATAGCACTTATGCGTCCTATTTCCAGTTTCTCGTCATCTGCTTCAATAGCCATGACTTCGACATCAGGATGGGAGAGGGCATACAGAAGTGCCAACTCGCCATATCCTGCATTACGTATAACAACCACTTTGCTCGGTGTCTCTGCCTGAATCCATGAGTACATGTCACGGTTCCCAAGGCTGCGATTAACAGCAGTGGTAATCTCACGACCCTTGTAGAGGTAACGGTCACGTACAAGACTTGTATAATAATCCATGCTACCATCCTCTTTCCTATGTCTCAAGCCAAGCATTGACATGAGAGTCAAAGGATGTTTACGATACTGTCCGTCTTTCATGACAAGCCACTTGAACAGAAGTGGCGGTATGAGGTAAGCCATCAGTACTACGCAGAACATTCCGATTATCGTAATCTCTGCAAGTGATGATAATGCAGGGTGCTTAGCCACAATGAGTGTACCAATGCCAAGGAACATTATCACTGCAGACTGAAGTATGCTACTCTTGTAAGTTGCAAGCATAGGTCTGCGATGTGCATACTCATACTGGCAGCCCTCGGTCATGAAGATGGTATAGTCGTCACCTTGACCAAAGATGAAAGTGGCAAGTATGACATTCACAATGTTAAACTTTATACCACACAAGGTCATTATTCCGAGAATCCACACCCAGCTCACAGCCATAGGAAGGAACGAGAGCATGGCAAGTTCTATACGTCCGAAAGAGAACCAGAGGAAGATGAACACGATGATGGAACAAGCCCAACCGATATAATTGAAATTGTCGGAGAGATTGTCTGCAAGCGCACCGTTCATGCTTTCCACATCAAAGCAACCTGCCAAATGAGACTTAACATTATCGACACAGTCTGCCTTGACATTTATTACATCGACGATGGAGTAACGTCCTGTTGCTTTGTCCGCACTGATGTTGCTACTAAATATCTGTGCTGTCAGAGGCGCAAAGTACTCACACTCCTGAGGTTGCATGTCCTTGGTGTTCTCTATCAACAAACGGAAATCCTCAAATGCGTCCCCACTGAATCCATTAGCCTCAGCCTCATGGGCGAGAAGTTCACCAAAATCCACAGAATGTTCGTTGACGAACCTATGCCAACGTTCAAGGCGTGCCTTTTGCTCTGCCTTGCAACTAACGAAATGCGTGATGCCGCTATGTGAGGTGACAAGCCCTACATTCATAAGGCTGTCAATGATGTCCTGCTTTGAACCGCTAAGTGCGAGAGCCTCGTCAAAGTTCTCACCTGAGGAAACGACATACACTGTTTGTGTTGAGGCTGTGGTATCTGACGTAAGGAGATTCTGGAAATAGGACATCTCTTCACGCTGTTCGGCTGTCATGTAGTTTATGTTTGCCATGTTGGAGTCGAACTCTGTCCCAAGACTGAACCAGCCAAGAATAATGGTAATGATAACTACGGCAGTAACAAACAACCTGCTATCCTCAAGTTTGATATGCGACAAGGCTTCAAGCACATTACTTTGGTGCTCACGCATGACAGCTTTTTCTGTAAAATGAGGCAGATAGATGAGTACGAATGCTATTGTACCTACAAGTAGGAGAGAGGCAAAGAGTCCCAAGTCACACAATGCCGTTGACTGTAATGGAACAAGTGCAAGGAATGCACCAACCGTGGTAATATTACCTACGACAAGAGGAGCAAATACCTCACGTAAAGCCTTTCGCATATTCGGTTCGTGGTTGGTATGGGCAATAAGGTGCAAGGGATAGTTCACGGCTATACCCAATATCACACTTGATATACCAATAACGATTATTGACACCTCGTCATGGAACAAAGATATACCACCTATCGCAAATAACCATCCCCATCCTATGCTTAGGAGTATGAGTAAGATGTTGCGCAACGAGCGGAACGAATAGAATAGAAACAATATGATGAATACGCCAGAAAGCGTAACAGCAAGAATACTGTCGCTCTTAATCTGCGAAGCATTACCCACGGCGATCTCAGGCCCACCAACAATATGCGCCTCGATGTCTGGAAAACTTACAGCTACGGTGTCGAGCGCAGTCTCCAGAAGATGAAGAAGTCTGCCATTCTGCTCTGTCTCGCTGTTTCCGAACGGTGATGTCATCATCACTATTGCCCGGCTCATGTCCGGAGTAAAGATATAGCCGTCGTACATCTCAAACTTCATCTGGCTGTTTGCCCCATGAATACTCTGTGCTACAGGTGCGAACAATCCAAGAGGGTCTCTGGATATGTTGTCAGCCACGAAACCTCCTGATGGGAACATGAGCATCTCCCTATCTGCATTCAACTGGTTATGGATAAACTCAGGTGATGCCAACAGACTGTCCATGCGGTTATAATCTTTGTCTGTAAGGAAATAAGGAATGTTCCCGTACACGAAATCAATGACCTCCGACACCTTGTCCATGTCAAATGTGGTGGTAAGATCGTTGCACCAACCAAGCGAATCGCTTTGTTCCAAAGTATTGGAGAAACAGTCGATGGCCTCTATAACCTTGTCAGCACCATCCTCCTTACCATCATTCGTTTGAGGATTGCGGAACATAATGAACATACGATTAGCTCCCGCAATGTCCTGATATACGGACAGAGCTTCCCTGTCGGACGTTCCAATAGGAAGGAAGTCGGTGATGTCCTCCTTATAGGAAAGTCCGAAGACAAGGCATGCGAGCAGTACGGTCACAACAATCAGTGAAGACCATAGTACGGCAATATGCCTGCTGAAGTAATCGTATATTCTTAATATCATTTAACTAAATGTTTCTTACTATCCACTGGATTGGAGTAAATGCCAAGGAAGATATTTACCAAGGCCTCCACATCACAATCCATCTCATATTTTTCCAGTTGCTTCATGTATGCAATGAATTCTGCCTTCTGCTCCTGAGAATACATATCGGCATATTCGCTTGTGCCATACAACATATCATGTGCTATGTAGTTATTAGGTGTAAGCCTGTATGCCGTGCAGATGCGTCTGTCAATCAATTCGGCAACATTCTTATGGAACTCGCATGAAGTACATTCTCCAAGTTGCTTTAGTTCGTCTTCTGTTATCGGTTTGCAGAACTCAATATGCACCTGTCCTTTTGGCTGGGTAATACCAGTCAGAATACTATTGAGGTCCTCGCCTGGCTTCTTGATGTATGGTCCCTGACGACGCTCGTATAATTCAATAGTCTTCAGTATATCGCATGATTCCCATTCATACGACACAGCCACTGGTACGATATTTAGTTGTGCCAATGACTTTACTTTGTCGTCGGTACGACTCATACCAAACATCTTTATTATGCCTTGGTCTGTACGGTCTATGCCGTCCTTGGTCCTGCCATTACGCTGTGCAATCCACACAGACTGCCTCTTTTCAGTAATTGCTGTGCGAATATAGTCTGACAGATGCAGGCTTGCCTTATAGAACTCCTTGACGCTTCCTCCGGGACGCTCAACCCTGAACATCTTGTTCGATTTTCCCACGTCTATGACCATCTGTCCCTGCATGAGGTTCGCTCCAAAGGTAATCTCGCAGGTGTCAAATCCATTGTCCGTAAGAACATTCTGCATCAACGAGGCGTCAAGCATGATATCCCTATGATTTGAAACATAAAGATAGTTCGTATCTGTAGAGAGCTGTCCCAGACCTCCATAAGTGAAATCCGAGATACTCCTCTTCATAATCTGTTTGTTTGCCCAATACATCACTCCCATCTGGAAATCCCTGATCGTTTTGTAGGTCAACAGTTCCTTCCGGACATCATCCAGTATCCTTTCAGGGAAAACGTATGACGCCACAAGAGGAAAAGATGTGCTTGCAACTATGCGCTGCATGGCATCAGGTATTTCCTCGTCTGTATATGGGCGGATATCATCAAATTTAGTCATAAGCAATCAATCAAATTTACGTTTACTTGCTTGCATATTTTGTAGTCTCTCAGACTAGCGCTAGTCTGTAGTACAAACTAGCGTTAGTCTGTAATGCAAACTAATGCTAGTCTGTGCGCAAACTAGCGCTAGTCTGAGAGACTGCATTTGGATGCCTGTTCTTACACGACTAATAGCTATGTTTTATACAGCCTTTAGCCGATTGTTTATCAGCCTTTTCTGGCTTTTCCTTTACCGTGATTCTACCGAACAACCGTGAACAATTCGTCAAGCCATTTGAGGAACTCATCCTTCCATTGGCGACATTCCTCGGTGCCCTTCCTTGAGGATGCGCCGAAGCCATGTCCACCAGTCTTATATTGTATATACTTATGTCTCACTCCATGTGCAGTAAGAGCAGAATCAAGTAACTCTGAGTTGTGATAGTCCACTGTTGGGTCATCCTTGCAGTTCACGAGAAAGACTGGAGGACAGTCGTCTGCAACATGCTTCTCAAGAGACAGAGAGTCGCGTAATGTCTTGTTGTATTGTCCAAGTTCCCCTAATAGGGCTCGTCTTGAACGTCCATGTGTACACTTTTCCGTGAACGTGACAACAGGATAGAGCAATCCTACGAAATCTGGTCGGAGGGAAGACGTCGGCTCTATGCCCAACAATCCGAGGTAATTGGTAGAGAACATCTCACCAGCGCTCATTGCCAGATGGCCACCAGCAGAGAATCCTATAACGCCTATTCGATCTGTATCGATATTATATGTCTGGGCATTATCACGGACATATTGTATTGCCCTTTGTAAGTCGGATATCATGTCTGGATGTTGATTACCCTTTATTATCAGTCGGCTGTGCGTTATAAACGGAAAGATGCCTTGCACCCTATATCGTATGACGAAAGCAGTTATTCCATTTTTACTGAGCCACTGGGCAACATCCTTGCCCTCGCTCTTCATGTCACGCCAACAATAACTTCCTCCTGGGCATATTATGACGGCAATCCTTCTGTTCTTTCCTTTCGGTAGATATTCTGTCAATGTGACGCCAGAGGCATCCACATCTGTCCCATCCCAAACACGAATCTTGTTCTGTGCATTAACAGGCAACGTGCTCAGAAGTAGTACTGCCAGTATTATCAGTATATGTTTACAATTCATTAATTTTATTTATTACATAATTCATTCCAAGAATAGCCTCGCTTGTGACTATGGCGGTAAGAGGTACGCCACAGAAACCATGAAGGTTGTTGCACTGACCTGTAAGTAACAGGTTTGGTATCTTGGTTACCACTGGTACCTGTGAAAGAATGATGTTCTTGTAGTCCTTGGAAAATCCACACATGCCACCTTCCTTCACTCCATAGTAGTCACGGATTGTAAGAGGCGAGGCTGTGTTTATCTTATCTATACAATCACGGATGTCAGGATGTACTTCTTCCAGCATATGTAGGAGTTTCTCGCAACAATCTTTTTTCCATGCCTCGTACTCATTACCACGATGACCGACAGTGGTGTTCTCCCATTTTTTTACATAATCCCATGCCATAGGGGCAGTGACGATGAGTTTGGTACTATATTCGCCTTGCTCTATTTCCGGCGGAGTCATATATAGGAATCCCAATGGCCATTGGTTATCCGTCCTTCCGAAGTTCCATATCTCATTATACTTGGTCATGTAATAAGCCGTATAATTGAAATACTTGAAGGTGTTTGGCTTTAGCTTGATGTTAAGCGTGAAGGCTGAATATGAGTTGGGAACTTCCTCAAGCCTTGTCCTATATGATTTAGGGAAAACTTTAGGATTGTCAAGCATCTTAACAAGAGAGCATGGATGTATGGCTGAGATATAGTAGTCTGCCACAAGTTCACGCCCCTTTGCTGTAACGATGCTCTTTATCATCTTTTCCTCTGTTACAATCTTCTCCACAGCCTCATTCACATACACCTTGCCACCATTATCTATAATGAGGTTCTTGAGGACTTCCGCGAAGAGGCCACTACCTCCTGCAAAACGGCTCGGTCCATTGATGTAGAGGACGGAAATGATGGAATGAACATACGCAGGCGTCATGTCACCCCTTCCCGAATACAGAGGATTCATGTATGCCACGATGCGCTGGAGACGCTCATCGGTTATATAGTGTGCGATGAAAGCATCTGCCGACTTAAGGAAGTCTTCAGAGTGCATATATATGTCATTCTTCACAGGACGTAGATAGAAGAGGTCAAGCTCATCTGTGAGACGGAACATGGCATCCACATATCGTGTGAGATTATCTTTCTGGTCTGGGAAATATGATGAAAGCGACTCGACGAAGTTCTTGCGTCCCTTAGCTATCTTATATACCTTCTTATCTTCTGAAAAATAGAGCCTGTCGATACAGTCGGCATCCACATCCTTGATATGCATCTTATCAAGCACACCGAGGTACTTGCATATCTTTCGGATGTTTCCACCCTCCTGCATTCCACCAATCACGTGCATGCCCGTATCAAAAGATTCGCCAAAGCGTACAAATGTCTGAAGGCCTCCGCCGACAGTAGTATTCTTCTCTACCACCGTGACATCAAGCCCTTCCTTTGAAAGAATCGCACCAGTGAAAAGTCCACCAAGTCCTCCTCCTATTATGACTGCGCTTTTTCCCATTATTTGTTTGCCTCTTTAATTTGTTCGTAAATAACATCGGCTGGTATCAGCTCAGAACAGGTGACTATCGTGCCGACAATAACACCCATCATTCCGTGAGAGTTGACATTCTGTCCTGCCAACAGCAGATTAGGTATCTTGGTTCTGTATGGAACCCTTCCTGCAACACCAAGATTTATATCTTTTGACACACCATACATAGAACCGTCCTCAGTTCCCGTATAGTCTATATATGTAAGTGGTGTGGATGTATAATAGCAATCTACAGCATCCATGAATCCTGGAAAATGTCTCTCCACTTGACGCATGAGCACTTCTGCCTTCATTGTCTTGAACGCCTCATAATCTGTTCCTCTTCGGCCTATCTTAGTGCCTTTCCACTGTGCCACATCTTCCATGTTCATATATGAAAGGATGACTCCGCTTCTTGCCCACTGTGCCTTGTCCTCATGGCACATGTGCATATAGAGGAATCCCTTCGGCCATTCTGCAGAAGAGTAATGTTCACAGCCCCATGGCGTTCCTCCCGTATAGCCATAATAGTTGGAGTTCATGTATGGCACAACTTTATCCTTGAACTTAACATACACTCCAAAACTGGCAGCAGAATTTGGAATGCTTTTAATCCGAGCCCTGAAAGCTGGGCGTATCAGTTTAGTGTCAAGCATCTCAAGCATCCTATTAGGATGTACGGTGCTAATCACATAGTCTGCATCATAGAAGTTCTCGTCAGCAGTAATAACACCCTTTGCCTGAGTATCGTCACATTCTATCTTCACAACCTTCTTACGTGTTAGCACCTTGCCTCCCATTTCCTCTATGGAACGTGCAAGTGACTGGGCAATAGCATCACTGCCACCAACGATACGGTATGCACTCTGGTTGTAGAAATCCATAATGAACGCATGCTGTGAAAAAGGTGTCTTGTCACGTTCTGCCGAATAAAGAGGTATGTTCCCGACAAGGACAGACTTTAGAATCTCATCATCAAACAGTTCGTCAAGAACTGAATTTATACTGCGCATCTGATACTCAGTATCCAAATGAGCATCGCGAGTACCAGAGGTAAGGGATTTGAGCTTGGATGCCGATGCTACTTGCTCAATGATTGACATATATCTTGTTAGATTGTCTTTTTCCTTCGGAAAGTATGATGCCATTTTGTCAATGAACGCCTCCTTACCATTGGCAAAGCAGAATTGTGTACCTGCCAGACATACCCTGTCATAGGCTGTTGTGTCAAGCTGACTAAGCTTAATGTCATCAAGCAATCCGAGATATCGCATTACCGCATTCATGGTCTGTCCTTCGTCGCATGAACCGATAAAGTGCATACCGGTTTCAAACTTGGCACCCTTGCGTGTGAAACATTGTAGGCAACCTCCTATCTGTACACCTTGCTCAAGTATGGTCACGTCATAACCATTCTTTTGTAGGATGTAACCGCAGGACAAACCGCCCAATCCACTTCCTATAATAACAACCTTAGACATCTTGCTCTATCTTATTTGCTATTTCCCAGTATCTCTTCTTATAATATTGGCGCATATATGACGCCTGTTGTTTCAGAGTATCACCGAACGTATTGAGTTCATCCGGTGTGATACGTTTATCTATCTCTATTCGGATAGGCCACTTTGTTAGGTGCATATCCTTCTTTGGTAAAGCCTTTCCAGCTCCATATAGGACAAGTGGGACAATATCCAAGCCCAGTGTATGGGCAATATGAAATGCACCCTGATGGAAACGACCGATACAGCAATCCACGGAACGTGTTCCTTCTGGATATACTGCTATGCTGTATCCACGCTCCACGAGGTTCTTAAGTTTTGGCATTATCGTGTCCACACCTGCTGAGACCGGATAGAACTCGGCTTTATGAATCACATAGCTATAGTACGGACTGTTCCATACCCAGTCGTTGGTCAGCACTACAAGTTTTCGTGTCTGTATGAGCATTGTCATAAGATCCAAGTGCGACTGGTGATTGCAAATGATTACTGCAGGCTTCTCAAAGTTCTCATTATGAGGATTGCTTATTGAAAATTTTACTCCCGGTATGCCATGTATCTTGAGTACGAACCTTGCCATGAAGTTCAGGATACAATGAAGATGGTAACGCTTCTTATCGGTAATCTTGCCTATCTTCAAGTACACCACCGTAATAGGTGTCATTATGAACATGGAGAATATCAGGAAAAAGAGGAACGAATATATCGTTCTGAGTATTATCATCACTCCACGATAGATGCGGAGTGGCAATCCATATACTATGGCAAGGAAACATAGAACCGTGTTAAGTATGGATATACGCGTAAAATCCTTTGCTGGACGGAAATGTGATACACGCTCCTCTGGCGCAGGATAATACACATTAACAGGAACAGAGACTATCTTCACCCCATGCCATGAAGCAAAGACGAGAAGTTCAAGCTCTGCCTCGTATCTTGATGTGAGAAAAGACAGCCCATATAACTTCTTGATAGGGTAGAGGCGGAAACCTGTCTGTGTATCTTTCAATGCTTTGCCTGTCTGTACCCAGAACCAGAAGTTACTGAATTTATTGGCGAACTTGCTTCCTCCACTTCTTTGTACAAGTTCAAGGTCCTTGCGTTCACCCACTATCAATGCTCCCGGATATCTACATGATGCCTCAAGCATGATATGTATGTCTTCTGGGAAATGCTGACCATCAGAGTCAAGCGTTATTGCGTATGCAAAGCCCATCTCAAGTGCTTTCTTGAAGCCACGTTTAAGGGCTTCACCTTTGCCCGCATTGTTGGGGTAGGCTACAAGGGTGATGCCATCCATCGCCTGTAAGACCTCAAGTGTACCGTCATTTGCACCATCACAGACAACAATAACATCATCACACTGAATCTTAGAACGCTGTACGACATCAGCAATGGTTCCAACATTATTAAATGTTGGAATTACCACGCATATACCTCGTTCATGAAGTTTCTTGCGCTGAGCGATAAGTCTTTCCTGATCTACTGTTTCTGACATACTAACGATATCTTGGCATATACGACATCCCCTGACGTTACTGTAATCTGAGATTTTATCACCTGTTCTTCTTCCTTGATGCTTGTGATATTATAGTCAATCTCTGTAACATCATCGGGAGATATTATAGACAGGAACTTAATGTTCTTTATTGCCTTAATCTCCAGTGGCTCATCCAGAAGCTCCTCAATAAGCTCCTTGGCTATCTGAGTAATACATACGCCTGGAGTGATAGGTTGACCAGGGAAATGAGCTTTGTATATTGTATGTTCACTATTTAGTCGGATACGGAAAGAAGGACCTTTGTCAGTCTCATTCTTTGTAACTATAGTGTACAGACTATTCTTTAATGTCATCCTTTAACGGGTTGAATGTATATGTTATATGCTGTTTCTTGTTTTCGTAAGTGTGGATACCCTGTGAGAGTTGGTGCATTATGTACCTGAAATCTTTTCTAAGCACCCTTCTGATGTACCATTTGTCCATCTTGCTCATCACATTTAGTATCTTCACCTTGTCCTTGGTGGGATTATATGTGAAATCCACTGCAGAAAGTCCGAATTCATTAACAATGCTTGCTTTGACTATACCTTCATCCATTACCATCATACATACGCCACTAATGTAGGCTTTCTTGATGTCTATCTTTACGTCATACCTTGCACGTTCTCCGTCTTTATGCGGAAAAGGAACCTGCGAGAATAGTTCGGATGAAACAGATAGTAGCAGTAATACAAGCAAATATCTAATTGATAGCAAATACCGAAGCATTGATATTCTTGTTTAATTGTATATTTTTAAGTTCTATGACTGTATTGTCTCCTTTCTTCTCCTGCATTTCTACCTTTGCTATTGAGAGCTGACGCTTATTGACGTACAGAATAATCTTGGAGAACATCTGTTTCATATCTTTCTTCTGTGGAAGGAGTGTCGCAACATATTGCTCTGACGTCTCTGCCACAGAAATCTTGAAATCTTTCTTGTCTGTAAGGCATTTGCCCACCACACTGTTCATCATCATTCGGGCAATCTCCTTGAACATCTTGTTCTGGTTGACATCGATAACGTCATTACGATTACCCTTTTTCAAGAGAACCTTTGAATCATTGAGTATGAATGTGTATGTATATGGTGAAGTGTATTCCCAACGAAGCTTACTGTTTTGCTGATAATACATCTTGCCATACGAAACCATGTTGTCGTTCAGCAATTTCATATGCTTTGTCTGCACAAAGTCACACTGCATACTCGTCATACTTTGGGCAGCCTTGCTGATTTTCTGAATGATTTTCTGCTCTCCTTCGTTTTGTGCCATTGCGAGAACGGGCGTGAGACACATCAATATTAAATATATTATCTTTTTCATTTTGCAATAAGATAGCATCCT
>CAMOVB010000023.1:0-22675 GCA_946626925.1 uncultured Prevotellaceae bacterium
AACCGGGGACACAAGGATTTTCAGTCCTTTGCTCTACCAACTGAGCTATGGCACCTTCTTACTTTTTGTACATTTGCTACTCCCTTTCGGTTTAGCGAGTGCAAAGGTAAGTCATTTTTTTTGTTTGACCAAACTTTTTGAAAGAAAAATATTCCGTTTGCTTGAAAAACGCCTTGTATCAAGGAGGTAATGTGTAATTGTGGACAGAATACACCCGTCGAAATTCGCCATCCAAGCCGTGTTCGCTCTAATTGGAAGGCTTGGCTTCTAAAAAAGGAAGCCATAGAGAAAATCTCTATAGCTTCCATTATATTTATTCCATGCCCTGTCACTCTATGAGTGAGTAATCCAGTCCCCTCCCTGTAGGCGAATGAGGGCGCAGAAGAGAGACTAAATGTCTCTCTGTCCCGAAATGAGGGGAGAACAGTGCCCTGTTCGACGGAGGTCAAAAGGGTTAGGGTGGGTCTTTTTTTAATTATTGAAATAATACAAGAATGTAGCTACGCCCTCGAGTGCAGGCTTCTTCTGATCCTTAATCTCAATCTTGAACTTGATTTCTGCCTTGCAAGTGCCACGAAGGTTCACGATTGACTGGAGCATGGTAGTCATGCGGATGCTCTGACCTGCGAGTACAGGCTGACCGAATCTCATCTTGTCCATTCCGTAGTTGACGAGCATCTTGATGTTGTTCACCTCGATGATGTCTGCCCAGAGATGTGGGAGAAGTGAGAGAGTGAGGTAGCCGTGAGCGATTGTTGACTTATAAGGGCTCTCTACCTTAGCACGCTCCACATCTACGTGAATCCACTGGTGGTCGAGTGTAGCATCAGCAAAAAGGTTGATTCTTTCCTGTGGAATAGATACCCACTCTGATGTACCGAGTTCCTTACCTTCGTATGAAGCGAACTCATCGTATGAGTTAATTATAAGTTTAGCCATATTTATTATGTGTTAAAATTTTGCACAAAGGTAAACAATTTTGAGCAAACAAATCTATTATTGACTAAATTATTTACACAAATTTTCCTTTTTTGCGCAAAAAGCCTCGAGTGTGCATCATTATATTTGGGTATAGATTGCTTTCGGAGATTTTTTTATGAGTATTACCCTTTATGACCTCCTATTCATTTTGACATTTTGATATTGAAAATTACATTTTGAACCTTCGTTAACCCTTCGTTAACCCTTCGTAATTTTTCCGTAATCCCCATAATACCCTTTTATTATATATAATGTATAGACAAGGTTGCAAAAAGAAAGCATTTTGACGCAAATCGTGAAAATGTGATTTTCGTGTTCGTGACAGCTTTTATGAGTAAGGTCGTAATTACAAACATAGGTTTCCCGCGCAAAGCAGAAAACCTATGTCGTTTAGTACATATTTAAATAGGAACTATACGCCAGAGAAACTGCTGAAGCCGCCATCAACTGGGATTATGCTGCCGGTAACAAAGCTTGCTTCATCACTTGCGAGGAAACGAACAATACCGTTAAGTTCGCTGATGTCACCGAAGCGTCCCATTGGTGTCTTGTTGAGCACCTTGTGGCTACGCTCTGTGAGAGAGCCGTCATCGTTGAGGAGAGCCTTGCGGTTCTGTTCACCGATAAAGAAACCTGGGGCAATGGCATTTACGCGAATCTTGTCGCCATACTTGCGAGCAAAATCCTGTGCGAGCCACTTAGTGAGTGCATTTACTCCCTCTTTGGCGATAGAGTAACCCATCACACGGCTGAGAGCATCGTATGCAGCCATCGAACTTACGTTGATGATACTACCACTTTTCTGCTCAGCCATAATCTTGCCAAAAGTGAGGCAAGGATAGATTGTGCCCCAGAGGTTGAGGTCGATAACCTTGTGGAGTGCCTCAATGTCTGATTCATACACGTGCATGTCGTCCATGATGTTTGCACCTGCCACGTTACCGCCAGCTGCATTCACGAGAATATCAACTCGTCCAAACTGTTCCTTAACCTTGGCTGTGAGTGCTTCAATCTCAGAATGATTGAGTACGTTGCACACAAATCCTGTTACGGTAGTGTCATTTGCCTTTGCCACAGGAGTGAGCTTGGCAAGTGCCTTATCTACAGTCTCCTGACGTGAACCTACTACTATTACTGTTGCGCTTGCCTGAAGCAAGCCTTCACTTACGTTGCTGCCGAGTACACCAGTTCCACCTGTCACTACGGCTATCTTACCTTTTAAAGAAACCATATTTTGATTATTATGTTATTATCTTGTTTATGCGCCAAAGGTGCCAATTAGAAAAACAAAAGAAAACATGGGAAAACAAAAGAAAACAACTATTCTTTATTTCCCATCAGAAAACACCTATGCTATTATCCGTTGGGTCAAAGTAATATTTTTCACATTCGTCCATTACAGGAAGAAAGTTGTAGAGAATACCTATTCTTACATTTGCTGCACGCATATACGCCCATAATTGTAAGCGTTCGTGCACCCCTATCTTATCAATAGCTTTGCATTCAACAAACACATTGTCCTTACAAAAGAAATCCACTCTCATTTTTGTGTTTAGTTCTTCTCCTCTGAAATGAGGGTGAAACCAGTATTCCTTAATTGCAGGAATATGTGCTTGTCTGAAGGCTATATCTAATGACTCTTGATATACGTATTCTGTTAGTTCTGGCCCTTGCTCATTATGAACTGCCTGGCAACATCCTACGATGTCATAGACATACTTGCGCAATTTTTCTGCAAGCTCAGAACCAATCTGTTTCCTTGCATATAAGTTCATAAGAATAATCTGTTTTCTTTTGTTTTCCTATGTTTTCTTTTGTTTTTCTCATTGGCCGCTTTGCGGCACCACCGCTTGCGGCACACGCCAATCAATCGAAGAATCCTGGTTGATGATAAGGCTTACCAAGTTCACGGTCAACGGTTGCGATGATACCCTGTACCTGTCCGAGGGCGAACATACGTCCGAGGAATGAGTAACCAGCATTATATCCACGAGCCTCATCGCCAAGCATAGTCATACCGTGGTCAACTCGCATAGGGAGAAGCTGTGTCTCAGGGTTACGTGTTGCCTGACGGTTCATCTCCTCCTGCTCAAAGATACGAGTAAGCTCTATGAGGTCGGCACGTCCTCCAAGATGACTTGCTTCCGTGAAATCTCCATTAGGGAAGATGTGACATGAACGGAGATGTACGAAGTGAGTGCGGGAATGATACTTCTTTGCAAGTTCAGTTATATTGTTGTGACCACCAGCAGAGAGTGAACCTGCACAGAATGTGAGACCATTATGTATGTTAGGCACAGCATCGAGGAACTTCTGGATATCCTCGTCACAGTTCACGATACGTGGAAGACCGAGGATTGGGAATGGTGGGTCATCTGGATGTACACACATGTCGATGTCGTACTCATCGCAGATAGGCATGATTGCCTCCAGCCATGTCTTCATGTTGTTTTGGAGTGTCTCCTTTGTCACTCCGTCATAGAGAGCAAGGAGTTCACGGAACATTTCAACAGGTTTCTCGTCGCCTTCCTTGAAGTTACCACTCACAAAGCCTTGAGTCTTGATGACGATTGTGTCAACGAGGTCATGGTCATACTTAGCGGTAGCTTTTGCCTTTATCTCTGCAACCTCAGCAAGGATGTCACGCTGCCACTCCTTGTGAGCCTTTTGGAACTCTGCCCATTCCTCCTCTGCACCCTTGCGCTTGAGAATATGGATGTCGAAGTATGCAAACTCAGCCCAGTTGAAGTATAAGTTTGAAGAGCCGTTTGGATTCTTGTGAAGGAGGTCTGTACGTGCCCAGTCGAGTACTGGCATGAAATTGTAGCAAACACAATGGATGCCCTCCTCACCAAGGTTCCTCAATGACTCCTTATAGACCTCAATCTGATGGTCACGATCTTTACCGCCATACTTGATGGCTTCTGTCACGGGAAGTGACTCTACTACGCTCCATCGCATACCGTAACTCTCGATATACTCTCTAAGGTCACGAATCTTCTCACGTGTCCACACCTCGCCGAGGGGAACATCATGAAGGGCTGTGACTATGCCCTCTACACCAATCTGTTTCAGCATTTCAAGAGTGATATTGTCTTTCTTGCCAAACCAGCGCCATGTTTTTTCCATTCTTTATATTGTTTTTTGTTTTATCTTAATGTTAAGAATTTATGCCTGTGGTATTATTCTTGTTATGCAAAGATACATCATTTTTGAGAACCTTAGTGTCAATAAATGTTTCAATTTTGTTCGTATGTGTATCATTTTTTAGTATCTGAGTGTAAAAACCTTTAAAAGAATGTGTTGTGAGAAAGAAAAAACTCGTACCTTTGCAACGTTTTTGCGAAGCCGCTGTCTGGAAATAGAGTAGCCAGAGAATGCTTCGTTAATATTTACATAAAATTATTTAATAAAATTTATGGCTAAAGTAGATTTGATGAAGATTGCTGAGGAGGCTTTCGCTACAGGCAAGCAGCACCCAGCATTCAAGGCAGGTGACACTATCACAGTTGCTTACAAGATTATCGAGGGTTCAAAGGAGCGTATCCAGCTCTACCGTGGTGTTGTTATCAAGATCTCAGGTGAGGGTACTAAGAAGCGTTTCACTGTTCGCAAGATGTCTGGTACTGTAGGTGTAGAGCGTATTTTCCCACTCGAGTCACCTAACATCGATAGCATCGAAGTAAACAAGGTAGGTAAGGTTCGCCGTGCTAAGCTTTATTACCTCCGTAATCTTACAGGTAAGAAGGCTCGTATCAAGGAGAAGCTTTCTCGCAAGGAGGACTAATCCATTCACTTCGGTACACACTGAAGAAAAGACAAGAGGACATTTCCCATCGGGATATGTCCTCTTTTTTGTATCTCTGAAAAAGACAACCTTATTTCGCTTCTTGTCGTAAATTATGTATGGTTAAAGTACCGTCAAAGTATAGACTAAGTACTGACTAAGTATAGACTAAGTACTGACTATGAACTTTAGGACAAAAACGAGACAGGCATATCCGTTTTCGTTATTTTGCTTTTCCGAAAAAAACAAACACAAGTAAACTTGTTTATACCACCCATTCCAACCAGTTGTCAGGAGTAATGACAGCCTGTTGTTTTACATCATAAGTACTGAGGAAGGTAGAAGGAAACTTAACGTTAGACTTCTTTGGATTCCACTTCATCTCAAATAAGGTAAAACTTCCGTCGCACTCCTCTATGTAGTCAATCTCTTGTTGTTGACTTGTTCGCCAGAAATAGCTGTTTACATATCTTCCATTATACTGGTTGGCCTTAATTCGCTCGCTTATGACGAAGTTCTCCCAAAGCGCACCAGCATCTTGACGTAAGGATAATGGAGCGTAATTTTGTAGAATTGCATTTCTTATACCATTGTCATAGAAATAGAATTTCTTTGAACGCTTTAACTCTGTACGTAGGTTACGGTTGAATCCGTTCAACTTGAATATGATGTAGCATTTCTCCAAAAGGTCAACGTATTTCTCTACAGTTTTACTATCAGAACCTATTGTCTGTGCCAACTCGTTATAAGAAACTTCACTCGTTACCTGTAAGGCCAAAGCTGTAAGTAGTTTATTAAGAAGGACAGGACGCCTGATGTTGTCCAATGTTAGTAAATCCTTGTAGAGGTAACTGCTTGACAGATTTGTCAATATTTCCTTCGCATCCTCATTATGGTTTATTATATCAGGGTAAGAACCGAATACAAGTCTGTTCTCCAATGTCTGTTTGACCGAAAGTAATCCTTGTGAATCCATTAACTCGCCTGTTGACAAAGGGAACAAGTGGTACTCAAACTTTCGTCCTGTCAAGGGCTCGTTAAGTTTGTCCTGTAACTCAAACGAAGACGAACCTGTCACCATAAGTTGTACGTCGGGAAAGTTGTCGGTAATACGTTTCAACGTCATACCGATATTGTCAACTCTTTGTGCCTCGTCAATCATCAATATGCGATTGTTGCCAATAAGCATCTTTAACTCCTGTGTGTTCATCTGAGTCAGCATTTCCTTTACTTCTGGCTCGTCACAATTGAGAGTGAGTGCAGGCACATCGGCATTTTCAAGTATTGTATTGAACAATGTACTTTTGCCGACTTGTCTTGCTCCGATTACGATGATTGCTTTTCCTGCAAACATTCGTTTCTCTATCACATCTTGTAATTGTCTTCTAATCATCTTTCCCTACTTTTTGTTATGCTGCAAAGATATGAAAAAAAACTCTAATCCGAAAAAACAGTATGAATTTTTGGATTGTAATCCAAAAAAACACTATATATTTTTGGATTGGTGGGTGTATGGCTTAATTTATATGTAATAATACAACTGCAAGATTGGGGATGCTTGTCATCTGCTTACTAAGTACTGACTATGAACTTTAGAACAAAAACGGGACAGGCATATCCGTTTTCGTCATGCTCCGTATAAAGCTACAAAAAAGCCAGGAAAACAAGTTGAATAGAATATTATGTGGCGATTTTTTGCATATCAAAAATATTCCAGCTACCTTTGTCATATTGAATTAACTAATATGTCTGTTTTAAAATAATACACATTATGCACTTAATAGAACAAGACCTTCTAAAATATGAGAATTTACATACAGCTAAAGGTCAGCCATTTTTTTCTGTATTGTCAAGTTCTGAATTAGTAAATAAAAACGGGGGGGGATTTAACTCAAACAGAATCAGAAAAGTTATGTGAGTTTCTTGATCAGTTGATAGGTTCTCAATATTCTACTATTATTGCGAGAGGAGAATCTGATGAGAATCTTAAAAATCAGTATAATTTCGATACTGAAAATCCCGAGCTATTGGCTGAATGTATATTTATGGCAGGAGAAAAAGGAAGGATGTGTTGGAATGAAAAAAAATTTATTGATCCAGACGACACTTCATCAGATAATTTCAGGTCAATATGTGAAACTTTGAAAAAATACATAATAAAGGAAGGATGTAAAGGGAATACTGACAGAGCTAAAAAGATGCGTGACTTTTATTTTCGTAATCAAAGGTTTTGTTACGCTTTTGAATTAAAAAAACGTTGGAAAAATAAATGGAACAAAAAATACAAACTGTTGTCGGATAATGATAAAAAGATGGTAAACTTGTATTATCTTTCGATTGCTCATACAATAAATAGCTCTGAGTATAGAATAGTATCAAGTTTTGTGTCAACTTCAACAAACTCTCGTGTTGCCGAACAATTTACAGGTAATGTAACAATTTATGGATGGGTGCCAGAAAGTTCGATGCAAAAAGATATAAAAACAATAGATTATGTAATTACAAAATATGGTTTTAATATAAAACGGTTAGGACTGCCTTACTGTGAAACGCCTGTGTATCCAGAACAAAAAGAAATCGCTTTGAGATGTGGTATTCTTCCACATTTCATTATTGGTTTCAAAGTAAAAGGTAAACCAAACTTTTATGTGAATCCGGCAATATTCAGTTCGATAGATAAAATGAAATTGGACGATATAATTTGTGACGGCTTAAAAGTTGACCAAAACGGTTTTGAGGAGTTTTGCAACTCACACACAAAATTCAAACGATTTTATACATTTGACGGAAATAAGTACGAAATACATGTATTAGATAAAAATTAAAAGAACACACATTCTATTAAGCTAAGACGAACAAGTTTATGATTCAAATCCGTGTTAAGAGTAGCCTTACGTTCACATAAGGGACTAATTGCATGAATATACTATACTATCGTGTGTCGTTTGTGCATATTATGCATAATTTTATATGAATATGCATAATTTTACGTAAAAATATGCACGTTGTATTGTAAATATTCGTAACTTTGCACTCGAAATTTGAATAAATATGCAACTATGACTGCAAGACAATCGAGACTTGACATAATAAAGGCAATAATTCAGGAGCAGGAGATAGGTAGTCAGGACGAACTGCTTGCCGTACTTGCAAGGAGAGGACTGACGCTTACGCAAGCAACCTTGTCGAGAGACCTCAAACTGTTGAGAGTGGTGAAGGGTAACAGTCTCAAGGGCAAGCCTGTATATATGCTTCCAGATAATCCTTATTATCAGAGGGTGAGGGAGCATAGAGAGGTTGGTTCTGCTGTGCAGAACGGATTCATGAGGATAAGGTACACGGGCAACCTTGCTGTGATAAAGACACGTCCAGGTTATGCGAGCGGTCTTGCGTCTGACATAGATAATGCCAACTTTGAAGAAGTAATCGGAACGATTGCGGGCGACGATACCATCATGATGGCATTGGAAGAAGGATTTAACAAAGAAATATTAGAAGCTAATTTAAGGACAATAATTCCTGTATATCCAGGAAGCAGAATGTAAAATAAAAGATGACATACGAAGACGGAATAAATGTTATCGTTGCCGACGCAAGTCACGAGAAATACGTGGACTTGATTCTCGACACAATTCGCATAGCAGCAAAGAAGCGTGGAACGGGTATTGCCGAACGAACTCACGAGTATGTTGCTACTAAGATGAAGGAGGGCAAGGCTGTTCTTGCACTTGACCCTAACCAACAGACAGAGCTTGGCGACAAGTTCGTCGGATTCAGTTACATTGAGACTTGGGGCAACAAGCAGTATGTGACTACTTCAGGTCTTATCGTTCATCCAGATTACCTTGGCAGGGGAATTGCCAAGCGCATCAAGGATCATACGTTCACCCTTGCTCGTGTACGCTGGCCACAGGCTAAGATATTCTCTCTCACAAGTGGTGATGCTGTGATGAAGATGAACACTTCATTGGGTTATGTTCCTGTAAGCTTCAACCAGTTGACTGATGATGACTCCTTCTGGCGTGGTTGCCAGGGATGTGTCAACTATCCTATTCTTGAGATGAAGCAGCGTAAGTTCTGTATCTGTACAGGTATGCTCTACGATCCAGAGAAGCATAAGGGCGAGCCAACACCTGTGGAGATATTCCAAGAGGTGATGAAGGACATGGTGAAGAGGGGACACGTATAAAATGAAGAATGAAGAATGAAGAGTGAAGAATGAAGAATTTGATTGACTCCAATCTTCGTTTGCGTTCTTCAAGAGATAATTAAGGAATAAAAATAAAACACAATACTGAATGAATAATTGAATGGTGAAGGATATGTGCCGAATGGCAATTCTTCATTCTTCATTCTTCATTCAACATTTATTAAAGTATGGCAGAAAAGAAGAAAGTTGTCGTTGCTTTCAGCGGCGGTCTTGATACTTCATACACAGTGATGTATCTTGCTAAGGAGAAGGGTTATGAGGTCTATGCAGCATGTGCTAATACAGGTGGTTTCTCACCAGAGCAGCTCAAGACTAATGAGGAGAACGCTTACAAGCTTGGTGCAACCAAGTATGTAACTCTCGACGTTACTCAGGAGTACTATGCAAAGTCACTCAAGTATATGGTGTTCGGTAATGTTCTCCGCAACAACTGTTATCCTATCTCTGTTAGTTCAGAGCGTATTTTCCAAGCTCTTGCCATCGCTCGCTATGCAAAGGAGATTGGTGCAAGTGCCATTGCTCACGGTTCAACAGGTGCGGGCAACGACCAGATTCGTTTCGACATGACATTCCTCGTTATGGCTCCGGGTGTTGAAATCATCACTCTTACTCGTGATGGCAACCTCAGTCGTCAGGAGGAGATTGACTATCTTAATGCCAACGGCTTTGCAGCTGACTTCACTAAACTCAAGTATTCATATAATGTGGGAATCTGGGGAACATCCATCTGTGGTGGCGAGATTCTTGACTCTACACAGGGACTTCCTGAGACAGCATACCTCAAGCATGTTACTAAACAGGGACCAGAAATCTTGAAGCTCGGTTTCGAGAAGGGTGAGCTTTGCTCAGTCAACGGCAAGAAGTACGACGACAAGATTAAGGCCATTCAGGCTGTAGAGGAGATTGGTGCTGCTTACGGCATTGGTCGTGACTGCCACGTGGGCGACACTATCATCGGTATCAAGGGACGTGTAGGTTTTGAGGCTGCAGCTCCAATGCTTATCATCGGTGCTCACCGTTTCCTTGAGAAATACACACTCTCTAAGTGGCAGCAGTACTGGAAGGATCAGGTTGCCAACTGGTACGGTATGTTCCTCCACGAGTCACAGTACCTTGAGCCAGTCATGGCAGACATTGAGGCTATGCTTCTCAGTTCACAGCGTAACGTGACAGGTGAGGTAACACTCGAACTTCGTCCTCTCTGTTTCCAGACAGTAGGTGTTGATTCACCTAACGACCTTGTCAAGAACAAGCTCGGCGAGTATGGTGAGACTGCCAAGGCTTGGTCATCAGAGGATGCTAAGGGCTTCATCAAGGTGACAAGTACAGCACTCCGTGCTTACTACCTCGCACATCCAGACGAAGAGAGGTAAAGCCCCCCAGCCCCCGAAGGGGGCGGCCTCCGGATATAGAAGGTTATATCTGGTAAATATGTGTTAATAAAAATTTGTTTAATAAATAAAAAATATGCTCCCTTGTCCCGAAGGACGCCCCCTTCGGGGGATGGGGGGCCACAGGTATGATTTCCGTTGGAATTTTAGGTGCTGCTGGTTACACAGGAGGAGAGTTGATACGTCTCTTGCTTAATCATCCTGAGGTGGAGATTGTGTTTGCTAACTCTGAGTCGAATGCAGGCAATAAGGTATATGATGTTCATGAGGGACTCATTGGTGACACGGAGCTGGAGTTCACGAGTGAGATGCCTTTTGATAAGGTTGATGTCGTGTTCTTCTGTTTCGGACATGGCAAGAGTGAGGCGTTCCTCAAGGAACACACGATTCCGCAGAATGTGAAGATAATCGACCTTGCGCAGGACTTCCGTATCAAGGGCGACCACGACTATGTGTATGGTCTTCCTGAGATTCATCGTGACGAGATAGCCAAGTGTCAGCATCTTGCCAATCCGGGATGCTTTGCTACTTGTATTCAGGAGGGACTCCTTCCACTTGCTAAAGCAGGACTTCTCACTCACGACATAGCAGTCAATGCAATAACAGGTAGTACTGGAGCAGGTCAGAAGCCAGGAGCAACGACTCACTTCTCTTGGCGTAACAATAACTTCTCTGTGTATAAGTTGTTCAATCACCAGCATCTTCATGAGATATGTCAGACACTCAATGAGCTTCGCCCAGCGTCAGCTCCACGAGCTATCGACACACTCAACGAAGGATTTGAAGGTGACGGCCTAACAGTCGATTTCATTCCTTACCGTGGTGACTTTGCCCGTGGTATCTTCTGTACAGAGGTTGTCACACTTGACGAGCCAAAGTCAGCAGAGGAGATTGCACAGCTGTACAAGGATTTCTTCAAGGATGCTGCCTTTACTCATTATTCTGACTCTGCCCTCGACCTCAAGCAGGTGGTGAATACCAACAAGGCACTCGTTCACACAGAGGTCTTCGGTCGCAAGGTTGTCGTGACAAGCATCATCGACAATCTCCTAAAGGGTGCAGTCGGTCAAGCTGTACAGAACATGAACATCATGTTCGGCTTGGACGAGAAGGCAGGACTGAACCTCAAGGCAAGCGCATTCTAACACCGCTGGTGCGTTGTTAGAGTTAAAAGTTAAAAATTAAAAGTTAAAAGTTGAGTTGGTAAGTTTGTGAGTTTTTTAGTTGTTGTGAATAAGGTACAACAGTATGGTCGCAAAAACATAAAAACTTATAAACTTACAAACTTAAAAACTCAAAATATCATGGAATTATTTGACGTATATCCATTATTTGACATTGCAATCGAAAAAGGTAAGGGTTGCAAGGTTTGGGACGACAAGGGACAAGAGTATCTCGACCTCTATGGCGGTCATGCCGTCATATCTATTGGCCATGCTCACCCACACTATGTAGAGGCAATAAGCAAGCAGGTTGCAAAGCTCGGCTTCTATTCCAACTCAGTACAGAATCCGTTGCAGAAGGAACTTGCACACCGTCTTGGCAAGGTGTGTGGCTATGATGACTATCAGTTCTTCCTCATCAACTCAGGAGCTGAGGCTAATGAGAATGCCCTCAAGCTTGCAAGTTTCTATAATGGCAGGACACGTATCCTTGCTGCACAAAAGGCATTTCACGGTCGTACATCCCTTGCTGTTGAGGCAACAAACAATCCAAAGATTGTGGCACCAATCAATGACAATAAGCACGTTACATTCCTTCCTCTCAACGACCTTCCTGCATGGGAGGAAGAGATAAAGAAGGACGATGTGTGTGCCGTTATCATTGAGTGCATACAGGGAGTAGGTGGCATCCGTTCAGTCAATGCACACTTCCTCCGTGGACTTCGTGACCTCTGTACCAAGCATGACACTGTTCTTATCTGTGACGAGATACAATGTGGCTACGGCCGTTCTGGTAAGTTCTTTGCACACCAGCACCTTGGTGTCAAGCCAGATATGATTACTGTAGCCAAGGGTATCGGCAACGGTTTCCCGATGGCAGGAGTGCTTATCTCACCTAAGTTCAAGCCAGTATATGGACAACTCGGTACAACATTCGGAGGTAATCATCTTGCTTGTGCTGCTGCCCTTGCCGTACTTGACGTAATAGAGAGCGAGCATCTCGTTGAGAATGCAGCCGAGGTAGGCGATTACATCATGGAGCGTCTCAAGTCAGAGCGTCTTCCACACGTAGTGGATGTACGTGGAAAGGGACTCATGATTGGTATCGAACTTGACGTGCCATACAAGGAGATACGTACACGCCTCGTCAAGGAGCAGCATTGCTTCACAGGCTGTAGCGGAACAAACGTTCTTCGTCTCCTCCCACCACTCTGCATCACTAAGGCAGATGCCGACGACTTCATCGTAAGGCTTAAGGCAGCACTTCAGTAATAACTACGCATAGCTTAAACATAAATATATCTTTATGAGGGTGTATCAGATGTTACGTTTGATACACCCTCTTTCTTTGCAAACTTCATTTTAAAGTTTTTGTTGATTTATAGATGTCCCATTAAATCTTTATTGTTACCTTTGTGACGTATTTACAAAGCTATTTAACTAACCAATGAAAAAGACGATTATCTTTATATTCGTGGTGATGATGGCGATGGCGGCTGATGCCAAGATTGACCGCCATGCACTCGTGACACGCAACAATCCACATGTGACAAGAATTGACACTCTCAGCTCCCTGAGCGTGGGCAATGGTGAGTTTGCATTTACCTGTGACGTTACAGGTATGCAGACCTTTCCGGAGTTGTACCGCAACGGAGTGCCTCTGGGCACGATGGCTCAGTGGGCATGGCATTCGTTTCCTAATTCTGAAGGATACAAGGCTGAGAATGCGCTAAAGGCTTTCAACTTTGGTCGTGGAAAAGAGGAATGGTACTCATGCCAATGGAAAACAGGCAGGGAGAAGGCTGCAAGCGACTACCTGCGTGCCAATCCTCATCGTGTGCATCTCGGCACGATTGGATTTGTCGGGATGGACAAAGATATGATAACCGACATTTCACAGACACTCGACCTGTGGGATGGCATCATATATTCAAGCTTCAAGTGTAAAGGTAAAAGGATAAAGGTGCAGACATCGTGTGACGCATCGAAAGACAAGGTCGTGTTCTGTATTGATGACCCTCTGATGCATGATGTACAGATACGTTTTCCTTACCCAACTGGCAAGCATAGTGATTATGCGTGCGACTGGAGCAACGACAAGGAACACACGGCAAAGCTTCTTATTCGCCCAGGCAAACCGAGCTACCCGCTTGTTATCTGTAACACCATGGATGGACAGACATTCTATGCGAAGTTGCAGTTCTCCAGCATGAAACATATTAATGTGGACAGCAACCGTGTCGTTATCATTCCCGACAATCAGAAATGGACGTTGCAGGTAGAGTTTACAAAGTCTATTGACGACGAATTTGTGAAAAATGAAGCAGAAGCGTCCGTTGACAGTACCAAGGCTTATTGGAATCGTTACTGGCAATCGGGTGGAGCTGTAGATTTCAGTCGTTGCACCGACCCACGTGCAATGGAGCTGGAGCGCAGGGTAGTACTCTCGCAATATCTCCTTGCCATACAATGTGCAGGCAGTACGCCTCCACAGGAAACGGGTCTGACATACAACTCATGGTTTGGCAAGTTTCATCTCGAAATGATATGGTGGCATCAGGCACACTTTGCACTCTGGGGACACCCGGAGATGCTTGCACGCACCTTGCCTTGGTATGAAAAGGCTCTGCCGATGGCGCATGAGATTGCACGTCGTCAGGGATTTGATGGTGCACGATGGATGAAGATGACTGACCCTTTGGCAGCAGAAGCACCATCAAATGTAGGCTCATTCCTCATATGGCAGCAACCTCACATCATATATCTTTGCGAGTTGCTCTATCGTGCCACGGGCGATGAGGCTATTCTCCACCGATACGGCAATCTTGTGGACGAGACAGCACGCTTCATGACTTCGTTCGCCACATACGATGAGGCTCATGACCGCTATGTCCTCAAGGGATGTATTCCAGCTCAGGAGACATTGAAGGCAAGCGAGACTATCAACCCACCTTTCGAGCTTTCATACTGGCACTATGCACTCGGTGTTGCCCAGCAATGGCGACAGCGCATGGGACAACAGCCCCGTGACGACTGGCAGAAGATAATAGATAAACTGTCTCCGCTTGCTGCAAAGGATGGTGTGTATGCCGCAGCCGAGACTGCCGAGAGCTACAAGTCGCCTGACGTTCCGCTGTCACTCTACAGCGACCACATGGCGGTGCTCAGTGCATGCGGTGTGCTTCCGTTCTCGCCTCAATACGATAAAGCAACGATGTCGCAAACGCTCGACTGGGTGATGAACAACTGGAACTGGGACAAGACATGGGGATGGGATTATCCTATGACCGCCATGTGTGCCGTCCGACTTGGCAAGTCCGACGTAGCCATCGACGCTCTCCTTATGGACAAGCGTACCAACACGTATCTGCCTAACGGTCACAACTATCAGGACGCACGTCTCCGTTGTTACCTACCTGGCAACGGCGGTCTCCTCACCACCATTGCCCTCATGTGTGCTGGCTGGGACGGATGTACCGAACCGCTCCCTGGCTTCCCAAAGAATGGCAAGTGGAATGTGGAGTACGAAGGAATAAAGGCTATGCCGTGATGAGTTATGAGTTGTGAGTTATGGGGTATAAGTTATAGGTTATGAGTTGAGTAAAGCAACCTTTCATAGGCATAAATGTTATCATCGACAATGCTTCCGAAAGCATGTCGCCCAGACTAGCGCTAGTTTGTACCACAGACTAGCGCTAGTTTGCGTTACAGACTAGTACTAGTTTGTATGACAGACTAGCACTAGTCTGCGCGACCTGTTAGCACTAGTCAGTACGACGACTTCCGATAGCACATTTACACGGCTTTCGGACATAGTCAGAGCGACACTCGAGTGCAGTCGGAGCGACACCCGTGTGTCGTGCATCATGACACTCGAGTGTCACACCACACGACAGTCGAGTGTCGCACCCCATGACACTCGACTGTCGCTATCACCCACACTCGACTGTCGCTCCGACTACCTTCAATCGGTACGTTTCACCATACATTTATTATAGATGCGACTTGAACAGAATGTTCCGAAACACAAAGGCAGTTCCCATTGCTGAGAACTGCCCGTCTGAATGTTATCCTAAAGTTAAAATATGGTTTTCCGTCAAATCTTTTTACCTTAATTTCTGCCATCAGTTTGAATGGCAGGCTTCTTAAATGCGATTACTTAACTATTGTATTTTTGCCACTATATGTTATTGTCTTTGTTGTTCCACCAACAATCTTTACGTTGAATGTGCGGCTTGCCAACATTCCTGGGAATGCGCCCTGACGCTTACCGATGGTGAGTGTCTTAGCCTTGTCGTTCCAAGTGAGACGGATGGTAGAGTACATTCCCTTCTCATAGTTGTAGTTGTCGCCCTCATCCTCGTAGAGTGTGAACTCTGCATTGGCACCAGGATAAACAACGATGTCTATATTGTCATATTTGTTCTCGTTGGCATACTGCACGTCTGGTCCGAGCGGAAGGATGCTTCCTGCCTTGATGAACAGAGGTGAGTGGTCGAGTGGAATGGTAGTCATGAGTTTCTGTCCACCATCATGCTTGGTGCCTGTCCAGTAGTCGTACCATGAAGTACCAGCTGGGAGATAAACCTCATACTGCTTGTTGTCCTTCCAGTTCACGTTAGGATAGCCAATGTTTGCCTCGTTGCTCTCACTCTTGTTCCATCCGCTGAGCTCGTCAGTCTTCACAATCTTCTCCTTTGTGTAAAGAGGATTGAGGACTGGGCATACGAGTACGTTGCGGCCGAACATGTACTCACGGCTGTTGTTCCATGTATTCTTGTCATTCTTGAAGTCCATGAAGAGAGCACGCATAAACGAGTCGTCGTTCTTGCTCACCTGCCATGAGGTACTATATATATAAGGAAGGAAACGATAGCGAAGCTTGACAGCATCAACGAGTGCGTCATATACAGGTTCACCCTTCTTGCCGAAGTAGTAGAGCTCACGATACACGTCTGTTCCGTGGCTACGCATCATTGGACAGAATGCGCCGAACTGCATCCAGCGTACATAGAGTTCCTGATACTGTGGATTGCGGGTACCTGAGTTATGTCCCTGTGTGTTGTATGAGCCAGCAAAGAATCCACCGATATCAGTGTTTACATTAGGATTGGCTGTGAGTGTATAGTTGAGGCAGATTGGAATCTGCTTGCGGAAACTGTCCCATGATGAACCGATGTCACCGCTCCATGTGTTTGCACCTGTGCGCTGCTGCCCAGCAAAGTAACTACGAGTGAGAATGAACACACGCTTTGATGAATCGACAGCACGCTGATGGTCATACACACCGCCAACAGCCTTCAACGGGAAGATGTTGCGCACGCTACGGTAACTACCCATGGTAGTCTTCTCGTCAAGGTCAGAGTCCTTGTATGACATGTGGTCAGGGTCTGTAGAGTCCATCCACCATGCATCTATACCCATCTTGTGAAGACGTGAAAGGTTCTTCCAATATATATCAAGAGCCTCCTGACTATACACGTCATAGCAACGCACACCGCTTGGGTAGTCCATGCGTGGAGGCCAGAAGCCAAGACCGCTCTCAGGCCATGTCTTGAAGCTGAAAAGTAGGTTTTTCTGCTTGAGTTCCTTGAATGCCTTTGTCTCAGGACCGAATGATGACCAGATGGAGATGCTCATGTGGGCATTGAGACGATGTACCTCATCAATCATCTGCTGTGCCTGACCAAAGTCCTCGTTTATGAATTCCATGGCATTCCATGTATAGTTGCTTCCCCAGTACTGCCAGTCCTGAATGATACCATCGAAAGGAACCTTGAGGTCACGGTACTTGTGTACTACCTCAAGTAATTCACGCTGACTCTTGTATCGTTCACGACTCTGGTGGAATCCGTATGTCCATAATGCCTGCATAGGTACCTTACCAGAAAGGTGACGCATCTGTGCAATCACTCCATCGGCATTACCGCCATACATGAAGTAATAGTCGATGACCTTGCCCACCTGACTCTCCAGTTCGAGAGTAGCATTATCATCTATCTGTGTTGGCGAATAGTTGTCCCAGAATATTCCGTACCCCTTGATGCTCTGGAAAACGTTGCCATAGTCTTCAAGGTTGCTCTGCATCATGAGTCTGTGCTCACCACGCTGTGACATCTTACCGTTCTGGATAAGTCCAAGACCATATATATGTTCGTCCTTGTCGATAGCAAAGCCCTGCTTCACCTTATATGCACCCTTATCCACGCCAGAAGTGATAGGCGTGAACTTACTCTCTCCTTCCTTGAGGAGTACGTTACCCTTGTTGTCGGCGAAAGTAACCTTTCCGTTATCTACTGTCACGGTAAGAGCCGAAGACTTGTACACAGTCTTTGTGCCATTCTGAGTCTTGCTCACCTTTACTTTCTGTGGGACGGCAGTCACCACTTCCGACTTCTTGTCAACCGTCTGACCGTTATCCTTCACTATACGCACAATGCTTGGAGTGAAGAACTCGACCTTCTGCGCCCAACTCACGTTTGCCACGAGAGCAAGCAGGGAGATTAGTATTAAGTTTCTTTTCATATTTAGTATAAGTTTGTAAGTTTTTAGGTTTTTGAGTTTTTGAGTTTGTAAGTTTTTGAGTTTTTGAGTTTGCAAGTTTTTATTGTCACAAAGCGTACTTGTGATTATTTGTGAGAACTAAAAGATTCACAATTCACATTCGCAAGAACTCATAAACTTAAAAACTCAAAAACTTAAGAACTTAATGAATTCGCTTGCAAATATATCGTGTTTTTCGGTTACAAATAGGCTAAAAATGTTGATTATCGATGATACAAATGTTGAAATATGGGTGTTTTTCAACAAATAACGCATTTCAACGTATGTTTTAGGCTCGAAAAACACACAGCGTTGGCTTGATGGCAGAATCAAGCCAACGCTGTGTGTGATTTGTATAAGCTCTAGTTGAGGGACTGTGATGTCTTAGGTTATCCGGTTTGCTACTTGTCACAGTTTTCTCTTTTCAATCCCTTATACTATAACGGTTGGTAACCCTTATACTATAATGGTTAGTAACCCCGATACTATAACGGTTAGTAACCCCGATACTATAATGGTTAGTAACCCCGATACTATAATGGTTGGTTACCTTAATAGTATCGATGTTTGCACGTTTATTTTACTTAGTATTACTCAACGCCTGGAAGTACTCCTCTTTACTTCCTTTTACTCCCATAAATGAGCAAGCTAAAAAACTTGCGAAACTTAAATTAAGTGCTATTGCAGACGGAAAGTAACAGGAAGAGTATATTTAACTTTTACAGGCTTATCATTAACTGTACCTGGCATCCACCTTGGCATTGCATTGACAACTCTCGTTGCTTCTGCCTCAAGTGCTAAACGTCCTGACTCCTCAACAAGGATTTTTTCCACAATTTTAGGATCATCTGTAACTTCAAGAGTAATCTCATTGCGATGAGAATCCCTTACGGAAGAAGATATAACGTGAGTCTTGCAGATAGAGCCATCTTTATCAACAACGAATCCCACAAGAATTCGTGATTGTACACCGTTTTCTTGTGCAAGGCGTGGATAACGCAGATTGTGTTGCAACCACTTCATCAATTCAGGATCACCACCTTTGAACTCAGGATTCTTTTCACAAACATCGTAGTTGAAATAAAATCTTACACTATCCATGTTTGTCTCCTTAGCTTTTTTGACAGCTTTTGCAATGTTTACGGTATCCGTCACATAAGCATCTATTTTCTTGGTCATGTTATTGAAGATGTCTTTTTCATTCTTCTGTAACTCCTTCAAAAGCTTGGTGTATGTTTTTGTGTTTTCCCAAATATATGCCAATTCCTTAAAGACGAATTCTTCGGGAATGTATTCATATAATTTGTTTATAAGGAATTTCCTTGCATTTGCTTGCATGTAGTCACAGTACAGTTGTTTGGAATTTGTACCCAGCATAGGCATTGCGTTTACCTTATCATAGAGTTTCTCAACTGAAGGCAGTTTACAAACAATAAACCCCACTTGATCTTTGTAACTCTGAGGTACATCGCATTCTATACGTTTCAAATTGACAGGCTTTTTTGCTGCAGTCAAAGAATAGACAATGTTTGAGAATTCGTTAAAGTCGGCTACTACAGATTCAACATACACTCTGTAGTAGTCTGTTGAGCAGTAAAGGCTGTCCACGTTATCAACAACCTTCAGTAGCTCCTCAGGCGTAATATTTTTCTCAAATATAGGAAGAACCTCGTCCACGAAGTCATCTACGAACTTATCGTTTATGTATGATGCTACAATTGCTTTATTGGTACATGAGTCCAGCAATTGTGGAATGTATTTGCTCGTTCCATCGTAATTTCTTAACTTTTTAGCTAACATTCCGTGGTAGCAATCCTGTGTCATACACTTCTGATAATACTTTGTTACCACCTCCTTCAATGTGGGTGTCTGAGCGTTACAAACAGCAAAAACTGTAAGTAACATCGAAAGAACGATAAATCTTACGTTTCTTTTCATGATTATATTTTTAAATAGTTTGTCAATTAGAAATAGAATTCAGGGCCAATCATAAGGTTCATAGCTTGAGAACCTTTAATTAATTCCTTCGAATATTCACCATCGCGAACAGTAACTATATTAAAGCCAAGAGCAAAACCGACATTGTTTGTGAACTTATATACGAGGTTCATGTCAACGTATCCTCCAAATCCTGACAGTTTGTCTGAGTTCCATTCCATTTCACCATGTCCTAAACTGATGGAACAGCCCAAACGCCACCTTGCATCCTCGCTTTCAACTGCAAATGCTAATGATGGGCCATAATAAGTCATTTCTATTGTACCATTCCAGGTTCCCAAAGCTTTAACGTAGTGTGCACCAATTCCAAAGTAACAGTTCTCTCTGCTTGTGTTAGGATGCCAGAAATGATGATAGGACAGTGAACCACATTTGGTTGACACATCCTTGTTTGTTTGGTAACCGTTTGAAAATTCTGACGTGTACCAGCCAATTCCATAATTTGCCTTGAATTCATTTGAATTTGTTTTGTGTTCCCTTTGACTGTCATTCTTGTCAGCAGTTACAACGACAAAGTCTTCTTCCTGTGCATATAAGTTACAAGCACCGACGAAAGTCAATGCAACAACACATAAAGTTCTTAATACCATATTTTCAGTAGTTAATTAAGTTAGAATAGTTTAAATTCGGGTGCAAAGATAGTATTATTACACGATATACGATGTACATGAAATGAAAAAACAAGCTTTGGCATCGCCATTTCTGTATGATATGTGAATGAAACAATGATTTATTTTGCTTCAACTCGCATATTACCATCACTAATGTAATCATTCATGTGTATTATAAAAATAAAGGATTATGTTACTTCTGATTTAAGACAATAATTATTTATATTAATGTCTCAAATGATATTTTGTGCAGATAAGACATACATGGAAATGTATCGAAGAACTGAAATAGGACAATACTGCGCCCAAATTATAAGTGTGACTCAATAAAACTTCATACCTTTGCAGTGTTCAAAATATAATAGCTTTTTCTAAGTTCATCACTTTCTAAAAAATCCAAGCCTATCGATACTGAAGTGTCAGGTTGTTAGTTGGAGAATAGTTGCTGCTTCGTATAGGAGTGGCAACTTTTTTTATGCTATATTTTTATCTTACCATACCTTATTACCCATTTTTTTATGGTGCAAAATAGACATATATGGTTGCAAAGCCTCCAAAACTTAGCCCGAATGCCTATCTGTTTTTCCCCGGCCTTTAAGGCTTCATATTCGATCAAATCAAACTGTACAGCACAAAAAAGTGGTTAGCATTACGCTAACCACCTCTAAAGCTGTAACTAAATCTGTATTTATAATGAAATGAAAAAATACTTTGTTTTTATCTTACCACGTATTTCTTTCCGTTTCTGATATAAATACCAGGCATGAGTGTCTCGTTTGCGTTCAAGCATGTACCTTCAAGTGTGAAGATTGGTGCATCGTCTTCTGCATCAACTGATGGAGATGTACAGATACCTGTAGTTGTCTGTTCTCCGTCGAACAGTTCGTTGTTTGGGATGAAGTCATCAAGAATTTCGTCATTATTCTCACCCTTGACGATTACACGCATACGGCTGAGGTTCGTCTTGTGGAACACCTGTTTATTACGCTCTGTTACCTTCATGTACCAACGGTTAGGATTGAGGTATGCGTTGGTGTTGGTTGTGTAGCAGAACTGACCTCTTGAGAGGGCGTAGTACTTGTTTGATACCATGTCGATACCAGAAATGACTCGATAAGTTCCTGTAAGCTCAAAACTTGTTTCAACTGTTGAACAGTCGATGGAGTTGCTCTCTGCTGGATATACAAGTGCATTAGTGAGGATTATTTCTTTCTCACCAGCATTCTTTGCTCTTATGAAGTATGGATGGTTGGCATAGATATTACCTGACAGAACCTTGATAATCTCAAGTTCTGTTTCGTCATACTCACCGTCGTCGTCGTTGTCGTACATACGGATTGCATTGAGACGTGCAATGTCGTAGTCGTTCTTCCAGTCATTGTATTCCATTGTGAATGGGACGTATAGCGCTTGCCACATTGTATTCTGGAAATTGCGTGAGTAGGTGAGTGTCGCTGCTCTGCGATAGTTGGTTGCACTGTATGTCTGTCCGTCAACGAAATTCACTTCTGTCACATCTTCTACATCGTCAATCGAAGGCTCTGTATTGCTACTTGTGTTGATTGTTTCAATCGTTCCGAATTTGTTCCATGGATGATTGCCGATATAATTGTCGTAGTAGTCTTTCTTTACTTTCAATGTAAGCCTGTCAAGAGGATTGTAACTTGTATTTATCCTTCCGAAAGCATCCTCTGCCACATATCCTGGCACATCACCTTCAAATGTGAGTGCAGAACCTGCGCCTATCTTTATTGCTTCAGAGCCAATGTATGAAACGGTCGAAGGTAAAGTGATGTTTCTTATAGTTGCACTGCTAATTGCCCCATCACCTATGAAGTAGAGACCAGTAGGCAGAATGAGAGACTCAACGTAAAGGCGGTTGAGAGCTGATGGACCAATCTTTTTGAGCGTGGTTGGCAGTACAAGTTCCTCGATAGGACATTGATTGAAACAAGATTCCTGCAACTCAGTAACTTCGCCAAGTATTCTCA
>CAMOVB010000024.1:0-22544 GCA_946626925.1 uncultured Prevotellaceae bacterium
CTCGTTGGCACTTCCTCCTTTTCCGTGGATGTATAATATTGTGTTCATTTTATGGAATCACTCATGCAATATATCATTCAAAGTAGTCACTTCGCAGCCTTGCTTGGCGTAATAGGCGAGCATCTCTGGCAACTTCTTCAAGTCGTAGCTGGTGATACAGTCAGAGATGGCATGCACTGTGTAGCCAGCTTTTCGCATGTTGAAACAGGTGGATTTCACGCAGGCAGTAGCATCAGCACCAGTAACATAGAACTCTGTGATTCCATTTTTTGCAATGAATGTGCTAAACGCCTCGCTCGTCAGTGCGTTACTCTTTGTCTTCACAAAGATATTGTCTGAAACCACCTTCAGTTCTGGTGCCAACTCTTCGCCACGAGTACCAGGCTTGAAGGTACGTGTGGCTGCGGTGATGTTATTATGCTTGATATAGACAACATGCATACCTTTGGATACTGCCCAATCAATAGCTGCATTGATATTGTCAACAATGTCGCGGTAGTGTTTCGTTATATCGTTTTGAATGTCGATAACGACAAGTGCTCTTGTGTTCATAATCTTTTATCAAATCAAATATGTATTCGCTTCATTTATCTATCGACCTCTATTCTCATTTCGCAATCTGTCCCACCACCCAAGATGGAATGACAAAGCGTTACGGTGAAGTTCTTGTCTTTCCATAAACTGTGCAGCGAATAAATCACACTCTGGCGTGAACATTCACAGAGCAAAGGCGTAGTGACATATCCCTTTTTACACAACTCACAGGTGCATTCCAAGAAGATTAGTCGATAGACATGACCTTTCTCAACAACCTCACTTTTTACTCCTGGCAAATCATTTGCCATCTGAAAGAACACATCCATGTTACCTTTGGCATCCTCATAGAGTTTCTTGTAAACAGAAAGTGTGCCGCCATTTACACAGTTTTTTCCACATTCCGAGAAGAATGCTGACCGCTCCTCTGGAGAGAGTCGTGCTATACCTTTCTCGAAAGCCTTAAACCAATTTGATATTTCCATGACAATTTTTTCTTTCATCAATTACGTGTTAATATCTCAGCATCGGATAATATCGTACTCCGTTCGTAATCTGTTCCTCACTGGTATCTGCGAATCCCAGTTTCTTGTAAAACTCATGACCGTAGGGAGAGGCATTTACCGTGATAGGCTCTCCGTCCTTCATATCAAGGATATGCTGGATTAGTTGCTTGCCAATGCCTTTTCGCTGATAGTTCTTATCCACAAACAATAGTCCGATGTGGTGATGTTCATTGCGAGAGGCAATTACTCCCACCAGCTTATTGTCTTGATACGCTCCATAAAAGCGATGCATACTTAGATATGATTCATCACCGATGGTATGAATGAATTCTGCAATACCCTCATCACAGTAGTCTGGGGCTTCAAACTCCATAAATACCTCTTTCACGAGCTTTAACGCCTCATCCAGTTTGTCATTTTCTATAGAACAGACTTGAGTTGCTTCCTTGTGTTCAAAATTATGAATCGTATCATTGTTCTGTATCATGCCTTTATCCGATTATGCCCCCGAAGGGCTCAACGTAGTTAATTATGAATTGTGAATTATGCATTATGAATTATCTTGGTATGCCTTATAGTCTAGTGGTCGAACGCATCCCCAGTCTTGGGCAAAACGCTCGAACTTCTTGTTTACAACATTCTTCAGGATAAGCCCTATCATCAGGCGGAGCAGCCATGGAAACTGCTCTGGGCCAGTAAACTTGGCAGCCTCCCTGGTGTTGAAGGTGCCACGTTGCGCAAATAACCGACCCATTGCCTGATAGGGTTTTGTTGCTCGTTCTGCTATCTTGGCATCAGTACGTATCAAGAAGCTGCCTCCCTTTACAAGACAACCTCCATAGGTACATCCTAACTGTGCAGGGAGTGACTTGAGGAAGCGTTCGCCTAAGCGCAACTGGTGTCCCTCGTCAAATCCTCCGTGGAGTATGAACGATAGTTGTGCAGGCTTGGTGCGCTTGGTTGGCAGGGTGTCGAGAAACTCAAGAAGGAGGCTTGGTATGCACTCCACATAGAGAGGCAGGGCGATGATGATATTGTCATTCTCGTTAAAAGCTTCACGCGCTGCATCCCATTCCTTACGGTCGGACAGGCTGTAAAGCTCGTATGTGCTTCCGTCCTCCTCCAGTCCCGTTGCGAATGACTGGATAATCTTGTCCGTGTTACTGTACTTCTTCACACGTGGACTGCCATTGATGATTACTATATGCATTATGCGTCCTCCTTTCCGCCTATCAAGGCTGTTGCTCCAAGTGAATGACCGCCGAGATTGACGGCAGCACGCTCGCACCATTCGTCC
The DNA here is from genome assembly GCA_946626925.1 of uncultured Prevotellaceae bacterium. Lineage (GTDB taxonomy): Bacteria > Bacteroidota > Bacteroidia > Bacteroidales > Bacteroidaceae > Minthosoma. The sequence goes on from CAMOVB010000024.1 coordinate 2,338, forward strand.
AGTAGTTGTTGGTCGCCTTTCCCTTTGTATATAACTCCCACGTTGAGGGTATGGTAACGTAACTGGTGACGCATCCATCCGTCACGAAACTCAATGTTCATATTGAGCATAGGCATGATGCGATCCATGACACGTTTGCCACGATAGTCGAGGAAGCCAAAACGTGTGTCACTTACTATCCATAGGTTCTGTGCACCGACCAGTTTCCTTACTATCTTTTCGTAGTCGTCCTTTATTGCACATACTCCCGGAGTCTTCAGCCAGCATTGGTTGCATCCCAAACAGTGTGATATGTTCATTTCGGAGGTCTTTATCATTTCAACCTCATTACCCATGTTGGAGACGAGCGTGTCTATCTCATCGGCATAGTCGCCCGTCTCCAAGGTGTTGAGTACTATTGTCATTTTACTTCTTCTTTAAGTTTCGTTTTGGGGAAACACAGAGTCCACAGAGGAAACAGAGGACACGGAGGACAACGTGCACAGAGTTTTCTCTGAGAGCCTCTCCGTGCCCTCCGCTCTCTGTGTTTAGACTTGACAACCTGACAACCTGATAACCTTAGTATCCCCCCTAAGGGGCTTTTCATCTTCTCTTCACCATCACAATCTCGGCATCAGCTCCGTCCTTGCCATACTCGCTCACTATGACGTAGTGCTCATCGCAGGCTATACCGAAGCATCTGCCCTCGACACCTTGCTTCTCTACCTGATTGCCCCAGTAACTTGCGTTGTCGTCAAAGAGCTTGATGGTGTTGCCATTGAGTTTGTACTCCTGATTGATGAATGAACCTGTGAGTGAAAAGAGGTTGTCAATCTTTGGCATATCCTTAATGCCGAGTGCATTCACCTCGTCAATGAGAGCCTGCTTGATAGGTGACGTGGCATGAGGAAGCTGGTCGGTAGGCAACTGCCAACGCTTGAGCATAGGGAAGAACTTCAGGAGTTCGTTCTTGTACTCCTCACGGCTGAGACTCTTGCCCGTGTGCTTGTTGTAGTCATCTACAAACTGAGCGCAGAAGTCTGCCATCTCTTCCATGGTGTAGTCACCAGTAAATGCACCGTCCTTGTAACAGTAGATGCAGTATTCTTCATTCTTGCTTCCATCGGCATTGGTGCCGAGAATATCTTCTGTGAGTGGCATTCCGCAACTCTGACAAAATCTTTGTTCCATAATCGTTAGTTGTATTATTCAAAAGTCTAAATTCTTAGTCCTAACTCGTATGCCTCATTCAGGGCATCTGTATTCTTTATATCTCCCTTGTCCTTTGCACCGCGCACAAGGACTTGTCCTGCATCCTTAAGATTGAAGAAGTTGATGCATAGCTGATATTGGGTGACGATACTGTCAAATAGTTCGGGCAGAGTGGCAGCGCCGACAAGCAGGAGCGCCATACTGCTGATGTGGAACGTGTCTCTAAGTGGATTGTGACAACGGTCTATGACTGCTTTGAGTTGTGCACTCAGTCCATAGAAATATACTGGCGATGCAATAACGAGTACGTCGGCATCTTTCATCTTGTCGTAGATGTGAGTCATGTCGTCATTCTGTACACAGTTGTTGCCTTCGTTCCTGAAACAGGCATTGCAACCCATACATGGAGCTATCTTATAGTCATGTACGGACACGACTTCTACATTGTGCAGCTTGGACGCTCCCTTGACGAAAGCATCTACCATCAGGTCAGTGTTGCCCACTTTGCGAGGACTGCCAGAGAGAATCAGTATGTTCTTTTTTTTCATATTCATAGAACCTGTCTTAATTCTAATCTTAGCACTCGTTCATCCATGACCATAGGGAAGAAGCGTACACCTTTATATATTTGTTCTGTGTCTGTATCACGGAATCCCATCTTGTGGTAGAACTCATGACCATAAGGCGAGGCGTTGACGGTAATCGGAGCATCATCCTTCAACGTGAGGATGTGTTGGATGAGTTGTCGCCCGATGTTTTGCCGTTGGAATTGTCTCTTTACGAACAGCAGACCTATATGATGATGTTCGTTTCGTGTGGCAATGACTCCAGCGAGTATATCGCCTACGTATGCTCCAAAGAACTGATGCTGGCTCAGATATGTCTCGTCATTGAGAGAGCGTATAACCTCGATGGTTCCTTCTTCGCTATAGTCGGGTGCCTCAAACTCCATGAATACATCCCTCACAAGTTGTAGGGCTTCATCCTGTTGTGTGCGTGGTAATGATACTATATGCATAATTATGAAGAAAAACTTCATTTATAGATTGAAGTGTGGATGCAGCATACGGAACTCCAAGGGCTTCATAGTGCGATATTCTGCCACATTGCCGTCTGAGTTGAATGTGACGATGAATATTGCCTCTTCTGGTTGGAGTATGTCGCCTATGACCTTGCGATAAGCCCATTGTTCACCCATCTCGTCCGCATTCTTGAAGATGGGTGTACCGAGCAATTTACGTATGTCCTGCTTGCTCATGCCCACCTCAACCTTGTCAATCTTTCGTGTTGCGCTTGTTGTTGCCGTGCTGCAACTTGTCATGATGAGACATACTGCAAGTAATGTTGTGATGATCGTTCTTTTCATAATCTTTGTTTTTATCCACTGCAAAGGTATGCTATAATCTTGACTTCATGGTAATATATTTGCATCATAAACGAATGTAGTCAAATATTTTTACGCTTGTACGTAAAAATATTTGACACGCATCGTTTAGTATTATTCATCTTTGAAGTATTCGCCCGTGATAAACTCTCGTTCACGTGGACTGAAGTCCTTGGTCGAAGCTTTCCATTCTGGGTCTGGCATATACCAATAGAACTGGCTGAAGTAATCGGCGAGTGTCTGGTCTTTGAACACATATCCGCGTGATGCGTATGGAAGATTACGAATGACTCTTTTCTCAAAATCGTTGAAGCCTTCATATCCATGTTGTAAATAGCCAAAGAAATGGCCATATCTGTAATATGCTCCCGTCGGTGCTGTTATACCTTTATGGTCTTTGTCGTCATAAAGATAACTGTCAAAGGAGTTAATCCAAAGGTCAGCGTCTGGAATAAAGTCTTTGCAGTGATATTCAATCGTTGCGTTTCTTAGTACAACTTCCTTACCGCCGTATTGACTTTTCCTATGTTTACCCATTCCGTTTGCTATATTGAAAGAGCCTTTGTCGAAAGGACCAGAAATTCTGAAATGCTTACTTCCTTCAGCAGCAATGCGAAGTGTGAAGTCTTCTATCTTGTTTGCATTCCAACGCATTGCAGGTGTCAGCCAATATCGTACCATAAAGTCCTCTGTGATTGCACGTCCACAATCGTATATATATGTGTGATGAATCTTGTTTTCACCAGGTAGGAATGTTGCGCTAAAGAGGTAAACGTGGGCGTATGGCTTAAATTCTTTTGTCGCTCGGTTCATGAGACCTTGATCCCACCATGTACCATCATCCATATCCCTGTATTCTTTTCCTCCAAGAACCCATTTAGTCTTATCAACAGGAAAGTTCTTGTAGTCGAGATGAACGGAGTCTTCATAGAAAGCATATTCATTTGTATGGTTGACATGCTTTCCGTTCATTTCCACATTAAAATTCCAAATGGAAGGGTGGCCTTTGTGAGTTTCCGCAGGAAGATATGCCCAGCTGTCTTCAATAGCTGCCTCAAATCCCATCTTGATTGTCTTTGATTTTGACGATGTGTTCACGAAAGTATAATCGACATCAACGTATGTGTAATCTGTTGTGTCACATAATCTGATAGTCAAAACTTCCTTTACAATCTTGATATCCGTATTGGATATTGGTACAAGATGATTACCGCTTATGTGGAATTCTCCATCATTAGCATAGGTCATAACAGTCGTCAGGGTGAATGTTATCATGGCGATAATACGTCCAATAAAGCTTTTTCTCATAGTTTGTCTTTGTTTATAGTTAGTTTGTTTATTTGTTTTAGTTTGTCAGTTTATGGTTAGTTTCCTCGGTTGGCAATGTAGCTCGAATCCGAGTGCGTCAAGGACAGCTGTCAATGTCTTTAATGACGGATTACCCGTGCCACGTTCTATGGCAACAAGCGTGTTGATGCCTATCCCGGCAAGGTCAGCAATGTCCTGCTGGCTTATTTGTAGTTCCTTGCGTCTGTTCTTTATTTCTTCTCCTATGGTGCTCATTCTTTTAATGTATTACGTCTGTATAAGCAGGTGTGCAAAATTATTTTTACAATCCTTGCACCGCCTACTGCGCATCTTCAACGCCTAAAAACAATCGAGTAGGAGTCACTACACTCATTTATTTTATGCGCTGAACCTACATCATTAATCAATACAATCATTATAAAAATAATTTTGCACACCTACTTAAAACCATATTTCGTTATTACCAAGAAAAATCACAATATATTGTGATTTTAGCTAATATTTGTATTTTTTATAGTTATTCTTACCTAATAATCCCAATATATTGTGAATTGTGCTTGCCATAAGAGTAAAATCTAACTCTTAACTCTTAATTTATAACTCTTAACTCTTGCATCACGAAGGATGAGTGATGCAAGTTAGTGTGAGCGCACGAACTGTCCTTCTGCCATGTCGCCTATGCAACGGTCTTCCATGTCGTCGAGCATATTGTCAAGCTGTTGCTGACAATATTTCTCGTACTCGCTTTTCGTGTTTTCTGCTTTCGCATCTTTATCTTTGTCCTGGTCAGGGAAAAACATGTTTCCATGCCCTATCTTCTTGGCAAAAGGATTGAGAGCCTTCTCGTCAACCTCCTGCTTCTCATCTTTCTTTATCCAGAATTGTGCCATGATAAATTCAAAATTAAGAATTCATAATTCAAAATTGTTTCTCTTCGTATGGCCGCCCCCTTTGGGGGATGGGGGCTTTAGAATTCCTCATTCTCCGTACGTGCTATAATCTCGTTCTGGAGCTGCGTGGTCATGTCGTTGAAATAGTCAGAGTAGCCAGCCACACGCACAAGAAGGTCTTTGTACTCGTCTGGGTGAGTCTGTGCCTCGAGTAGGGTAGCAGTATCTACTACGTTGAACTGGATATGATGACCGCCGAGGTTGAAGTATGTGCGGATGAGGCTCACTATCTTCTTGAGGTCTTCGTCACGCTTGAAGAGTTGAGGTACGAACCTTACGTTGAGGAGTGTACCGCCCGACTTTGTCTGGTCAAGCTTGCCGAGACTCTTGACTACGGATGTTGGTCCTTGTCTGTCTGCTCCGTGAGCAGGTGATGTTCCGTCGCTTATGGCAAATTTGGCAAGGCGACCGTTACAGCTTGCCCCGCATACTGAGCCGAAGTAGTTGTGGCAAGTTGTGGAGAGCATGTTGAGTTGAGTTGTTCCTCCGCGTGTGTTGGGATGTCCCTCTATTGCTTCCACAAGGTCGTCGTAAACCTTTACGGCTATTGTGTCGGCATAGTCGTCATCATTACCGAAGAAAGGTGTGCGGTTGATGATGAACTGACGAAGTTTCTCGTTACCCTCAAAGTTGTTGGCAACGGCTGTAAGTATTTCGTCCATAGTGAATCTCTTGTCCTCAAATACATGCTTCTTGAGTGTGGAGAGACAGTCGGTTATCGTTCCGAGACCTGTACATTGGATGTATTGCGTATTGTAGCGTGCTCCACCTGAGTAGTAGTCCTTGCCGCGTGTTATGCAGTCGTCGATGAAGAGCGATAGGAACGTGGCAGGGGCATAGAGCGAGAACATACGCTCAATGTAGTTGTTTACGGCAAGCTTCATATTTACGAAATACACCATCTGCTTGTGGTAAGCATCGTACAACTCGTCGTATGTCCTGAATGTACGTGGGTCACCAGTCTCCAGTCCTAACTTCTTTCCGCTTACGGGGTCAAGACCATTGTTGAGTGTTATCTCCAGTATCTTTGGAGTATTGAGATAACCTGTGAGGATGTATGCCTCCTTGCCGAATGCTCCTACCTCGATACATCCAGACGTACCTCCCTCATGTGCATCCTCCAGGGTCTTGCCTTGGCGCACAAGTTCCTGAACATAAGTGTCAGGATTGAAGCATGAAGGATAGCCATGACCTTGGCGTATGACCTTGGCTCCTGCTATCACGAACTCGTCAGGCGTCACCTTGCTTATGTGGATGGATAGACCCGGCTGAAGTTCGTGAAGCTCCTCCTGTATCTCAAGTATGATGTATGAAATATCGTTGGTGGCATCGTTTCCATATTTGTCTATACCACCTATGTTGATGTTTGTAAAGTCGTTGTATGTACCCGATTCGAGTGCTGTCACTCCCACCTTAGGAGGTGCAGGCTGATTGTTGAACTTAATCCACAGACAGGAGATAAGTTCCTTTGCCTTCTCACGAGTCATTGTACCATCTTCCAGTCCCTTCTTATAGAAAGGATAGAGGTGCTGGTCAATGTGTCCTGGATTCATACAATCCCATCCGTTAAGCTCCGTTACCGTACCGAGGTGTACGAACCAGTACATCTGTATTGCCTCGTGAAGGTCTCTTGGCGCATGAGCAGGAACCCAACGACATGTTTCCTCTATCTTATGGAGTTCTGCAATCCTCTGGAGTATAGCTGATTTGTCTTGCTCAGATAATTCGGATTTTTCACTTTTCACTTTTAACTTTTCACTCAGCTTTTCACTCATCTCATGTGCCAAGTCAGCATGACGCTCGGCAAAGAGTATAGCAGCATCGCAGCTGATGTCCATTGCCTGAAGCTCCATCTGCTTGTCTGTTGCCTCAGGGTCGTTGATGAAGTCAAGGTTGTCGAGGGTCTTCTTGATAAGTTCCTTTGTTTCTAAAAGTCCTCGACGGTACATCTTGCCATCCATTGACGTATGTCCACCAGCACGCTGTTCCATGAACTCTGTGAACACACCAGCATGATAGGCTTCTTCCCACTCATTGCTCACGTGTGTGAAGATACGTTCACGCTGTGTGCGACCTTTCCAGTAAGGGATGACTTCACGTTCGTAAGTGTCTATATCTTCCTGTGAGATGTGGTAAGGCTGTAGTTCTCGTGTGTCGAGAGTGTGGAGGTCTTCCACCGTATGACAGGTAAGCTCAGGAAATGTAGGTACAGCCTTAGGCACAGGACCTCTCTCGCCAACGATAAGCTCATCGTCGCCGATATATATTGTCTTCTTCTTGCATATCTCGTAGAAGTTGCGTGCACGAAGAATACAGTTCGGCATCTTGCCATAGTTCTCCTTGTAGAAGGTAGTCTCTATGAGCGCACGTTCGATGGTGAGCGTAGGTTCTGTCTCTATACTCAGCTTATGAAGACGCTTGATGCGCTCATTCATTCCACCCTCATTCTCTGGATACTTGAGCGAGAAATTCATCTTGCTGTAAGGTGCTCTACTTGCTTTATTTATGTTTCCTGTCATGTTTTGTGCAATTTGAAGTGTAATGTTTTAAGATGAGTAAATGGTTGAAACTTTTAACTTAAGAACTTAAAAACTCACAAACTTAAGAACCTAAGAACTTAAAAACTTACGAACTTAAAAACTCATAAACTCAACTCTTAACTTTTAACTCTTAATTCTTAACTTCAGGAATGTCGCAAAGACATTCCTGAGTTTCTTTCCCAGAATATTCCATCGGAATATCCTTGAATATTTGTGTCCGTATCTGCCATCTGTAGCCTCTTGGCAGCCCATAGGCAGAACTCTTCGTTTATCTCTATGCCACAATAGTGGCGCTTCAGTTTCTTTGCGGTAACGCATGCTGTACCACTTCCCATGAAGGGGTCAAGCACGAGGTCACCCTCCTTGGACGAGGCAAGTATAAGCTTGGCGTACAGTTTCTCAGGCTTCTGTGTAGGATGGTCGGTGTTCTCTGGCATCGACCAGAATGGCACGCTAATATCGTCCCACAAGTTGGAAGGGCATGTGTCTCTGAATTTTCCATCGCTTTCCTCCACCCAGTCCTTTGGCTCACCGTCCTTGCGATAGGGGGCAAGCACGCGTCTGCGTACCTTCACCGCCTCAAGGTTGAAATAATAATCGTCAGGATTCTTTACGGCAAACCAGATATCCTCCATGCTATTCTTCCAGTTATTCTTTGCGCCACGTCCTTTTTCCCTCTGCCACGTGATACGATTGAGGATGGTCATGCCTGTCTCCTCAATGACTCTTTGTAGTGAGGACGTACATTTCCAGTCGCCACACACATACATACTGCCGTTTGGCTTCAGCTTCCTGACCACGATAGGCAACCACGAGCGCAGGTATTCCTCGTATTTATCAACATCCTTTGTAGCCTTGAATTTTACCTTGCCGAAGTCCTTTGCAAGGTTATATGGTGGGTCGATGATGAGTAAATCTGCCACCTCGTCTGGAATGTTCCCAATAACTTTCATGAGGTCATTACAGATGATAACATCAGAGTATCCGTCCTTACTGACCTTCTTGCAAATATGCTTCATTAGCCCCTTTGCTTCTTTGTCCGTAACGGTTATTGTCCTGTTATTCTTTGCTCTTTCTTTCATCTGTGAAAATACATTTCTTTCCTCAATCATGGGGGAAGTGATAATTCGCTGCAAATTTAGCCATTAAAATTCAAATAATCAAAATCGATTGTCGAATTTGTCGAAATACTCAAATCTGATGCAAAAAATGTGTTGTATAACATTTTGTGTCAAAAAGCTGTTTTCCCATCGTTCTTTCTATATTCTTATTCCGCTCTTTCCTTGTTGTTCCTTTGCTCTGCCTCCGCTATTTGTCTGCTATCCTTCTGCTAAATAGCAGAGTCATAGCGAACTTCATTTTGCGTTTCGAGAGACTTTTTTTTACTCGGATGTGTTTTGATTATGGTAAGGTGAGAATCTTGCGGAATACCCAGTCGTGGTTGTATAAGAATTCTTCAGTATGCTCACCTTTGTTGTAGAAAATCTGTGTGCGCAGTTCTTCGATAGTCGGATAGACTTCTATTTCTACTTGGTCTTTGTAATAGGTTTCTGGGTGTCGAGGGTCGCTGTCTGTTGTTTCTATTGTCGTGGGATAGCGGTAGGAGAAACGTGAGTGGCGGAGTATGTCGGCCCATGGTGTTGCACCTATTCCTCCAAGAAAGCCTGTAGGACGACCTACGCTAACGAGTCGGTCACAACGCTGACAGACAGAAAGGAAAGAATAAGTGGATGAGAATATGTTATGATCGACCATGACGTAGATTGTACCATTGTAGCGCAATGAACGGTCGCTTGGTTGTATTGTTGTCCAATCGCCTTCGTCGATACAAGCGGTCATGCTGTCGCCATAAACCTTAATTGGTTTCTTTGTGAAATCATCCTTTCCGAATACTCTTATGTCCTTTGCTGCTTGCTCAAGGCTAAAGTGCAATGGACGGTCTATGATGGAAGAAATAACATGTGTCCATGTCATGTCGCTTCCACCTCCATTTCCGCGGACATCTATGATGACGCGATGAAGTGACTTTCCTTTATGCTTGGCAATTTCGTCCTCTATCCATCCTGTTTTTCCGTAATCCATTCGTGGAATGCGTATGTAGAGAGTTGAATCGCGTTCGAAGTAGTTTACCTTGAATACATTGTCATCGTAGTAGTTACGTGGATATATGTAGTCAAGTTGTGTCATGTCGATGGTTTGAGACTTTCCGTTTATAATGACAGTCCATGTATAATTATTTGTCTTGTGTGTTAAGCGTGGGTCAAAGAGTTTTGTTGCCCATGCCTTGTTTCGCTTGAAGTCCCATCGGGTGGAACTGTTTACTTTTCTGTTATATTTGGCAACATACTTGTCTATCGGAATACCGTTTACGTGTGTAAGTTCTGAGAACCAAGGGATGACTTCGCCCTCTTTGTTTCTAAATCCACGTGTCAGGTATTTGCCATTAATGTAGAATGTAGATTTTGCATTAGAGTTCTTATATGAATTGTATTTTGTGTATGCTTCCTTTGTGTGAGCCATTGCCACAGAGTCTTCTGTTTGGTTTGGGCTGATGTGCATATCGTTGCAAGTAGCGAGAGCACGGAAGATGACGTTGTAAAAGCCGCCATCGCAAGTCACGGTGTCGATGTTGTGCTTGATATGTCGCAGTTCCTTGGGAATGTCTATGCCTGTCACGTGTTTACGCACAGCAAAGTGAGGTACTTTTGTCGTGAGTGTTGTGTACAGTTGGTCATAGTCTTCCAACATCTGTTGCTTAGTGAGTGATTGTGCCCCAGCTGACATAAATAGTAGTGCAAGTAGGGCGGTAATGATGTTCTTTCTGTTCGTGTACATTTTGTTGATTGGTTAGAAGTTTGCAATAATCTGGTCGAGTGTTATATTAGAATCGTTAACTCCGAAACCTTCCTTCTTTAATTTCTGCTTGCGATGCTGTACTGCAGATACTGAGATGACATAGATGGCAGATAGAGCTGTGTTTGAAAGCTGTAATCGAGAAAGCATACAGAGTCGTAAATCATCCTCGCTAAATTGTGGATATTTTGCTCGCAGACGGCTAACAAAATTGTTGTCGGCGGTGTCTAATGTCATTTCTATCTCACGCCAATTACGTGCATTTATGATGGTGCGTTTGCCCGATGCTGGTTCAAGCATGTCGAGTATTTCACTCTTGTCCATGATGTGCCCGCGTAGCATGGCAATAGTGGAGTCTTTTTGTCGCAGACGTTCTGCTAATTGTTCTGCCTCACGTAGATGGACTGCTTGTTCTGCTTCATGTTGACGTTGTACGTGGTTATACCAGTTCCAAAAGACGAGTATGAGGACAAGTACAGCCAACACAATGATGATGATTGTGGCTGTCATCAGCTTTCTTTGCAACATCGCTGACTTCAGCACATAGCCAGGTGCCAAAGATGTATCGCGATTTGTAGAGAACTCTTGCTCTACCAGTTCCTTCATGCTATCATACGTAGCTTTCCTATGTTTTGTCTCGTCTTCTTTGTGCTCTTGTTGGGTTTCTTCATACATTCTAATAGGAACGTTGATTTCCCCATTGATACAGAACTTATATCCGCGTAGGCTCATAGTGTGTGAAAAGTCAGGACGTGGTAGCGTCCAAAGTGAATCCAGTCGTTGATAGATGGAGTCAAGTACCATTTGTGTGGATGACTCTTCGCGATGCCTTGCCGCAATATTGATAATACGTTCCATTGAACCAAAATGGTGCAAGTCAAATGGCGAGTTATGAACTACTATGAAACCGTAGTCATTTAGTATTGTCAGTAACCAGCGTGGTTGGTCTTGTGCTTGACGATAAAGTTCCAATGCACGTCGAATAATTTGCTCGGATTGGAATGCGTCTTTATAAGATATATGATTGGCAAATCTGTCATAGACGCGATATGCCAATGCGTAATCATTTGATGTTTCTGCACAATGTATTGCAAGATGAAAGAGACGGTTGGCTTGCATGGAGCGTATATTGTCCCCTTGATGGCGACTAAGCACGAAACAGATGCGCCCAAAGCGTCGTAGAGCTTCGTTGTCGTCACTTGTGCCACCAAGACTTGCTTCTTCGTAATAGCGGAATATACGCTGTAGAGTGCTGTCGTTTGAAAATCCTTGGTTATCTACTTCTTGATTGTCTGCTTCGCGTTTGAAGTTCCAAGTCTCAGCATCCGACCATAGGCAAGATGTTGTGTCGGTGTGATTCAAATACCATTGTTCTTCGTGAACCAATGCTCGCATGAGGTCATATAGCATCTGAGTACTTTCTGTAAGATGTGTTGTATCGACCTGTTCCAACAGATGCTCTGTACTGTCTGCGTCAATAAATACCAACTTTTCAGCTTCGTTGAGCAAACGTTGTTGTGGCAAGTCACGCAAGTTCCACACGATACAACCAACTAATGTAAGTACTAATACTGCAACTGTGATTCCAATTGTTTTTCTTCTCATAATTTACTTTTTTTTGATGCTGCAAAGGTACTGCTATTTTGAGTTGTCCACAAGAGAAAAGGATGGAAAAGCGTGTTCTATGTATTCTCTCATGATATTCAACTGTTTGGTCTTTGCTTTTCCACCCATTTTCCATGCTGTTGCATGGAAAAGCAAACGGATAAAGCTGTGTTTTGTGGAGCCTCCCTTTTATATTTCGTGTATTTATGTTATTTTTGCAATTGTTTTCTTCTTGTGGAAGAACAGTATGATTGTAATGCTTTTACGCATTAACTAAATTACTTAAAAACTTAGAAACTCAAAAACTCAGGGAATGTCAGGAATATACATACATATACCTTTTTGCAAGTCGCGTTGCATTTATTGCGGATTCTACTCTACGACTCAGTTGGCGAGAGAAGAAGAGTACGTGGATGCTGTGTGCCATGAACTTGACCAGACGGATTGGAAGCATCGGAACATCCGTACTATATACTTTGGAGGAGGCACGCCTTCGCAAATGCCAGTGGCATCGCTTGAGAGCATTCTGAGTGTTATATATGGAATGTATGAGGTTGCAGAGGATGCGGAGATAACTTTGGAAGGTAATCCAGACGATATGACTCTTAAGTACCTTCGTGGACTTAGTAGTATTGGCGTGAATAGGTTGAGCATGGGCGTTCAGTCGTTTGATGATGCTCGTCTTGCTTTTCTTCATCGTCGTCATAGTGCTGAGCAGGCAGTAAGAGCGGTAGAAGAAGCAAAAGCTGTTGGTTTTCGTAATATAAGCATAGACCTTATGTTTGGTTTCCCAGGTCAGACGTTGGATGATTGGAAACGTGACGTAGATAAGGCTCTCACGCTTGATGTTCAGCATCTCTCGGCATATTCCTTGATGTATGAGGAAGGTACGGCACTTTGTAGGATGCTTGAAGATGGCAAGATTTGCGAGGTGTCGGATGAACTTTCGTTGAGTATGTACGAGTATCTTATGGATGCGCTTCATGATGCGGGCTTTGAACATTATGAGATATCCAACTTTGCAAAGCCTGGTTATCGTTCACGTCATAACTCCAGTTACTGGCAAGGTATTCCTTACCTTGGTCTTGGAGCAGGTGCTCACTCGTATGATGGTGTGAGGCGTTGGTATAATCCTGATTCGATATCCGAATATATAGAAGGTATAAACAATGGCAAGGATGTGCGCGAGTATGAGTCGCTGACCGAAGATGAACGTTATGATGAATATGTTATGACGGGTCTCCGTACTTGTGATGGTGTTGATCTTGAAGAACTGGAACGTCAGTTTGGAATAGAGAGTCGTGACTATTGTCTCCGTAATGCCAATACCCATATTGATGGCGGCCGTCTTGTTATAGATGCAGGTCGTCTTCGTCTTACTCGCCAGGGATTGTTTGTCTCCAATGATGTCATGAGTGACCTCATGAAGGGATGATGGGGGAGAGGCCCCCTCCCGTCCTCCCAGTTGGGGAGGAGAATGAGTTACCCAGAACGACTTAGTCTCATGTGAGTCAGTACTTAGTCATTACTTTGTCTCATAGTGGCTTCAATGTATGTGGAGAGACCCGGCTGTACGCTCCGTTACTTCCCTGCGGTCAGTGAGACCGCTTAGCTAAGTTGGGGGATGGGTGGCTTGAGTTTTAAACAAAAAAAGAAGGGTGTATCTCAGATACACCCTTTATTCCTTTTTCAGTTCTGAGAACTGGAAAAGTTGTCTGTTTGCTTTAATTATTCAGCAACAACTGAATCAGCAGCAACTGTGTCAGCAGCAGCTGTGTCAGCAACAACTGTATCCTCAACAACAACTGTGTCAGAGTCAGCAGCAGCAGCCTCGTTAGAGTTGTTACCACAAGATGCGAATGACATTGCTACAACAGCAGCAAACATGAAAACCAACTTCTTCATTTTTCTTTTACTTTTTAATGTTAAACAATCTATTGCTTTTTCAAAACCGATGCAAAGGTAAGTACTTATTTCGGTTTGTGTACACACACAATTGCTAATTTTATTGTTTAAAAGCAAAAAAACTGCATAATTGGTATTATATGGACAAGACTTGCGAAATATTGCATCTTTTGTTTGCGCATAACTGGTGTTGTTTGTACACTTACGCTGTAAGTCCATACTCGTTGGCAAGCTTGCGTAAATTGTTGATGGCATAGTGCATTCTGCCAAGTGCTGTGTTGATGCTTATGTTTAGTTTTTCTGCAATCTCCTTGAAGGACAGTTCGTCGTATATGCGCATACGTAGTACTTCCTGCTGGTTGGCAGGCAGTAGGGTGATGAGGAACTCTGCACTTGAGAGTGTCTGCTCGTCAATAAGCTCCATTTCACGGTTCTCGTTCACGGCGACGCTGCTATCGTTAAGATAGTTGGTGCCTTCATCATCAGATGAAACGATGGAAGGGGATGCAAGGGTACGACGTGAACGGTCGAAGATGAGGTTACGCGCAATACGGATTACCCATCGAGGAACTTGCCGTTCTCCGAATATTTGCCTGAGCGTAAACTCATAATGACTTTCACGAAGACATCTTGGAAGAGGTCCTCTGCTAATTCTTGATTTTTTGTGGATTGTAGGATATATTGAAATACCTTACTCTGATAGCGATTCAACAATTCGTCAAACGCTTCATCATTGCCATTAATGTAGAGTGATACCAACTTTTCGTCGGCATATACATTCAATTCATTCATTATGCTTAAATGTTTTGATTTAGCGTAATGTCTTTTCTATAGGCAATGAAGTTTTTAATGTTTAGTAAAATATTTTTATTGAAATCGGTGCAAAGAAAACACATTTAAACCAAAAATGCAACTCTTTTGGCTTGTTTTTTACCAAAAGAGGTGCATTTTTTGTCTTGCTTGCCTTTTTTCTTGACTTATTTAGGCTTTATTGCTATGATTTGGCAGAATTCTGCGTTGGAACTTTCGCCAGTATCGTAGAAATAAAATGTGTTGGCTTTATTCAAATATCATGCCGTCTGTAACCTTGAATCCACGGAGAAGGTCGGCTACTGGCATACGTTTCTTGCCTTCGAGCTGGAGAACCTTGACGTTGATGTAACCATCATGAGTGACAACCTTGAATGTGCTCTTGCCATCGCTGATGATTGTACCGATCTGGAGATTGTGGGCGGTAAACTCCTTCTCTGTCTCATATATCTTTACGGCTTTGCCGTTGAGTGTAGTCCATGCTGCTGGATAAGGACTGAGACCACGGATGAAATCGTATATTTTCTTTGTTGGCTGGTTCCAGTCGATACGGCATGTCTCGCGGAATATCTTTGGGGCAGGTGCAAAAGAGTCTTCCTTTGCTCCATCCTTGAGCCATTCGTCCTGTGGAGTTGTGGTGAATGTTCCGTCAATGATGCTGTCAACAGTCTTGGTCACAAGCTTGCCGCTAAGTTCCATGAGTTTGTCGTGAACAATCTCCACGTTGTCTGTGTCGGCAATAGGTATGCGGACCTGGTCGATGATGTCGCCAGTGTCAATCTCATGCTTCAGAAGGAATGTGGTGATACCTGTTTCAGTCTCTCCGTTTATGACTGCCCAGTTGATAGGAGCAGCTCCACGGTACTTAGGAAGAAGTGAGGCATGAGCGTTGAATGTGCCGTACTTAGGCATGCTCCATACTATCTCTGGAAGCATACGGAATGCCACTACAATCTGGAGGTCGGCACGTAGGCTGCGCAACTCCTCCACGAACTCTGGGTCTTTCAGCTTGACTGGCTGCATGATTTTGAGACCATGTTCCTGTGCATATACCTTTACAGAGCTTGGCTGGAGAGTTTCCTGATGTCTGCCCATAGGCTTGTCGGGCATGGTGACAACACCTACTATATTATATCCGCCCTCAACGAGAGCCTTGAGTCCCTCGACAGCAAAGTCGGGAGTACCCATATATACTATTCTGAAATCTTGTTTGTTCATATTGCCCCCCGTCCCCCGAAGGGGGCGGCCATTCGGATAGGGGGAGATGGCCGTGAGTGGTTATTACTGGACTTTTGCCAAAGATAGCAAAAGATTTACGCTTTTATATAACTAAAAGGATACTCACTTTGTGGATTGTACTGGCTTATTCCTGACTGAAGTCTCTGAGCGTCTTTCGGTAACTCTGGAACATTCCTGAGCGTGAAATGAAGCCGAGGTACTTGTTGTTCTTGTCAACCACAGGGAGGTTCCATGCGTTTGTCTCCTCAAACTTCTTAGTTACGAGGTCGAGGGCATCGTTGATGTTTACGAGTGCAGGTGGAGCCTTCATGAACATACTTACCGTATATTTGTGGTACAACTCAGGACGGAACATATAGTTACGTACAGAGTCGAGTGATACGACTCCGAGGAACGTGTTGTCCTTATCCACCACAGGGAAAATGTTACGATGTGACTTGCTAATGACTATCGTGAACTTGCTGAGGTCCATGTCTGCTTCTGCCTTCTTGTAGTCCTTCTCTATGAGTGACGAGAGGCTGAGGAGCGTGAGGATTGCCTTGTCCTTGTCGTGTGTGAGGAGTTGTCCCCTACGTGCAAGTCGGTAAGCATATATACTATGTGGCTCGAAAATCACGATGGTGAGGTATGCTATGCACGAAACTATCATAAGTGGAACAAAGAGCTTGTAGCCACCTGTCAGTTCGGCAATAAGGAAGATACCCGTAAGTGGGGCATGCATCACTCCAGACATGAGTCCTGCCATACCGTAGAGTCCGCAGTTGCGTGAGGTAAGGTAGAAGCTATCACCCAGTTGCAAGCCGAAGCTGTCGTCCCATAGGTGTGCAAAGATGAATCCTGTGATACAGCCAAGGAAGAGGCTTGGTGCAAATGTTCCACCACATCCACCACCACCATTGGTTGCGGTAGTGGCAAACACCTTCAGCAGGAGTACAAGTCCAAGATAGACGAGGAGGTTGCTGTCGTTGCCATAGAATAGGGAACCTGACATTATCTCGCCCGCAGGAGCATCGTTGATAAGCTGGTTGATGACATCGTAACCTTCACCATACATTGCAGGGAAGAAGAATATGAGTGAACCAAGGACTGTTGCACCAAGCAAGAACTTGTATCTTTTCTTGCTCAGCTTGCCGAAGATACCCTCGAACCAGTTCATGGCACGTGTGAAGTATAGCGATACGAGTCCGCAGCATATACCGAGGATGATACATCCTGGTACGATGTCGATAGTAAATCCCTTGTAAAGGCTGAAGTCGAACTGAGGGGCTGTGCCATAGTATGCGTATGAGATACATACGGACGTGAGACTTGCTACGAGGAGAGGCAATAGCGAACCCATGTTGAGTTCAAGCATCAGAACTTCAAGTACGAACATGAGTCCTGCGATAGGTGCCTTGAACACGGCACTCACGGCTCCTGCTGCACCACATCCCACAAGGAGCATGATACTACTTGGTGGAAGGTGAAAACGCTTTCCGAAGTCTGAACCCCATGCCGAACCGGTAAGCACGATAGGTGCCTCGGCTCCGACAGAACCACCGAAGCCGATGGTTATGGCTGATGCTATGATGCTTGACCAGCGGTTGTGTGACTTGATGCGTGAGCGTCCTCTTGACATGGCGTAGAGAATCTTCGTAACACCATGACTTATGTCGCCCCGTACAATGTACTTGACAAACATCATAGTCACCAGAATACCGAAGGCAGGATAGACGAGGTAGAGCCAGTTGACATCCTGTGGCAGGAAGTCTGACGTGAGCAGGTGCTTTATTTCCTCGATGAGAGTCTTGAGCACGATGGCTGTGAGTCCAGTGCATATACCTACGAAAAAGCTCAGAAGCAACATTATGTGCTTCTGACTCCTGTTAGCCTTCAGTCGTTCAGTAACGAAATTGAGGAAGGTTATCTCCTTCTTCCTGACGTGTATGGTGTTTAGGAAATGACGTTTGCTCACTGTTTTGTTTTATTGTTTTTAATAGGAGTAAAAGAGGAGTAAATAGGAGTAAAAGGACGATAGCCTATTGTAATTATACGGACGAACAGTCATTCGTCTCTTTACTCCTTCTTACTCCGAGATGAAAAGAATCATTCACGTATGATTGTAAACTCTCCGTTTGCCTTCATCTTGATGATGCTTGATGGCTTATGCTTTTCCTTGCAACGCTGGTTGTAGCGCACAACATAATCCACGGCATTCTTAATCTCGTCGCTTATGGCATCAAACGTCTGTGCGGTTGGTTCGCCGCTTATGTTTGCGCTTGTAGAGACGATTGGCTTCTGAAAACGGAAACATAGTTCCTTGCTGAACTCTTCCTTTGTGATGCGTATGCCTACGCTGCCATCCTCGGCGAGGAGGTTAGGAGCAAGTCCTGTAGCATTGTCAAAGATGACCGTGAGTGGTTTCTCTGCAAGTTCAATCATGTTCCATGTTACGTCAGCCACGTTGCGTACATAACGTGTGAGGCGTGCATCTGAGTCAACAAGACAGATGAGTGCCTTGCTGTCAGAGCGTCTCTTGATTTCGTAAACCTTCTTTACTGCTTCGGGATTGGTTGCATCACAACCTATTCCCCATATTGTGTCAGTAGGGTAGAGTATCACTCCTCCCTGCTTCAGTACTTCTACTGCTTTCTTTACTTCGTCTTGTAACATAAAGCCCCCGACCCCCGAAGGGGGCGGCCATTCGGATAGGGGTGGTGGCCTATTAAGTTGTTGTTATTCTGTTGAGGCTCTTGCCTCTAATTCTTTGCGTATCGTTGACACGACTGCGTCGATGTCTCCTGTCAGTTCCTCGTTAGTGAAACGTATTATCTTAAAGCCGTAGTCATTAAGGATTTGCTCCCTAACACGGTCTTTCTCTATCTGCTCTCCGTAGAGATGATATCTACCGTCTAACTCGATAATCAGTTTTCTTTTTAGACATACAAAGTCGGCTATGTAGTTGCCGATGATGTGTTGCTGTCTGAATTTGTCCCCAAGTTGCTTATTGCATAAGCGACTCCATAATATGCTCTCGGCCTCCGTACAATACTTGCGGTTCTCTTTTGAGAAACGTCGAAGTAATGTATAGTTTGCTTCATTTGCTGTTTCATATCCGTACTTCATACTTATGAAATCATTGAATGGAAAACAAAACGTTGTGTCCCGGATGGCCGCCCCCTTCGGGGGGGGCTAAAACTCGCTTGTGAAATGGAATTTTATTTTCTCGAAATCCTGCTGTGCCATTGAGAGAACGTAGCCAGAGTCGGCAAGGAAGACGTCACGACCTTCGCGATCCTTAGCCATATACTGATATTTGCGCTTCTTGAATGCTTCAAGTTCAGCCTCGTCCTCGCTCTCTATCCAGCATGCCTTGTAAAGGCTGACTGGTTCCCAACGGCACTTGGCGTTATACTCGTTCTCAAGACGGTACTGGATGACCTCAAACTGCAACTGTCCTACCGTTCCGATAATCTTGCGACCATTGAACTGGTTGACGAACAACTGTGCAACACCCTCGTCCATCAACTGGTTGATACCCTTCTCCAACTGCTTTGTCTTCATTGGGTCAGCATTCTCGATGTACTTGAACATCTCTGGAGAGAATGATGGGAGTCCCTTGAAATGAAGCTGCTCACCCTCTGTGAGTGTGTCGCCAATCTTGAATATGCCATTATCTGGAAGACCAACGATATCGCCTGGATAAGCCTCGTCGATTGTTGACTTCTTCTGTGCCATGAACTGTGTTGGACTTGAGAATCGTACTGTCTTGCCATTGCGTACATGAAGATAAGGAGCGTTGCGCACGAACTTACCTGAACATACCTTGCAGAAGGCAGTACAACTGCGGTGGTTAGGGTCAATGTTGGCTGTAATCTTGAAGATGAATCCTGTGAACTTAGGTTCCTCTGGCTTAACGAGACGCTCCTCTGCAGTCGTAGGACGTGGGTTAGGAGCAATCTCAACGAAACAGTCAAGAAGTTCCTGCACACCGAAGTTGTTGAGAGCTGAGCCGAAGAACACAGGTGCAATCTCTGCATCGAGATACTTCTGTACGTCGAATGTGTCATATACTCCGTCAATCATCTCGAGGTCTTCGCGAAGCTTCTCTGCATCCTCTGAACCTACACGCTCGTCGAGTTCGTTGGAGTTGATATCTACCTCCACCTTCTCAGTCACCACCTGCTTGTTTGGTGTGAAGAGGTTGAGGTTATTCTCGTAGATGTTATATACACCCTTGAATCGTGCGCCTTGGTTGATTGGCCATGAGAGAGGACGAACCTTAATCTGAAGCTCGTTCTCCACCTCGTCGAGGAGGTCGAATGGGTCCTTACCCTCACGGTCCATCTTGTTGATGAACACGATGACTGGTGTCTTGCGCATACGGCAGACAGTCATCAGCTTTCTTGTCTGTGCCTCCACCCCCTTGGCACCATCGATGAC
>CAMOVB010000025.1:0-22527 GCA_946626925.1 uncultured Prevotellaceae bacterium
AAGTACGGTGCACCTCCTCACGGTGGTCTCGCTTACGGTCTCGACCGTTGGGTATCAATCTTCGCAGGTCTCGACTCAATCCGCGACTGTATCGCATTCCCTAAGAACAACAGCGGACGCGATGTCATGCTCGATGCTCCATCATTCGTTGACCAGAAGCAGCTCGACGAGGACTTCATTGCCATCAACCTCCCAAAGGACAATGAGTAACTACTAATGAGTAATGAGTAATATATTTACTCACTACGAAATAAACATCAAGGCAGGAACAACAAAACGTTCCTGCCTTTTTCATGCCACAACTGTAATCATAATATGTTTCTTTTATTTTTCACTTCCCACTTTTCACTTACTTATTTTCCCCCACAAATTACCTAAATCTTAATTATTAATTCGCAAATCTCAACTTTTTATACTTTTCCCTCAAAAAAAACGGGCTAAACGCTTGCCAATTCGGCAAAAGTCCTTACCTTTGCACCGCAATTGAGAAAAACAACATAATGTAGCTCTCAACAAGCATGCGTCCTTAGCTCAGCTGGTAGAGCAATTGACTCTTAATCAATGGGTCCAGGGTTCGAGCCCCTGAGGGCGTACAAAGAGGAGGATAACATTTGTCTTCCTCTTTTTTTATACAAATAATCTAAACTAATGCTCACATTCTTCAGTTTCGGAAGTGGCAGTTGTGGCAACTGCTATTACATAAGTACTGGAACCGACGCCATCCTCGTAGATGCAGGCGTGGGCATTAGGCGTTTTAAAAAGAATGTGCGTGAGTACGGACTCAACACATCCATCATCCGCGGTGTACTCATCACTCACGACCATGCCGACCACATCAAGAACGCAGGTCTTCTGAGCAATGAATATCATATACCAGTGTATGCCACAGCACTTGTACACGAGGGAATCAACCGCAATTATCAGGTCAAGAACAAGGTGGATGCAGAACACGCCGTCAAGATTATTCCTGACGAGCAATTCGAGGTAGGCCCATTCAAGGTAACACCTTTCATCCTTCCTCACGACGCATCCGAGAACGTAGGCTACCACATCGAGGCGGAAGACACAACGTTCACCGTGATGACTGACGTAGGTGCAGTCACCGACAACGTGAACAAGTACATACGTCTCAGTCACAACCTCGTCATTGAGGCAAACTACGACAGCGAAATGCTGAAGCAGGGACGCTACCCTGAGATTCTTAAGCAACGTATCAGTTCTGGCAACGGACACCTTGCCAACTCCCAGACGGCAGAAGCACTCTCCGCCAACTTCCATGAGAATCTCAAACGTGTATGGCTCTGTCACCTCAGTGAGGAGAACAATCACCCAGAACTTGCACGCAAGACAATAGATACCCATCTTCGCTCCTTCGGTATCATTGCTGGAGCAGACTACCAGTTGGAAGTGCTGAGAAGAAAGATTCCGACAGGTCCATTCAACTTATAATGAATAATTCATGGAACCTACGGTTAATTGATAATTAAGCCATTCGGACACACCTTGTTCCGAATGGCTTAATTATTTCTCATTCTTCATTTCCAATTCCTCATTCCTAATTCACAAACCTCCCCGTTTTGTTAATTTTCCTCAATTTTTACCCAAATAACATTCTATAAATCTTAATTATACTGAAAAGCTTGCATATTTGTCATATTTTTTATATATCTTTGCATAACTTTTCGTAAAATTTCGACAATGAAGGCAAAGAAAATATTATTCATCACACAGGAAATGGTTCCATTCGTGCCAGAGAGTCCAAAGGCCCTCATGGGACGATACCTTCCTCAGGCAATACAAGACAGAAAGCACGAAATCAGAACCTTCACTCCTAAGTGGGGTATCATCAATGAACGTCGCAACCAGTTGCACGAGGTTATCCGCCTCTCTGGTATGAACCTCATCATCGATGAGACTGACCATCCGCTCATCATCAAGGTTGCCTCTCTTCAGGCTGCGCACATGCAGATTTACTTCATCGACAACGATGACTACTTCATGAAGCGCGACATGACTACCGATGCTGAAGGCAACGAGTACGATGACAACGGCGAAAGAGCAATCTTCTACGCTCGTGGCGTACTTGAGACTGTCAAGAAGCTCCGCTGGGTACCAGATGTAATCCACTGTCACGGATGGATTTCTGCCCTTGCGCCACTATACATCAAGAAGGCATACAAGGATGAGCCATCATTCTGCGACAGCAAGGTAGTGTTCTCCGTTTCTGCAGGCGACTTCAAGAACGACCTCGGTAAGCACAGCCTTGAGTGCATCCCATTCAAGGAAGCCGTGATGGAAGACCTCACAGACGTGTGCGGCGATAAGTTCGGCTATACAGAACTTGCCAAGCTTGCCACTAAGTTCTCCGACGGCATCATCCTCGAAGACCCTAATGTCGATCCATCTATCGTGGAATATGCCAAGGCAAACAACATCCCCGTACTCGACTACGTAGAAGGCGATGCATTCAAGGATGCCTACGACGCATTCTACGAGACTGTGATGGGAGGAGAAGAATAAATTAAAAATGCAAAATTCAAGATGCAAAATGCTGTTCCCTGTCAAGTGATGGGAATTGAATAATTTTGATTATTGAATTCTAAATTATTAATTTAAATGTATTGGAAACAATTAATTGCTTTAATCACAGCAAGCATAGCGTTCGTATCATGTGACGACAACACGTCAACGCTCGGTATGGACATGATACCAGCATCTGACCTCGTAACCAAGACATACAGGACTTACGACGTCAAGACATCATCATTCGCAGTAGGCGACTCTGTGCTCTCACGCACAAGTACATCCTACTTCGGACAGTACACCGACCCTATAACCAGCTCAACCGTGAAGA
The DNA here is from genome assembly GCA_946626925.1 of uncultured Prevotellaceae bacterium. Taxonomy (GTDB): domain Bacteria; phylum Bacteroidota; class Bacteroidia; order Bacteroidales; family Bacteroidaceae; genus Minthosoma. The sequence continues at coordinate 2,855 of CAMOVB010000025.1, forward strand.
GCGACTTCCTCTCACAGTTCAACAGCCCTATGCACAAGGTTGAAGGCACATTGGTGGGCGACACAGCATTTTCCACAAGCATCGTACTGACCATCGATAAGTTCGTAGGCGACTCACTCGCACCACTCAGCGTCGAGGTATATGAACTTGACTCACTTCTCGATGCCAACAAGGATTACTACACCAACATCGACCCTTCAAAGTTCATCAAGAAGGGAGCAAAGCCTGTTGGCGTGGCACGCTTCACTGCATCCGACCGTTCACTCGCTGACACCACACGCCAGCGTTACCATACAAACGGAATTAAACAGGTGACCATACCCCTCAACAACGAGATAGGCACAAGCATCATCAAGGCAGTAAGCCAAGACCCAACACTCACAGAGCCAGAGAACTGGCACAAGAGTGGCGTAAGAGGCAGCAAAGGCTTCTACTTCAAGTTGAGCAGTGGCGACGGAGCTATGTTCTACATCAGCAGTAGCTACATTTACATTCCATACATGGCAAAGCAGGAAGATGGAGATATAGACACTCTCTACAACATCCTTGAGGGAACAGAAGAAGTGGTACAGGCATCACGCTTCGAGTCACACAATATCGAGGCTCTCATGAAAGATACTGATGCTACATATCTCAAGTGTCCAGCAGGTGTATTCACAATGGCAGAACTGCCAATCGACAGCATCAGCGCAAACGACACCATCAACTCAGCATCCATCAAGTTCACACGCTACAACGATGATGCAGAGACGCTCAACAAGATTGACAAGCAGTATCGCCTCGGTGTTCCTACCACTGTACTCTTGGTACGTTATGATGACTACATCAACGGTTTCTTCGAGAGCTACAAGCTGGCTGACAACGTGACATCATATCTCACAACATTCGATGCGAGCACCAACAGTTACACGTTCAACAACATATCACGTCTCATCACAACCATGCTTCAAGAAAAGAAGAATGGTACAGCCACTGCCAACTGCAACAAGGTACTCATCATCCCTGTTGAGGCTACTACGGTAAGGGCAAGTAACTACTCTTCCGAAACTGTGGTAAAAATAAACCACGACTTCAGTATGAAGAGCGCTCGTCTCGTAGGCGGAAAGGACGGAGGTGTCCAGATTGAAGTGATTTACAGCAGATTCATAAGATAAGTGAAGAGTGAAAAGTAAAAAAAATATTTTACTTTTTCGATGACTTATCAAAAAACAATATAAGTGGAATGGCAGTTTAGTCATTCCACTTTTTTTATACTATCATCTTCCAAAACAGCGATAGAGAGCCCTCGTCACATCCTGAAATATAGGGATTTGGTGTAGGTCATGGAGCACTTGTTTTCTTTTGTCCTATCATTTAACGAAAAAATGCGCTCATAATTATATAATAGTTCGTATTTTTGCAGATATTCCTATACTAATAAAAATAATTATGAGAAAATTATTCATTACTACCATTGCCTGCCTGACATGCTTGGGCATAAGCGCACAACAAACACTAAAGGAAGGAGAAATGCCACAGTTACCAGCATTTCCCGACATTCCAGCACCACAGCCATTAGGGTCTGTGAAGATGGGTGACAACAAGACATTCCAGGAAGTACAACTCGACATACCAATCACGCAAGGTCCGTACCGTGCAAGCTGGGCGTCAATAGAGAAGAACTATCCAGGCACACCAGAATGGCTGCGTGAAGCCAAGTTCGGCATCTGGGTACACTTCGGTCCACAGGCTTCTGGCGAGAGCGGCGACTGGTATGCACGCAATCTGTACAAGGAGCGTGAAAATCATAACGCATACACCAACCACTTGAAGCGATTCGGACACCCATCCGAGGTGGGCTACAAGGAAGTGTTGCGCGACTGGAACCCTACACGCCTCAATCCAGAGTATCTCACCGAGCTGTACAAGAAAGCCGGAGCAAGATTCCTGATGATACAGGGTGTACACCATGACAACTATGACCTGTGGAACTCAAAATACCACCCTTGGAACTCCGTTAACATCGGTCCTAAGCGTGATATCCTCCGCGAATGGGTTGATGCGTGCCATAAGTACGGCATGCGCTATGGAGTGACTTTCCACCACGAGTACACATGGTGGTGGTGGCAGACTGCGTTCGGCTCAGACTCCAAGGGCGACAAGGCAGGAGTACCTTACGACGGACACCTCACCTTGGCAGATGGCAAAGGTAAGTGGTGGGAAGGCTACGACCCTCGCCTACTCTACGGCATCGACCTTCGCGAATACGAGACAGTGGACGAATGTGCCCATACACCTTGGTCACCACCAAAGCCAGGCATCTACACACGTCACCTCGACTACTGTAAGTGGTATGCAACACAGTGGGCTCTCCGCATGATGGACGTATGTGCCAACTATGACCCAGACTTCATATATACCGACGGAACAGTACAAGGACCATTCACGGGTGACGGAACAGGTACAGGATATAAGTGCAATGCAATGCAGACAGTCATGGCTGACTACTACAACCGACTTCTCAAGACACGTGGCAAGGTAGATGGATTCAGCATCATCAAGTTCCGCAACCCGACCAATGGAGCTGTGAACACAGCTGAGTTCGACTTCCCTGACACCATCAACGCATCACAGCCCTGGATTCGCGAGGCACCTGTAGGCGACTGGTTCTATGCTCCGGGCTTCACATACGACGCTGGTTCAATGGTACGCTACATCATCGAGGCTATCTGTCGTGACGGTAACGCGGCACTCAACATACCTATGCGCCCAGACGGAAGCATCGAGGACGAATGTGTCACAATGCTCGAAGGTGTAGGACGCTGGATGGATATCAACGGCGAAGCCGTATATGGCAGTCATGCTTGGACAAAGCTCGGCGAGGGCGAGATGAAGAGAGGCAAGCTGAAGAAACTCCCAGGCGGAAAACTCGGCAGACAACATGCCGACTTCAAGTTCACGACTGAGGATATCCGCTTCACCGTAGGCAAGAACGGCAGTCTCTATGCCTTCACCATGGCCATTCCTACCGACAATCAGGTAGTACGCATCAAGTCACTCGGCAAGTCACAGAAGGACATTAAGAAGGTAAAAGGTGTACAGCTTCTCGGCTACAAGGGTAAGCTGAAGTGGAAGCAGACAGCCGATGCCCTTGAAGTGACATACCCAGCAGGCTTACGCCAAGAGACATCAGCCGTATTCAAGGTAAAGATGTAAGTGTGAGGTTTTACGGTTGAACGGTTATACGGTTACTAAGAAGTCACGAATTCAGAAGTTAAGAAGTTATGACGAATGACTGTTCGCCCAAAGGTTCAAGTGTTCAAAGCAACTAGAACCGACAAACTTAAAGACAAAAGTGCATCAAGAGTCACACGACTTTTGATGCACTTTTTTATTCCTCACCATCTACCTCTGGTGATTTCTCTGCCGATGCCCTCTTGCGACGCTTGTCGTTGCGTGGAACAAGACGATAGACGTTGTTATCACCGAGCAGTTCCCTTGCTTCGGAGTCGTCCACAAGGTCACAGATTACGTTTTGCTTCCTGTAGTCATACCCAAGCTTATCAAAGAGAGCCGCAGTATTAAGATAGTAATAATCACCAGACAATATAGCCTTGAAAGACTCATCATCCTCTTCTTTCATAAAATGAAGTATAGGTTCTTTCTCCCGTTCCTCGTCAAAATAGAACTTGACATATTTCATCTCCTTTAGGTTTAGCGTTTCTGCCGTTGTCTGTGTAAACCCTAACCTACCCGTCTTCTGAACCGTCGCTTTAAGTTTCTTCGACAGTTCCCTTGCACTTAACACAGATAATTTCATAAAGCCATATATTAATTTTAGTCACTCAGTTTTGGTTTTCTTTATATGAGTTTTTCGTTTTCTCTGTGCAAAATTATGGCATTTATTCTAAAAAACAAAGCAAAACAATCTATTTTTGGCACAGAATGCAACAAAAACCTACAAAAAACAACAAAAACAACGCCTTTATAACGTAACCATTTCAGCAAATCGTTGCAACGAATCATTGCAACAAACCTTTACAAAGAAAATCATAAACGTCCGATAAAAACCTTGCGTTGCAAATCCTACTTCTTGTAAATTTTCTTGTATAGTTTCTTTACAAATTTCTTGCACGTTTAAAAAACTTTTCTTAATTTTGCATCGGTGACACATTATTAATATAGTGTCCCAACACCAAAAAGAAAAAATTATTATTATTTATGTACAAAAACAATGTAATTTCCGCATCACTCCTCACAGAGGACATTGATGCAAACCTCGAAACCCTCGACTATCAAGGTAAGGAGCGAGAGTTTTTCAGGATAGAGCTTACCTATAACCGAATCATTGAATCCGTTGCTTCCAAAGAGAAGGAGCTGACACAAGCACAGACACAATGCAAGCGATGTGACAAGAGAAAGAGAGAAATCATCGCTAAAGAGATTGTGAGAGCAGCAGAAGGATGCCTAAAGACACCCTATTATCGAAGCAAAAGCAAAGACGACCAAATCGTGTTTCTATTTACAGGTACACATTGGGAGACGATGGAGGGACAACAATTCAAGGATTTCGTCAACAAGGCATCACAAAGATGCGGGATTGACGAGTCAGACCTTCACGACCCAGACTTCATGGTCAACCTTTACGACCAAGTCGCTTTCATGGTAGCCGAGCACATCAAGGTATTCATTCCAGATGGAGAGACATGGATTAACGTAAAGAATGGCACATTAGTCATCAAGAGAGACGGTACAGTCGTATTAAGAAAGCACAAGAGAGAAGATTTCTTTCATTACACTCTTGACTACAACTATGACAAGAACGCAACCTGTCCTTTGTGGCACAAGTTCCTCGACAAGATGCTACCAGATGCAGACGTACAGAAGATGCTGGCATCGTACATAGGATACTGCTTCACAAACGGCATCAAACTGGAAAAGATGCTTGTTCTCTATGGTAAAGGTGCAAACGGTAAGTCCGTCGTGCTCGAAACCATGGAAGGCATCTTCGGCTCATGCAACGTCAGCAACATCAACCTTGCCGACCTCACGAACGACCCAGAGAAGCGCCTACACATCGAGAACAAGCTCGTAAATATCAGCTACGAGAGCAACAAGGCAATCGAGCCATCCATCCTCAAGCAACTGGTATCAGGTGAGCCAATCGACGCACGCCGTCTGTATGTGGGAACAATCAAGATAAACAGATACGCCAAGTTGGCAACAGCCTTCAACATACTACCGAAGGCAGAGGCAACAAGAGGCTTCTACCGTCGATTCATCATCATGCCGTTCAGCGTCACCATCAGCGACAAAGAAGCCGACGTTGACCTTCCAAAGAAGCTCTACGCAGAGCGACCAGGCATTCTCAACTGGATACTTGAGGCATTGATAGAACTGCTCAAGACCAAAGAGCTTCCAAAGTGCGAAGTCTGCGACAAAGCACTGTCTGACTACAAGCTCAAGTCTGACTCCGCACTATCATTTATATACGAGACGTGCGCAGCAAGCACTGAGGAGATATCTGCCAAAGAGCTGTACGAGAAATATAAGTCGTACTGCTACGCCGAGGGATTCCGCCAAGCCAATCGCAGGAACTTTATCGAGCGAATTGAGGCTATGGGCTACAAGTCCACTCTGAGACACAAAATGAAATATTTTAACATTACAATCAATGACTATGATTAAAGAGAACACATTTGACACAGCCACGCTGAATGCAATACCATTCAGCCATGTGGCAGAGAAGTACGATGAAGTCAAGCGCAACGGCAGTCACATGACCACCTTCTGCCCTTGGCACGAAGACACCCACCCTTCGCTCGTACTTTACGAGAACAACGGTGAGAATCATTGCTACTGCTTTGCCTGCCGACAGGGAGGAAGCGTGATAGACTACGTGATGCAACACGAAGGACTTGACTTCAAGGGCGCATGCGCCAAGCTATCATCCGATTTCGGAATAGGCAAGGCACACACACCTACCTATCGTCCAATCATCCATCGAAAGGAAACGATGAAGCGCACGGCTTACATTCCAAACAGCTTCCTTGAGCAGTACATATCTCCGAGCAACTCCTTCTGTCAATGCCTGAACGCATTCTTCGACCCATATCTCGTTCAGCACATCACGGAAGAATATATGCTCGGAACATATTCATACGGTGGATATGACAACGACGTGATGTTCCCATCCATCGACACCAACGGACGCATAAGGAACATCAAGTTGCAGAATTACGATTGCGACTCCACATCGCCCAACTTCTGCCACTGTGACAAGAACCACATCATCTGGCTTGGCAAGCAACTCATAAGGGAAGGCATCATACCCGAAGGATACGAGTTTGACAACAAATGCCTATTCGGCGAGCATCTACTGAGCAGATATCCATCAAGCACCGTCATGCTCGTTGAAAGTCCAAAGAACGCACTCTTCGGAGCAGCAGCCTACCCCGACAAAGTTTGGGTTGCAACAGGTAACAAAGGAATGCTCACACGTGACGCCCTGAACGTTCTGTCAGGTCGTGAGGTGATTGTATATCCCGACCGCGATGCCATCGACGAATGGAAAAGCTCCATTTCCACATTCCGTGACATTGCCAACTTCACCGTCTCCGACTTCTGCGAACGTCACGCACCAGCAGGAGCAGACAAATACGACATAGCGGACTTTATCATCGACTCATACACACAAACCAACCAGCCCAAATAGCCCCAGCAACCCAAATATTTGCAATCAGGAAAGACAAGGTCAGTAATGGTCTTGTCTTTTTTTGCCATTTAAAGTAACAATTTGAAACATAGTGTTTTTCATCGGATTTATCACAATCATGCATGAGACATAGAAAAGGTGAAAAAAAGGAGAAAAAAAGGAGACTTTTTAAATTCGCTTCACACGCTTATCACACTGTATTTCTTACGTATACATACACAAAAGGTGAAAACGAAGAAAATTTTCACAAAAACTTTTTCATATTAAAATCTTATTTTAAAAACTTTTTATTGACTTTTTCACCTTTTTCACCTTTCACACCTATATAAATATAATTTACAACAACTTACAGGCACACCCGCCATTAAGAATTTCTCTTTTTTTTCTCCTTTTTTCACCCACAAAACCACCCATACCAAGTTATAATTTGTAAGCACGTCCATTCCCACATTTTCATGGTAGTCAAAACTTTTTTTAATGGTAGTCTAAATTATTTTTCATGGTAGTTAAAAATAATTTTCATGGTAGTTTTATGAGTTTTTAAGTTCGTAAGTTTTAAGTTTTTTAGTTCTCGCGGAAAACGATTATTATGAAACACAGAGAACACAAATAACTCAGAGTTTTTCAATTATGAATTTCTCTGAGTCCTCCGCTTTCTCTGCGCTTAAAAACAATTAACGGAATATTCAGCGGACAGTGTAACTTCGCCCCCTTCCCCTATGGGAGAGAGGGCTTATCACACGTTATTTAACAAGCAACTTATGTCCGTCACGGATGTACAGACCTGATGTAGGGTTCTGTACAGGACGACCTTGAAGGTCATACGTTACGGATGACTTTGCACCTGCACATCGTGACTGATCTGGCATGACGCATGATTCTATGCCTGTAGCAACGTTGTCGCCCAGACGATAGAGCTTCACACCATGACTTGGTACATCTGCCTTCAGAGTACCCATGACACTACCTTCACTTTGCCTTGCCCAGATGTCATACACTGGCACTGATTCATTTGCGCCATAGCCAATCTGAGTAAGGTCGAAGTCAAATCCACCGCTTGGCTTAGTGACATAGAAGAAGAACTCCATCGTAGTACCACTTGTGGATGTGTTGTCGGTGTCGCAACTTGAGTCATAACCACAAAGTGCGCGGAAGGTCTTATACCTATGACCTGCTGGCAAGTCATAGACGAGCGTACACTGAGCATTCATGCCAAGACCCGTGGTGTAGGACTGTCCATCCACTCGCAATGTTCCACCCTCTACGTTCTTGTTCTTGTGCAAAGAACTCCATTCGGATGTGTACGATGTCTGCTGAAGCGTTGTGAGCGAAGTCTCATTGCCGTCAACATCAATCAGCACTGGATTGATGAGATTGGCACGGTCGTAGGCAAAGCCATCGCCATAATTGCTCACATATATCTTCAGTTGCTCGGCATCTGTCACGTCACATTCCATCTCCTTGCCCTTTACGCCTGTACGGCTGATGAGTCCAGAACGTGCTGCATAGTCGTCCTGCTCATTGGCAAGCGGATTGCTGTCGAACACCATGAAGCGGATGCTTGTCGTTGCACCAGTCTGTCCTATGCCTGAGTCGTCGGCGGCAGCCTTTGCCTTGAAGCGTACCACATCCATGTCATCTGGTATCTGGAAGAAGATGGCGGCATTGGCATCAGTTGAGAATCCTCTGTCATAGCTTACGCCCATCACCTTCATCTTTCCACCATTATCTACATTCTTGTTCTCATATATGCGATTGAAGTAAGAAGCTGTGTGGCCTCGTGTCTTGTACGTTCCTGTCAGGGCAACCTCTGTACCGTCACGCAGTACAAGTGTTGGCTCTATCCAGTCGCCATGGTCGTAGTTGTAGTTGTCGCCACCATCATCTACCACAAGCACGAGAGTCTTTGAACCTTCAGGCCACTCCACATCCACATCGACGGCATGACCGTCAGTGGTGTATGCCACTACCTCGGACTTGTACAGAGCCTTATTGCCAAGAATCCAACGTGTGTTGTCGCGCTGGAAGAGAGCAAGGTACTTATTGCCAGTTGCTGGGTCTTCGCTTACCCACGCAACATGGCCATTGTCCTCATCATTCATAACCTGATGGGCATTCACACCATGCTTGTGCATCTGATGATATTCCTCATTATTAAGCAACGAGAGGGTAAAAGCATCATTCTTTGTCATCTCGCCACCGAAGAACAAAGGAGAGTGGCATATACCCCAGAGCGTCATCATCGTCTGTTGCTCATTCTGTGTGAGATTAGTCCATCGTCCCTTATCTTCAGCAGTATAGCCTTTATCAGCTACAGTCATGGCAATCTGTCCGAGAGGAAGCATATCACAGTCGGCATAGTTACCCTGACGAGTAACCGTTTCCCATGCATGAGCCTCGTTGAACACTGCATCCACTGCACTCCAGTTGTCCCATAGGTCATCCATCATACGCCACATATTAGCATTCTCAAGACAGTCCTGCGCATACTGATACTGCGTCTTACCCGGGCTCAATGAGAGCACCATAGGCCTTCCCGTCTGGTCGATAGCCTTGCGAATCATACGTATCTCGTCCGTATAGAAAGGACGGCTCAGGTCATCCACCTTCAGGAAATCGACGCCCCACCCTGCATACAAATCCATGATGCTGTTGTAGTAAAGCTGACCAGCCTCATTATTGCGCACAAGAAGATTATCCTTCAGCCAAGTACATGGCGACGTAGTTCCATTATACACCTGACTCCAAGCCTTATCCTCGCCACCCTTGAGCTTGTAGCTGCTTCCAATAACAGACTTAGGAACGCCACGCATGATATGGATTCCGAACTTGAGTCCCATATCGTGCAACTTGTCAGCAATAGCCTTGAAACCTATGTTCCTGCCATCCTTCATACATGAAGGGAAACGAGTTGGCGAAGGTAGATAGCGACCATACTCATCAAGCACATAGTCCTGGTCGCCCCTCTGGTTATAGTTGCCAGCTCCCAATGACGGATGATTACAATACCAACGAATGTCAATAACCACATATTCCCAACCATAGCGCACAAGGTCATTATCCACCAGATACTGGGCATTCTGCATCACCTCCTTCTCGGTCACACTACTGTAATAGCAATCCCATGAGTTCCATCCCATCGGCGGAGTCATCGCCCAAGTACGGAAAGTAGCGACATCGTCCTGAGCCATAGCTCCCGGCATCGACATCAATAAACAAAACACTGAAGTTAAAATTTTTCTCATCATTAAAATAAATTGGTTAGTATTAATATTTGCATGGCAAATATAGGAACAAAAAATGACATTCACATATTACTCAGGCACGAAAAATCATTTTTTCACACGAAAAACCTTCATGTACAACGTGCGACAAATGGAAATAGTTTTTCAGCACAGAGAAAGCAGAGTTTTTACTCTAAAACAATAAAATCTCTGAGTCCTCTGAGACCTCTGTGTTTTGATAAAAATTTTCTTTAATTTTCTTGATTTTCGTTTCAAAAAAGCCTATAATCTCTTGGTTATCTGAAAATAAATTCGTATATTTGTAACAGAAAGATAAGGATAAGGGTATGACTTACGGAGTATTCTTTTCTTGAATCTTATCGCCGGAGAACAACCGTTTTTTGTTCAACCTTAAATCTTTTTTACTATTATGAGTACAGTTAAAGTAGCATCTTCAAAGCAGAAGGTGGCAGTCCTCAACAAGGAGGGCTATGTGAGCAGAGTGAAGACCTATTCCACTCTCACAGGAGACGAATTCATCGAGCTGGCAGCTCTCAACAGCGGTATCAACGAGAGTCAACTCTCAGCCGCCATGGCAGCCATCAAGCAGCAGTTCCAGAACTTCCTTGTTCGTGGCTATGCAGTGACCATCCCTGGTGTAGGTATCTTCCGTCTTGGTGTCAATGCGAAGATGGTGGATAAGGAAGAGGACGTGAGTGCCAAGCAGATCTACCGCCGCAAGATTATCTTCCGCGCCAACACCAAGCTCAAGAGCATCCTCGACCAGATCAGTTTCTCTACTTCGGGTGAGGAGACTGATGCCATCGACAACGATGAGGAGGGCGACGACTCTCACAACACGAACCCTACGCCTAACCCTAACACAGGCGATGAAGACAACGGAGTATTTTAGTCACCAGTAACCAAAAAGTGAAAGGCTAAAGGGTATGTTTCCCTTTAGCCTTTCTTATCAATTGTCATTTACTTTATGGTATTTCTGATAGTACTTCACGCCACTGCCGTCCGTGTGATAGAGGTAGAGGACGCCCTTATCTATGGAGAAGGTTGTCTCATAGCCCACGTCGTGCCACTGCCAATCGCCGAAGCTTTTGTAGCTGTAACCCTTATCAACGTAATAGTGATAGGTATTGCCACTCACGTTCCATCGTCCCTGCGCACGAGTCATGTAACCATCGTCGTCGATGTGCGACTTATCCATGTTACCCTCATACGTGTCGCGGAAGTCTTCAGGGAACTTGGTGTAACCGTTCATAGTACCGTCCGCACCAAATACGATTACGCACTTGGCATACTTGAAAATGGAATCGGTCACAGCCTCTTCCTCCCACGTACCTATTACAGCATTGCGCATCTCAATCTCCGTGTTGTCGTCGTCATCACCACATGAGGAGAAAAGACCCAGCAAGAGGACAAAACATAATATAAGCCCCTTTTCCAATCCCCTCCTTGCAGGACAGGAAGTAGTTACATTGTTAGTTGTCATATTTATATACTAATTTAAGTTTGTAAGTTATCACCATTCATAATCTTCTTCACGCCTGTCAAATCCGACAGGTTCTTTTCATCCCATCTTGAGGAACAGGTTGCGTATCTCCTGTTGATGAACAGCAGGAAAGTCACGCGTCCCTTTAGAAACTTCTTCTCCTCCCCTACGGGGAGGTCGGGAGGGGGCCGCTTAAAACAGCTTTGGTTTTCTATTTCTTGCCTCCTCGAGTGACACAAGGTCTGCAGACTCGCTCTCTTTCTCTGCACGCAGGTGGGCATATTTGTCGTCAAGTTCTGCCACATACTCGCTACTTGTGTCAGGATTGAGGATACGTGCTGCTGCAATGACATTCTGAGCAGCATCCTTCATCCAAAGCACAGGACCGCTATACACAGGAGCAATCTTGAGAGCTGTGTGAAGCTCACTCGTCGTTGCTCCGCCAATCATGATTGGGATGTTAAGTCCCCGTGACTCAAGAGCACGTGCCACGTTCACCATCTCTTCCAACGATGGAGTGATGAGTCCTGAGAGACCGATGATGTCCGCTTTCTCAGCCACGGCACGCTCAACAATCTCCTCCGTAGGCACCATGACACCGAGGTCGATGACCTCATAGTTGTTGCACCAGAGGATAACGCTCACAATGTTCTTGCCGATATCGTGTACATCACCCTTTACCGTTGCCATGAGCACCTTGCCCGCCTTCTGTGCACCCTCGCTACGGCTTGCCTCGATAAGAGGCTGTAGGATTCCCACCGCCTTCTTCATCGTTCGTGCCGTCTTGACCACCTGTGGAAGGAACATCTTGCCAGCTCCGAAAAGCTCGCCCACGGTATTCATTGCCGACATGAGAGGACCTTCGATGATACGTACTGGATTGCCGTACTTCTGCACAGCCTCATCGAGATCTGTTTCGAGACAGTCGCCAACGCCCTTCACAAGTGCATACTGAAGGCGTTCCTCGATGCTCCCGTCACGCCACGACACCTTATGCTCAGTGGCTGATGGCGCACCGTTCTTCTCGGCTTCCTTCTCTGCCTTGATGCGATCAGCTATCTCTATGAGTCGCTCCGTGGCACCTGCATCGGTATTGAGAAGCACATCGTCAATAGCCTTGAGGACATCGTCAGGAATATCGCTGTAGAGCACCTGCGTGGCAGGATTGACAATTCCCATGTCCTGTCCCTTCTCTATCGTATGATAAAGGAACACGGCATGCATGGCTTCACGTATGTAGTTGTTGCCACGAAAGGAAAAGGAGAGGTTACTCATACCTCCGCTGACGTGAGCACCAGGGAGATTATTGCGAATCCACTCCGTAGCACGTATGAAGTCGATGCCGTAAGCATTGTGCTCTTCCATACCCGTTGCCACGGCGAGCACGTTAGGGTCGAATATGATGTCGAGAGGATTGAATCCCACCTTATCCACAAGGATGCGGTAAGCCCTCTCGCAAATCTCAATCTTACGTTCGTATGATGTTGCCTGACCATTCTCGTCGAACGCCATGACAACCGTAGCCGCACCCATGCGCTTTATCTCACGAGCGTGGGCAATGAACTTTTCCTCGCCCTCCTTGAGCGAGATACTGTTCACGATGCTCTTGCCCTGCACACACTTCAATCCTGCACGTATAACCTCCCAGTCGCTGGAGTCAATCATCACAGGCACCTTGGATATGTCAGGGTCGGACATCATGAGGTTGAGGAACGTGGTCATCTCTGCCTTGGCATCAAGAAGACCGTCATCCATATTGACATCGAGTACGAGCGCACCGTCCTCCACCTGCTTACGTGCGATGGACAGCGCCTCATCGTAGTTTTTCTCGTTGATAAGTCGCAGGAACTTGCGCGAACCTGCCACGTTGCATCGCTCACCCACATTGACGAAACGGCGCTCTGGAGTGAGTTCCATGAGTTCAAGACCTGAAAGCCACATGTTGCGTGGCTTCTCAACAGGCACATGCGGTTTCCTTCCCTCAACGAACGAAGGGTACTTGGCAATGTACGAATCAGACGTACCGCAGCATCCTCCGAGGATATTGACGAGTCCTTCCTCCACATACTCACGCACCTCTTCCTCCATCATCTCAGGTGTCTGGTCATAGAGACCGAGCGAGTTAGGGAGACCTGCATTAGGATGAGCCGTGATGTAGTAAGGCGCATGCTCCGCAAGGTGGCGTAGGAACGGCTTCAACTGACGGGCGCCGAAGGAGCAGTTAAGTCCCACGGAAAAGATATCGGCATGCTGAATGCTTGCAAGGAACGCATCGAGCGTCTGACCCGAAAGGGTGCGACCAGCCACATCACTCACCGTGACACTAATCATAAGCGGCACCTTGCGACCCGTCTGAGCCATAGCATCCTCAGCCGCATAGATACCAGCCTTCACGTTGAGCGTGTCGAAGCACGTCTCAAGAATCAGGGCATCCACCCCACCCTCAAGGAGAGCCACCATCTGCTCGGTATAGGCATCGGCAAGCTCATCGAACGTAAGACCACGGAGAGCTGGGTCGTTGACATCAGGCGAGAGCGAACACGTCTTGTTGGTAGGTCCCACGTCACCAAGCACAAAGCGAGGCTTGTCAGGATTCTTAGCCGTGTATTCGTCAGCAATGGTACGTGCGATGCGAGCCGCCGCAAGGTTAATCTCACGGCAGTATTCCGTCACGTTGTAGTCAACCATTGAGATGCGTTGACTTGAGAATGTATTTGTAGTGATGATGTCGGCACCTGCATCGAGGTAGCGACGATGGATATCACGAATGACATCCGGACGAGTGATGCTGAGGATATCGTTATTACCAGCCATGATGCCTGGTATATCCTTGAATCTCTCGCCTCTGAAATCCTCCTCCTTGAGATGGTACGACTGAATCATCGTTCCCATTGCACCATCAAGGATGAGTATGCGGTGTTTTATTTGTTCTTGTATTGACATATCTAACCACCCCTATCCCCTCCCTACATGGAGGAGAGTAGTTGCCACGTCGGGGCTTTTGTGTGTAGTTAATTTTGTGTGTAATGGAAATAAAGGAAGTTATTTTTTAACTCTTAACTTTTAACTGTTAACTATTAACTCCCTTTAGGGTCAGTGCTTGAACATTCTTGCCATCTCACGCTTATCTTCCTTTTCCTTGAGACTCTGACGCTTGTCGTATTCCTTCTTACCCTTGGCAAGAGCGACAACCATCTTGGCAAGTCCCTTCTCATTGATAAAGACACGGACAGGTACGACGGTGTAACCAGGTGACTTGATGTCGCCCTCAAGGTTGCGAAGCTCTTTCTTGTTGAGCAAGAGCTTACGTTCCCTACGCTCCACATGGTTGTTGTACGAACCCTCCATGTACTGATTGATGAACATGTTCTTGACCCACAGTTCACCACGGTTGAAATAGCAGAAAGTATCGACAAGGCTCGCCTTACCCTGACGGATACTCTTAATCTCCGTGCCTGTCAACACTATTCCTGCAGTATATGTATCGATAAACTCAAAGTCAAACGATGCACGCTTGTTCTTGATGTTTATTGCCGCTTGTTTTATCTCTTTCTTCTTCATCTTTTCTAAGTTTTTCCAGAAGTTCTAGTTGTTCTAGATTATCTAGAGTTTCTAGCTTATCTAGCCCCATGCTCCGGATGGCCGCCCCCTTCGGGGGTCGGGGGGCTTGGCTTAAAACTTCTCAATATTCTCCATCACATACTTAGCGATGGCAGGTGTCGTCTTTTCCTGATGCTCGTCGAGGAAGTCATCACCGAGATCATTCAGTTTCTCAAGTTCCTCATAGATAGCCATGAACTCCTCGTCATTCATGTCTGCCTCCAACTTCTCACGATTGAGGTGATACTCTTTCTTTGCCTCAAAGATAAGCTTTGAGAGGTCACGAAGTCCCCACTCCTTCTTGAGTACAAGAGCAAAAGGTCCCTCGAGCACATATCCAGCATAGCCATTGACGATAAGCTGGATGAAGCCTCCCTCCATCACCTCATCCTTGAGGTAACGGTAAGCAAGCAATGTATGCTGGTCAGTATTGAGCATAGCCATGTTCTCGGCGGTAAGACCTCCGCCAAGCTGCTCTATGTAACTGTCAGTAACAAAATCAATGAATTCGGCAGCCGACTTCTCCTTATAAGCCTTCTCAGCCACCGCCTTATCTATATGTATATTATTCATCATTGGTCAAATTTGTGCAAAGATAGGGAATTTAAATTAAGAATTAAGAATTAAGAATTAAGAATTTGCCAAGAGGACTAAACAATTATGTATTCTTTGTCCACGTTCTTGTTCTTTCCATTCCTAAATCTTAACTCTTAATTTTCCCCTATGGTCAGTGAGAACGCCTCGCTTAGCTTCTAAATCTTAATTCTTAACTCTTGATTCTTAATTCCCATTAGAACCACTTCCGCCTACGCATGAAAGCAATAGCGTTCATCACAGTACGTGCCGTCTTGAAAGCAGTCATGGCATACCCCACATACCTTATATAAGAGAATGCAGAATCGAGGAGAGAGTTCTCTGGCACGAAACTTTCCACGATGTCCGATTGCAATTTCTCCACGCCCTTGCCCAGGCGACGGCTCACCTCAGCCTTCTCCGCACGCAGTTCATCCAACGTATTATACTTCTGTACTTGTTTCATGCCATCATTCGTTTTCATCCTTTCCACCGTCATCATCCTTATCCTCTTCTTCATCTTCCGCAGCATCAGACTCGGCACGGAGGATGGAAGCAGAGATTATCGCCACCACCCTATTCTCCACAAGGCGCACACGGAATACATAGAAGACGATGATGACAACCAGCAGCGTTCCACCTACTATATAATTAGCCAATGCCTCATCTCCCACAACGGCAGAGAGGCTCTTAACAAGTCCTGAACTCAGGAAGAACAAGGCACACGTGCCCAAGGCAAACATCACAAGGGCAACCACAACGAAAGTAGTTGCCACCGTAAGTTTATCCACAGCCTCCAACCTGAGGTAACGGCACAACAGTGTCAATAGTTCACGTTCCTCACGAGGAACCTTAATCTTCTTCATATTAGAAACACACATCCCCCACTACTTACTGACAAGAGTACACGGGGTGAAACTTTTTTTATTCTTCCTCCTCTGAATCGTTTTCCTCATCGGAACCTGTCACGGCATCCTTAACCCTGCCGACAAGTTTCTCCAGTTCTTCCTTACCGATATTGATTCCACTCTTCTCAAGAGCCTCACGAATCTTCTTGCGTGTCTCATCACCCTTATCCGGAGCAAGAAGAAGACCTGCTGCCGCACCTACGATTGCACCGCCAAGAAAAGCAGCTGCCAATGCCAAACCATTACCTTTTCCCATAACATTAAACTTTTAACGGGTCGATTTCAACACCGACCACACGGTTGATAAATCATGTCATTTACGCTTCATAATGCCTAAAATGCACTAAAAAGCACCCAAAAATACTTATTTCAGCCGAAAAAACAGAGAAATTTTAGCGTTTTAACACTTTTTCACACTTTTTGTATGTGCCGTAACGAAAAAACAACATACCTTTGCAGTACACCTTTTGAAAGTAAGATGTACGACAAAAAAAAATAAGACGTACAGCAAACAAGAAAAAGGTCTAAAAAAAACTGACTAAAGAAGTACAAAAAGTTATTAAATCATAAAAATAGTTGTAACGATGAGTATCCCATACAGAGTAACGCCCATGAAGGACAACATCAGCAAGAGTCCTAAGAAAGGCTACTATGCGCAGGTTGTGACAAAGGGCACAATAGACACGCTAAGCCTCTGTCAGGAAATCTCTTCGGGTTGCACACTCACAGTGGCTGACCTCAGAGCAGCCATCGAGGCAATATCCTCCTCCGTAGCAACTAATCTGATGAATGGCTACAACGTCTATATCGATGGATTGGGGACATTCTCAGTGTCAGCAGAATCTAAACTGGTGGAAAGCGAAGACGAGTTAAGAGCGCCATCAGTCAAGGTCAAGAACATCAACTTCCGTTCTGCAGTACGACTTAAGAACACGATAAAGAACTCCAGTTTCGTCAAGGTGGAAAAATAGCATCGGGTAATAAAAGCCAAAACGCAAAGAGGAAACAACAAAAAAACAAGCTACACAACATCCAATCTTTATATAATTATGAAAAAGCTTATTCTGATGGGCATTGCGCTCATCGCAACAGTATCATTTATATCTTGTGGCACTTCCAAGGAAGCATCATGGAAGGCTGCCTACGAGAAGGCAAAGAATCAGGAACTCTACACACAGGACGATTCTGAACCTGTAGAGGTAGCGCCTGTAACTCCAAGAGAAGAGACTCAGTCTTATACAAGCATACGACAGAGAAAGGCATCAACTACTACCACAACAACTACGACAGCAAAGTCTTCTTCAAACGAAATCCGCCAGGAACGTCTCGACGTAGTAGGCGGAGGAAACATCAAGGCTTACAACGTGGTAGCAGGCTCTTTCAAGAGCGTTGACAACGCCAACAAGCGTCGCAATGAATTGGTCGAGAAGGGTTACAGCGCACAACTCGCAAAAAACCCAGACACTGGTATGTACCGCGTGATTGCTTCTTCACATGACACAAAGGAAGCAGCAACAAGTTCACGTGACAAGCTCCGCAGCATCTACAAGGATGCATGGCTTCTCTACAGAACTTACTAAATTTGTCAAAACCCGTTTGGGCGGTACAAATCTAAAGCATCGATTCATAAATACCGTGCCGTCCTACGGTTTCCCATACTACTTATAAAACTTAATTTCTTTTTGGTAAAGGTGAGAATATACATGTAAGAATTTTAAGCGACAAGCTGCTGCGAAGCATCTTGTCGCTTCCTTTTTAATATTATTTAAGTATAATATAAAAGGTATCTCAACTTTTTTTCGTAATTTTGCCCCGTTTTTAGTTTACATTACGCGTAAAGTGCGCATACATTTTTCAAGAAAAGTTTACACAACGATATAAAATGAACGATTTTCCGTTTGACGAATTCATGGAAGAAGCCCCTTCAGAAGGGACGCTTTCTTTCATTGCGAACATAGAAAAGACAAATCTTACTGATCAAACTGTGGACATGAACGAACCATTGCCAGTATTGCCAGTAAGAAACGTCATGCTTTTTCCACTTTCCATCCTGCCTATCAGCGTAGGAAGGAAGTCATCATTACAGATTGTACAGGAAGCATCAAGCAGGAACTCATCCATCGCCGTGTTCTCACAGAAGGACGACGCAGTGGAATACCCAGACAAGAGCGACCTCTATGAATACGGTTGCCTTGCCAAGGTACTCAAGGTCATAAGCCTTCCAGACGGCACAAAGATGGCAGTCATCCAAGGCTATCAACGTATAAGGCTCCTCGACCTCGACAACACAGGCGCATACCTCACAGGTCACATAGAAAATGCGCCTGAGGAAGAAGTGCCAAGCGCAAACGACAAATACTTCAAGGCACTCATCGCCACTCTCAAGGAAACAGCCATCAAGTGCTTCAAGGGTAGCAACCCAAGCGCATT
Organism: uncultured Prevotellaceae bacterium; assembly: GCA_946626925.1. GTDB lineage: Bacteria > Bacteroidota > Bacteroidia > Bacteroidales > Bacteroidaceae > Minthosoma. The sequence goes on from CAMOVB010000025.1 coordinate 21,788, forward strand.
CATGGCTCTCACCAACATTACAGAGCCAGAAGCTATAATCAACTTCATCTGTACAAACATCGACGTAACCAACCCAGAACGTTACGTCCTCCTTGAGATGAACAATCTCATGGCAAGGGCAAACGCCCTCCTCACCATCGTTGACCGCGAATACCAGTTCCTTTCACTCAAGAACCGTATCCAGCATGACACGAGGGAAAGTCTCAACAAGCAGCAACGCGAGTATTTCCTCCGTCAGGAGATTCAGAATATCCAGCAGGAGCTTGGCGAGGACGATTCCAACTCAGACATCAACGAGCTTGTCTTGAAGTCTAAAGACAAGAAATGGGGAAAGAACGTGGACGAAGCCTTCAACAAGGTAATCAAGAAACTGAAACGCACAAGTCCTCAAAGCCCAGAGTTTCAGGTTGAATACTCATACGCACAGACGATGCTCAACCTTCCTTGGAACGAATACACCAAGGATAACCTCAACATCAACAATGCTGAGAAGGTTCTCAACTCTGACCACTACGGCATGGAAAAAGTGAAGGAGCGCATCCTTGAACACTTGGCAGTCCTCAAGATGAGAGGCGACTTCAAGAGCCCTATCATCTGTCTCTACGGCCCTCCAGGTGTTGGTAAGACATCACTCGGAAAGAGCATTGCCACAGCCATGAAGCGTAAATATGTGCGCATAAGCCTCGGAGGTCTTCACGACGAATCAGAAATCAGAGGACATCGTCGCACATATATTGGTG
>CAMOVB010000026.1:0-22474 GCA_946626925.1 uncultured Prevotellaceae bacterium
TGTGCGCCTGTAGATGATGTGGCAGTATAGTCGCGTGCAAAGAATGTGAGAGTAAGACCGTTCTGGTGGAATGCCATCCAGAAGAAGATGACTACTGCAAACACGAGGCAGAGGCAGATGATGCGCTCTGTTGTCTCAGCAGGAGTAAGCTCGTCTGCAACGGCCTTGGCAGTGTCCTTTGCATCCTTCTTTGCAGATGTGATGACCTGTGCAAATGTTGACTTACCGAGATAGTAGATGAGGATGGATGCTATGAGTGATGCACATGCCACACCGAAAGCGTAGTGATAAGAATCAGCCTCGCTTACGCCAAGTGAGTTCTGTGCCCATTCCATAATCTTGATTGCTGCTGTAGGAGCGAACATGGCACCGATGTTGATTGCCATGTAGAAGAGGGAGAATCCTGCATCGCGCTTGTTAGCATAGTTTGGGGCATTATAGAGGTCACCTACCATTACCTGAAGGTTTCCCTTGAAGAGACCTGTACCAAGACTGACAAGGAGAAGTGCTCCTGCCATTGCGATGATAGCGAATGAATCCTTTCCAAGTGGCATAGCGAGTAACACATAGCCAATGAACATGATAAAGATTCCGATTGTTACCATCTTACTGTAACCGAATTTATCTGCTAATATACCTCCAAAAAGTGGGAGGAAATATACGAGCATAAGGAAACTTGAGAAAATAGTACTTGTCAATTTCTCGTCAAAAGCGAAGTTCGCTTGTAGAAAGAGGGTAAATACGGCGAGCATCGTGTAGTAACCGAAGCGTTCGCCTGTATTTGCCAAGGCTAAGGTCCAAAGACCTTTTGGCTGTCCTTCGAACATAGGTTAAAAAGTTTTTAAGTTATGAATATTGGTTGTTAATTATCTGTTGTGGGTCGTGAGTTATGAGTTATTAGTCGTGCTTGGCAACTCATAACTCATGACTCATAACTCATGATTTTTACTTGATGTTTGGCTTCTGGAGACCGTAACCTTTCTTCTTGTCTTCGAGGAGAAGGAGGAAAGAAATGATAATCGCAACTGCTCCAAAGCCAGCAAAGATCGTCATGGACTCTGTGTAGTCAATAATGCCTGATGCGTCTGTGTTTTTGTCGTTTACAGAACCAATCCACATTGGAACCATGGAGAGACCGATGTTCTGAATGTAGAAGATAACTGCGTATGCTGTTCCGAGAAGCTTCATTGGAATAATCTTTGGAACGGATGGCCACATGGCTGATGGCACAAGACCGAATGCAATACCGAGCACAATCATGACTGCAATGGCAAGAAGCCAGGAGTTGATTGGAAGTGCAAATATTACGTGAACTATTGTAAGAAGAATAGAACCGATAATCATGAGTGTTGCACCCTTGCCGTGCTTGTCATATATTCCTCCGAAGAATGGAGTGAGGAATATTGTTCCGAATGGGAGCATGGCAGGAATAAGACCTGCTACCTCTGCATCTACTCCGTATTTGAATACCATAAGTTTTGTGGCAAACTTAAGGAATGGGAATACTCCTGCGTAGAACATGAGACAGAGGAGTGTGATGTACCAAAATCCCTTGTTGAGGAAGAGTACACCAAGGTCGCTGAACTTAAAGCCTTCTTCACTTTCGCCTTCTGTTGCGGCAGCTGCTGCATCTTCCTTCTTGTCCATCACGTTGTAAACGATGAATGAAATCATACCGATGCAGAGACAAGCAGCACCAAGTCCTACAGATGCGCTAACACCACCAAATGCTTTTGCTATTGGAAGGGCTGCTCCAAGGGCAACTGCTGTACCGATACGAGCAAGTGCAACCTGAAGTCCCATGGCAAGAGCAAGCTCATGACCTGTGAACCACTTAACGATTACCTTACTAACAGTGATACCTGCAATCTCGCATCCTACACCATAGATGGCAAAGCCGAGTGCTGCATAAGCCACCTGTACCTGTACATCTCCACCGAAAGGCACCCACATTGTTCCTTCGAAATGGTTTGCAACTGCCCACCACTTGATGAGTGCGCCCGCAAACATGAGAGCTGTAGAGAGTACACCTGTGAAACGGATACCGAATTTATCAAGAATGATTCCTCCAAAGAAAAGGAGGAGGAGATACACGTTCATGAGTCCGTATGCTCCTGAGAAGAATCCGTACTCAGATGATGTCCATCCAAGTCCCATTCCGTTCTCTGAACCTGCAGCTGCTGTGAGCAATGGCTCAAGTGGAGACATTACGTCTGTGAAGAAGTATCCGAACATCATTGTTACAGATACTATGATGAGCGCTGTCCAACGCATAGCTGGAGAGTCGCTAAGCTTCTTTTGAATCTTTTCTGACATTTTTTGTTAAAGGTTTAGGTGTATAGAGTGCCGAATCCGACACTCTATGTTATTTTTTATTTTACATATTTATCCAACCAGTTGAAGTATCTTCTCTGCCAGAGAATACCGTTCTGTGGCTTGAGTACCCAGTGGTTCTCGTCTGGGAAGCAGAGGAACTCGGCAGGGATGCCACGGAGACGTGCTGCGTTGAAGGCAGACATTGCCTGTGATGTCACGATGCGGTAGTCCTTCTCACCCTGAATACAGAGGATTGGTGTGTCCCACTTGTCCACGAAACGGTGAGGTGAGTTCTCGAATGTCTTAGGATGACCGTTCCAGAATGCGCCACCCATATCCCAGTTAGCAAACCACATCTCTTCTGTCTCAAGGTACTGCTGCTCAATATTGAAGATGCCATCATGAGCGATGAATGCCTTGAAACGCTTGTTGTGGTGACCTGCAAGCCAGTAAACGGAATATCCTCCGAAGCTTGCACCTACACATCCGAGACGATTCTTGTCAACGTATGGAAGGTTGTTGGCTGCATCGTCAATTGCAGAGAGATAGTCGTCCATACATTGACCACCGTAATTGAGCGAAATCTCTTCGTTCCACTCGTGACCGAATCCAGGGAGACCACGACGGTTAGGTGCTACGACCACATAGCCGTTGGCTGCCATAATCATCATGTTCCAACGGAATGACCAGAACTGGCTCACAGGACTCTGAGGACCGCCCTCGCAGAAGAGGAGGGTAGGGTACTTCTTTGTCTTGTCGAAGTTAGGAGGAAGGACAATCCATGAGAGGATTGACTTTCCGTCTGTTGCCTTTGTCCAGTGTGGCTCAACCTTTCCGAAGTCGATATTGTCGAAGAAATATTTGTTCTCATTTGTGAGACGCTTTGCGCTACCATCCTTTGTGCTTACGATGTAGAGGTCAGTAGGTTCGCACATTGACTGACGACCGCAGAGAAGGTTCTTGCCAAATAGCTGTACGCTTGTGAAGTCATACTGTCCTTCGGTAATCTTCTTGCTTGCACCTGTCTTTACGTCAGCTGAATAGACGTGGATCTCGCCATGCCATACTCCGTTGAAGTAAATCTTCTTGCTGTCTGCACTCCATGTGAATGACTCCACGTTGCTGTCGAAGTCGGCTGCAAGCTGACGGCAGTTGCCTGTCTTGAGGTCCATGATGATGAGGCGGTTGATGTCGCTCTCATATCCATCCTGACGCATGCTCTGCCAAGCGATGTACTTGCCGTCAGGTGAGAATGAAGGGTTGATGTCGTAACCTGCGAATGTCATTCCGCCTACGACAGGAGCTTCTGTGTTTACCTTCTGATTCTTGAGTGACTCTGTGTAGTCAACGGCTGGACGTACATAACCCTCTGGCTTGCAGATGTTCTTTGTCTTACCTGTTGCCACGTCATAGAGATAGATGTCAGCATCTGTTGAACATGCGTAGTCACGTCCTTCGAGCTTGCGGCAAGTGTATGCGATTGTCTTGCTGTCTGTGCTCCATGCAAGCTGCTCAATTCCGCCGAAAGGTTTCATAGGGCACTCGTATGGCTCACCCTCAAGGATGTCCTTCACGTTTGTTACGGCTGTTCCGTCAAAGTCGCCAACGAAAGAGTGTGGGATGTTCTCTACCCACTCGTCCCAATGGCGATGCATGAGGTCGTTGATTACACGTCCGCTTGCCTTCTGGAGGTCAGGATAGAGGTCGCTTGTACGCTTGCCGTACTTTATTGACTTGACGAGGATGACCTTCTTCTCGTCTGGAGAGAAAGTGAAATCCTCCACGTCCTCCCTTTCCTTTGTGAGCTGGATGCGTCCTGTGCCGTCTGGGTTCATTGCCCAGAGCTGCATGGTTCCTTCTGCATCTGCTCCGAGAAAGGCAATCTGTGTTCCGTTCTTAATAAACTTAGGTGAAAGCTCGGAAGTCTTGGCTGTGGTAAGGAGCTGCTCTCCTGTACCGTCGCTGTTCACCTTATATATTACTGTGTGGCTCTTGTTCTCCTCCACACTATAGTAGCTTACATTATATACTACTGTCTTGCTGTCGGGTGCAACTGTTGCACCACCTACTCGTCCCATTGCCCAGAGATCCTCAGGTGTGAACTGGCGGTTCACAATCTTTGGTGTCTGGCGGCCGATGAATGTCTTTGGCTGTGCCTGTACATCTGTCATGGCAAGTAATGAAGCCGTTACGATTGTTAAAGCCTTTAACATATTAAGTATGATTAGGAATTAGGAATGTGGAATTAGGAATGGAGTGTCAATTCCTCATTCCTAATTCCTCATTCCTAATTGTTATTTCTTTTGTGCTTGATTCTGTTTCTGCATTTCCATCTGCATCTGCTGGAGTTCCTGAAGACGTGCAAACATGCTTGATGGCTTCTTGCCGTTGGCTGCATCAGCCTTGCGCTGCTTGCGACGCTCTTCCATCTGGCGGAGGAGTGCCTCGTCGTCAGTTGTCTTGCGGAGTACCCACATGATGAGGACGGACATGAGTGTAGAAATGAAGTAGTAGAATGTAAGACCTGATGAGTAGCCGTTGAATGTGAAGAAGAAGATAATCGGCATCAGGTACTGGAACCACTTCATCATACCCATCTGTGCTGCCTGCTCAGGTGTCATGGCATCCTGCTGCTGACGCATAGTGAAGAATGTCATGGCTACGGTTGTTACGCACCAGAGTACGCAGAACATAGAGAGGTGGTCGCCTATTCCCCAGATGTTGAAGCCCCAGTTGATTACGTCGTCGTATGTACTGAGGTCCTTTGCCCAGAGGAATGACTCGCCACGAAGCTCGATGGCGTTAGGAATGAAGTTGAAGAGTGCCACGTAGATTGGCATCTGTATGAGCATAGGGAGACAGCCGCCCATTGGGTTTGCTCCATACTCGCTATAGAGCTGCATGGATTCTGTCTGCTTCTGCATTGCCTGACTTGGGTCAGGGTATTTCTTTGCAAGTTCATCCAACTTTGGACGGAGCACACGCATCTTGCTTGAGGCGATGTGTGACTTCTTCATGAGTGGGAATACTGCAATCTTGACTGCAATGGTGAGGAGGAGAAGGATGATACCCATGTTGAGTCCCCATCCTGTCATCCAGTCGAAGATGTAGAGGAATACGAAACGGTTAATCCAGCGAATGATTGGCCATCCGAGGTAAACGAGTGACTGGAGGTCGAGGTCGTCCTGACCGAGAAGCTCCTCGTGGTCCTTGAGAGTAGAGAACTTGTTAGGACCGAGGTATAATGTGAATGCTGTTGGCTTCACGCCCTTAGGGTCGAAGTTAGCCTTCATGTCTGTTGTGTATGTCTTGAGGTAGCCGCTCTTCTCTGCAAGCTTCTTTGACTCCATTGTGTTTACCTGCAAAGGATTGTCGGCAATAAGAATCTGGCTGAAGAACTGGTCCTTGTATGAAATCCACTTTACGCGACTCTCAAACTCGTCCTCTTCCTCGTCGCCACCCATGCTTGAGAGCTCCTCTGTGTCGTTCTCCGTGTTGCGGTAGGTGATTGTAGCATAACGGTTCTCGAAGTCGTAGCCCTTCTCCTGCTGCTTCATTGCCTCCTTCCAGAGGATGTTCATGCTCTTTGTGTTTGAAGGGAAGAATCCGTCAAGGTTGTTAGCCTTTACAGTCATGTTGACGAAGTATGACTCAGGGATAAGCTCATAAACGATGTCGAGTGAACCGCCTGCGATAGGGAGTGACATGGTTACACTTGAATCTGTTACGTCCTTTGGCTCAAACTCGAAGTCGCTTGTCAGGATGTTTGTGCTCTTTCCGTCGATGCTGATGACGAAAGAGTTGTCGTCGCCGTCAAAGAGTACGACGTTGCCTCCCTCCTGATTCTTGTAGTCAGGGTTGAGGATTTCTGCCTTCTTGAGCTGTGCTCCGTTGCTTGATACTGTGAGTGCAAGGAGGTCGTTCTTGATGACCGTTGTTGTTTCCTTTATCTGGCGTGCTGCATGGAGAGGGTTGAGAGTGTCTGCAAGTTCAGCCATCTTCTCTGCGTTCTCCTTCTTAGCCTTTTCTTTCTCGATTTTTGCCTGTTCGATCATGCGAACATTCTCGATGGAGTCTCTAACTACCTGCTCTGCGTGACGCTGGGCAGCATCCTTCTGGCTGTACCATGTCCAGCCGAAGAGGACAATCGCAATGAGAATCCATCCGATAAGTTGATTTTTATCCTTCATATTGTTTTTGTGTTATTATTTCCATTCTTTTGTACCTGCGGGCAAGGACGAAGAAGAAGCCTTTCTTCATCTGCTCTTGGTGCGATAAACATAAAGCTCATAGTGACAGAAAAAGCCACGTAAAAGAGTTCTTTTTGTAACTCGGAATAGTTGTACTCCGTGTATTTGGAGCAAATGTCGTGCAAAATTACAAAAAAATGTTATATTTCTATCATATTATGTGTTAATAATACTTTTTTTACTAATTTTGCTCGTGAAAATGTATTTTGAAAACAAAAAAAATCAAATATGAAGTCAAGAATAGTAATGATTCTCATCGCCCTCATGACTGCGATGAGCGTAAATGCAAAGAAGTATCCCCAGATGACGTTCGAGAAGACAACGATAGATGTCGGGGAGTTCTCCGTAGAAGACCCTGTGCGTGTTGCAACTTTCAAGTTTACCAATACTGGCAAGAAGAATCTCATTATCAACTATGCCCATGCGTCATGCGGATGTACTTCGGTTGAATATCCTAAAGACCCAATCTCTCCTGGTGCTACGGGTGAGATAAAGGTGACATACAACGGATTTGGCAAGATGACTGGTAAGTTCAAGAAGACCGTCACTCTCCGTTCTAACTGTAAGGCAGACATCTCTCGCATCTTCATCACAGGCGACATGATTGACGTGCCTGTGTCTAAAAAGTAGCCGTCACCCCCACGGGGGAATGGCTGCCCAAAACAGGGGAGCATGAGAGCCGTCTTTGGCACTCTCCCATGAGGAGGCATTGAGGACTCATTGAGGAGGTTTTTTGAGAGTCTCATAATAGTCTCATGTGAGTCAGTACTTAGTCAGTACTTAGTCAGTACTTAGTCGCTACTTTGACTTGGAGTTTCCTGTGCCTCGCTATTGCTATATGCTTTCCTTACGTTTCTCTTAAGTTTCAAAGAGAAACATAAGAGGATGGTAAGAGAAATGTAATAATCATCACTAAATTTTGTTTGGCGGCTTTTTTTTTGTAACTTTGCCGCCGTTTTAACTGAATTACTAATATAGACGACGGAAATGAACCAACAGTATTCCTCTGCTCTTTTGGAACGCGCTGTGGACGAGTTTGCCAAACTGCCTGGAATAGGTAGGAAGACGGCTATGCGCCTTGTTCTGCACACCTTGAGGCTTGAGGTAGGTACGGTTGATAGTTTCTGCCATGCTATACAGAACCTAAGGCACGAGGTACAGTACTGCAAGGTGTGCCATAACATCTCCGACACGGAAGTGTGTCAGTTGTGCTCCAATCCTCAGCGTGACGCAAGCACGGTGTGCGTTGTAGCTAACATACAGGATGTGATGGCAATAGAGGCTACCATGCAGTACCACGGACTTTATCACGTCCTTGGGGGCGTCATAAGCCCTATGGACGGAATAGGACCGAGCGACCTTGAGATTGAGAGCCTCGTGGAGAGAGTGGATGCAGGGGGTGTGAAGGAGGTCATCCTTGCTCTCAGCAGTACGATGGAGGGTGACACTACCAACTTCTTCATCTACCGTAAGCTGGCACATAATACAGATGTGAAGCTTACCGTCCTTGCACGAGGAATGTCAATAAATGATGAGCTTCAATATACCGACGAGATGACTCTCGGACGCTCGCTCATCAATCGAGTGCCTTTTACTGGAAACTAACAAATATGGAAAAGAAAACAGAGAAAGTCTTATTATACATAAAATCAAGTATCGTCGCATCAATGGTCATCGCAATTGCCGTGGCTGTGTGTGGCGAACTCAATATGTTTGTAGATTATGTCGTGGAACCAAAGGGTGAGGATGAGTTCATACTCAATCTCGTAACCATTTGTCTCACGATAATAGGTGTGCCACTCACGCTTAAATTCTACTCACTCTGTATCAACCATTCGCTTCGCCGAATGGATAATGATGAGGCTCTCAACCGCCTCCTTCGTTATGCCTTGGTGCGCAGCCTTACTTTGTGCGCCATTGCTGTAGTGGATATGTGCGCTTATTATCTGACATTCAACATTACTGGAGCCATGTGTGCCCTCGTTGTTGGTGTGATAATGCTCATGTGCTGGCCAAAGCGCAAGCAGATAGACGCTTATCTTGAGAAAGTAAATCAGGAATAAGGAACGGAGAGTGGGAGGATGAAGATATCTGTCGTCATAGTAAACTATAATGTGAAGCGCTACGTGGAGCAATGTCTGCTCTCCGTTGAGCGTGCTTTGCATGGTATGACGGGAGAGGTCTATGTGGTTGACAACAACAGCACGGACAACTCTGTGGAATATCTCAAGAGCAAGTTCCCTTGGGTTTATTTCATCAAGAATGACTTTAATGCTGGATTCTCCAAGGCAAACAATCAGGCTTTGCGAGTGGCAAGAGGCGAGTACGTCCTGCTCCTCAATCCTGACACTATAATAGGAGAGAATACGCTCAGGGATTGCGTTGCTTTCCTCGATGCCCACCCGGATGCAGGTGGCGCAGGAGTGAGGATGCTCCGTGTTGACGGTTCCTTTGCTCCTGAGTCAAAGCGTGGAGTACCAACACCTTGGACATCATTCTGCAAGATGACGGGTCTTTGCTCCCTCTTTCCTCAGAGTCGTGTCTTTGGCAGATATTATATGCAGTTTATCCCATCCGACAAGGTGGGACAAATAGAGATAATGTCGGGTGCGTGTATGTTTATGCGCAAGAGCGTGCTTGACAAATGCGGATTGCTTGATGAGGACTTCTTCATGTATGGCGAGGACATCGACCTCTCATACCGAATACTCAAGGCTGGATACAAGAACTACTACATCCCTACAAGCATCTTGCATTACAAGGGTGAGAGTACGCAGAAATGCTCGTTCAGGTATGTTAATGCGTTCTACAACTCCATGCTTATCTTTTTCCATAAGCATTTTGGACGCTACAACTTCCCGCTCATTCTCATCGTCACTCTCGCCATCTATGGCAAGGCGGTACTTACGTTCATCACGCAGCAGTTCAGGCGTCGCTCAGTCAAGCGTCAGACATCTGTACAGTATATGAGACGTAAGCGTTATCTCCTTGTCGGCAAGGGACGTAATCTCAGGGACATGGAGACGTTGATGGAAAAGAATCATCTGTACCATTCCATTTCGTCATCTATTCCAGAGAAGTCGGAAAAAACAGCCGACTATGTCGTATTTGATACAGACGCATACTCATTTGAGGACATACTCGAATGGTTCCGACATAATGAAGAGATGAGGCCACGTCCGCTCATTGCCACTTATCTCAGTCTCAACAAGACTATCATCACAGGTAATCTTGTGATTGAGTAGGGATCCCCTCCCCATCCCTCCCCGAGGGGAGGGTGACTAAAGCCAGAAGCGAGGCTGCTCTTTTCGAGCCTTCCGTGGCTTTAGCGTTTCGTCTTGAGTCATGCTTGGCTCGCTTCTCTCTTTTCGAGCCGTCTTTGGCTCGCCGTTTTTTTACACAAAATAGAATAATAACAATTAAAATCGCAAAATAAAATGCTTAGAATTGCAGTTCAATCAAAGGGACGTCTTTACGAAGACACAATCAATCTCCTTCAGGAGGCAGGTATCAAGGTTCCAAGTAGCAAGCGCACCTTGCTTGTACAGGCAAGCAACTTCCCACTTGAGGTTCTTTATCTCCGCGATGATGATATTCCTCAGACAGTTGCAGACGGAGTTGCTGATATCGGTATCGTAGGAGAAAATGAATTCGTAGAGCGTGGCGAGGACGCAGAAATCATCAAGCGTCTCGGTTTCTCCAAGTGCCGCATCTCTCTTGCTATTCCTAAGGCAATAGAGTATCCTGGTGTTCAATGGTTTGACGGTAAGAAGATTGCTACTTCTTATCCTAACATCCTTCGTACATTCATGAAGGAGCATCATGTGAACATCGACATCCATGTGATTCAGGGTTCTGTGGAGATTGCTCCTGGTATTGGACTTGCTGACGGTATCTTCGATATTGTAAGCTCTGGCTCTACTCTCGTGAGCAACAACCTCCGTGAGGTAGAGGTCGTAATGCAGAGTGAGGCTCTCCTTATTGGCGACAAGAAGCTTTCTGACGAGAAGAAGGCTGTACTTGACGAACTTCTTTTCCGTATCAACTCTGTTCTTATTGCAGAGGACAAGAAGTATGTGAGCATGAACGCTCCTAAGTCAAGCCTCGAAAAGATTATCGAGGTTCTCCCGGGTCTCAAGAGTCCTACTATCATTCCACTTGCTGACCCTGACTGGTGTTCAGTATCTGCCGTTCTCGATGAGAAGCATTTCTGGGAAATCGTAGGTCAGCTCAAGTCATTCGGAGCAGAGGGAATCCTCGTAACTCCAATCGAAAAGATGATTCTTTAAGACCCACCCCGACCCTCCCTAAATGGAGGGCGGATAAAGCAAACAAATGCAACTATCTTTCAGCCGTCCTTGGCTGAAAGCTCAAATAATTCACAAACAAAACAACTCGACTCATGCAAATCGTCAAATTTCCAGCTAAGTCCGAGTGGGCTTCTTTCCTTGAACGCCCACATCGTGATGCCAGCGAACTTCGTGAGACGGTAAAGACCGTTCTCGATGACATTCAGGCTCGTGGAGATGTTGCTGTCAAGGAGTACGAACTCAAGTTTGACAAGGTTCAACTTGATTCGCTTCAGGTCAGCGAGACAGAACTCCAAGAGGCTGAAACTCTTGTTAGTGATGAACTCAAGCAGGCACTCACGCTTGCCCATCATAACATCGAGAAGTTCCATGCAAGCCAGAAGTTTGAGGGTAAGAAAGTTGAGACAGCTCCGGGTGTGGTATGCTGGCAGAAGTCTGTTGCAATCGAGAAGGTAGGACTTTATATTCCGGGAGGAACAGCTCCTCTGTTCTCTACCGTTCTCATGCTTGCCACACCAGCCAAGATTGCAGGATGTAAGGAAATTGTTCTTTGCACTCCTCCTAATCGTGAGGGTAAGGTCAATCCTGCCATCCTCATGGCTGCACGTATTGCAGGCGTGAGCAAGATATTCAAGGCAGGTGGCGTACAGGCAATCGGAGCTATGGCTTACGGAACAGAATCCGTGCCAAAGGTAAGCAAGATATTCGGTCCTGGCAATCAGTTTGTCATGGCTGCCAAGCAACAGGTAAGCCTCCATGAGGTTGCCATCGACATGCCAGCAGGTCCAAGTGAGGTGGCTGTTGTGGCAGACGATTCGGCTAATCCTGTCTTTGTTGCAGCCGACCTCCTTTCTCAGGCAGAACATGGAGCCGACTCTCAGGCGGTAATGTTTACGGATAGCCTTGCTCTTGCTGAGGCGGTTGATGCCGAGGTAGCCAAGCAGCTTGAAAAGCTTCCACGTAAGGAGCTTGCGTCAAAGTCACTTGAATATAGTAAACTTATTGTCGTTAAGAATCTTGACGAGGTAATTGATATCTGTAACGAGTATGCTCCTGAGCATCTTATCCTTGCCGTTAAGGATTATATGAACGTGGCAGAGAGGGTCGTGAATGCAGGAAGCGTGTTCCTCGGCAACTACTCATGTGAGAGTGCGGGCGACTATGCGTCAGGTACAAACCACACACTCCCGACATCTGGCTATGCCAAGGCTTATAGTGGTGTGAACCTCGACAGTTTCTGTCGTAAGATTACCTTTCAGGAACTCACCGCTGAGGGTATCCGCAGCATAGGCCGTGCCGTAGAAGTGATGGCAGAGAACGAGCAGCTTGATGCTCACAAGAATGCAATGACTGTAAGAATTAACAGCTTATGAAAAATCTTCAGGAATTAGTACGCCCTAATATCTGGGCTCTCAAACCATATAGTTGTGCTCGTGACGAGTTCAAGGGATTCAAGGCAGACGTGTTTATCGATGCCAATGAGAATCCTTACAACAACAACGTGAACCGTTATCCTGATCCGCTTCAAGACAAGGTAAAGGCCCTCATCGCTCCTCTCAAGGGGGTGAATGTAGAGAATATCTTCCTTGGCAACGGTTCGGACGAGGCTATCGACCTTCCTTTCCGTATCTTCTGCCGTCCTGGCAAGGATAATGTGGTGGCTATTGCCCCTACATACGGAATGTATGAGGTATGTGCCGAAACAAATGATGTAGAGTATCGCAAGGTACTTCTTGATGAGAACTACGACTTCTCGCCAGATGCTCTTCTTGCTGCTTGTGACGATAATACGAAGATTATCTTCATCTGTTCTCCAAACAATCCTACTGGTAATGTCTTCCTGCGTGAAAAGATTGAGAAGGTTATTCGTGAGTTTCAGGGTATCGTGATTGTAGATGAGGCTTACTCCGACTTCTCTTCACAGCGTCCTTTCCGTATGGACTTGGACAAGTATCCAAATCTCATCGTGCTTAACACATTCTCTAAGGCATGGGGAGCAGCGGGCATCCGTCTCGGTATGGCATTTGCTTCTACCGACATCATTGCCCTCTTCAATAAGGTCAAGTATCCTTATAACGTGAACATCCTCACTCAGGAAAAGGCAATAGAGATACTCAACAACACGACGCTTCTCCAGAGACATATTTCACTCATCCTTGATGAGCGTAAGACACTCGTTAATGCGTTCTCCGTTCTTCCTATATGCGTCAAGGTTTATCCTACGGATGCCAACTTCTTCCTTGCTAAGGTGAAGGGCGCAGACAAGATTTACCGCTATCTCGTGGAGAAGGGTATTGTCGTTCGTAACCGTAATCGTGTGGTTCTCTGTGACGACTGTATTCGTGTTACGATTGGTACGAAGGAGGAGAACACCAAGCTTCTCGCTGCCCTCCGCCAATACCGCCTGGATGAATAATTCATCCAGGAGTTAAAAGTTATAAGTTAAAAGTTAAGATTTAGAACTTGGCGTTCATTTAGAGTTTAAAATGGTTCTGACGTGTTCGTCAGAACCTCACAAATACACATACATGACGAAGACAGCATTATTCATAGATCGTGACGGAACAATCCTCGTAGAGCCAGCTGACGAGCAGATTGACTCATTCGAGAAGTTTCAGTTTGTTCCGGGTGTTATCCGTAATCTTAATTTCATACGCACGAAGCTCGACTTCGAGTTTGTGATGGTAAGCAATCAGGACGGATTAGGTACATATTCCTATCCGGAGGCTGATTTCTGGCCAACGCATAACCTTATGCTCAGCACACTCCGTGGTGAGGGCATAGAGTTTGATGACCAGCTTATCGACCGTAGTTTCCCAGAGGACAACCTTCCTACTCGCAAGCCGGGAACAGGTATGCTTACCAAGTACATGACTGGCGACTATGACCTTGCCAACAGCTATGTCATAGGCGACCGTCTTACGGATGCTCAACTTGCACTCAATCTCGGTTGTAAGGCACTTATCATAAGTTCTGACCCAGCCGTTACGGAGTCGCCTTTGTTTATGGAAAATGCTTCGCTTCGTTGTGTCGGTTCATGGGATAAGATTACCGAGATACTTTTTGCTGGCGAACGTATCGCTTCTGTTCGTCGTACAACCAAGGAAACGGATATTGACATCTGGCTTGACCTTGACGGAACAGGCAAGTGTGACATCAACACAGGACTTGGCTTCTTTGACCACATGCTCGAACAGATTGGAAAGCACGGAAGCATAGACCTCCGCATCAAGGTTAATGGTGACCTTAATGTGGATGAGCATCATACTATTGAGGATACTGGTATTGCTCTTGGCGAGTGTATCAACAAGGCACTTGGCAATAAGCGAGGAATAGAACGCTACGGCTACACCCTTCCTATGGATGATTGTCTCTGTCAGGTTGCCCTCGACTTTGGTGGACGTGCATGGCTCGTATGGGATGCCGAGTTCCATCGTGAGTATGTGGGTGATATGCCTACTGAGATGTTCCTCCATTTCTTCAAGAGTTTCTCTGATGCTGCTCGCATGAATCTCAACATCAAGGCAGAAGGCGATAATGAGCATCACAAGATTGAAGGTATCTTCAAGGCTCTTGCCCGTAGCATCAAGATGGCTGTTAAGCGTGACATCTACAAGTTCCAGCTCCCAAGTAGCAAGGGAGTGCTTTGAAAAATATTTCATCTCTTTCCTATGAATCGTTTTTTTAAGCCTTTGCTTCTTGTCTTTTTATATTATTTGGTAAGTTATGTGGCTATTCTTCTTGTAGTAGCTGCGGTATATGTGTTTGGCTCTGTCGAACACGAATCTTCTGCTGGGTTTGTTGGCATGGTTAATGTTATTGTAGAAAGTCTTATGCCATATATAGGATGGATAACATTGGCGAGTGGCATGATTGTCATATTATGTGCGTGTGGTATGAAGATGCCTAACCTCAGCTCCGCCTTTGACGGAAGAAACATAGAATTGAAGAGTGTGTGGAAACCTGTTGTTGGCTCTGTCCTCGTGATTTATATACTCAACACTCTTATTTCCATGTTTGATGTGATGCCTGAGAATTTGAATGAGTATTATCGCTTTGCTCAAAGTCCGTGGAATATCCTTCCTGTCTGTGTTTTTTGTCCTATTGTGGAGGAGATACTCTTCCGTGAATCTATAATTAGGTATATGCAGTCAAATGGCTCAACCTTTAGGCAGGCAATAGTGTTCTCCTCTATGTGTTTTGCCATAGCACATGGCCACCCTTTTCAGATGGTCTTTGCCTTTGTTGTTGGATTGCTCTTTGCTTGCATATATGTCAAGACAGGTAATGTCATCATAACATCCATTGTGCATATCATCAATAATTCTGTTTTTGTTATTACCTATAATCTTGTCCCAAACGCTAATGCTGTTCCAAAGACATACGGTATTATCATTATCCTTCTCATTTCTTATCCTTGTTATAGACTTCTTCGCTCGTTCTTCGCTCGCTAACATAAAAAACTTTGTCCAGAATTGATGTTTTTCTCGTTTTTCTATGAAAAATATGTATCGTTTATTTGTTCTACAATATCATCGGTATTATCGTCTTTTGTACGAAAAGTCTTCGATAAGTGTAAAAATGACACAGATGTAAACAGACAAAACAAGTGGCAAAATCGTTACATTCCTTATTTTTTTCTTTCGAATGTAACAATTTCGTGTGTATATGTAACAAATTACAAAGTCGTGCCGTTAGTAAAACTGTAATTTTGCCATCAAAAATGAGGGGTAGCATATACATGAACAATGAAAATTGCGAATTGTTTTTGCTTATTTCCTTTGCTTAAAACGTGAAATTTGATTTTTGCGGTTGAAAACAACTCCGACCTTTGTGGTTGGAAACACTTCAAGCCGAATCGTGAGGACAGATGAGGACTCATTGAGGACTATGTTAAACTTTAAAAGACGACTCGATGAATACTTTGATGCTGACCTAAGGTGAGGCTGAAGCAAGCAAGAGAGAAATTAAGAGATTTTAATTAACCTTTTTTATTTTAACTAACATTTTTCTTAATCATGAAGAAACTGTTTACTTTCGTGTCACTCGTGGCGTTTGCTTCTGCCATGTATGCACAAGACCCAAGTAAGTGGAGCGTCGATCAGAACGTTGCTGAGGATCTCGGTCTGAAGGAACTGGGTGCTGACTTCTCCGGTGAAAAGGGAACATTCGAGTATGGTCGTTACGGCATTAAGTCTATTGGTAATGTTTGGAAGGGTGATGCTCCTAATGAGTATCTTCCAGCAGCTACTGATGGTACTTATTCTACTGTATTTGGTTTTTACAGTATGGGAACGACAGACTTTTACCAGATTGTAAGGGTGCCTGCAGGTGCTTACACTTTCAGGTGCAATGGATTCTATCGTGAGGGTACTCCAGCCGATAACTTTGCCCACATGCACAGAGGTGGTAAGTTCGATTATGGTCATATGTATGCTGATGTCCTTGCTGATGATAAGGTAACTGTGACGTATGCTAATGACCGTGTAATGAAGACCATCGCTGAGTCAGGCAATCATGAAGGAGCACTCCATACTACTTCCGACTGGATGACTGACCATCAGGATACTTACGTAGATAAGGATGGTAATAAAATTGAAACTTGGTGTCCAAGTTGTTGCGAAGGCTTCGGAAAGTATTTCGCTGCAGGTAAGTATGTGAACGAAAAGAAGTTCGTGCTCACTCAGGATGCTTATGTGAAGTTCGGATTCAGAAAGACTGGTGCAATCAAGGAGGACTGTCTCGACTTCGGTAACATCGAGGTAATATATAATGGTCCTGCTACAGAGGAAAATCTCCGTGATGTTGCTCAGGAAGAATACAATGAAGTTGCAGCACAGGCTTCTGACATGGTTACAGAACTTGATGATGCTGGCTTCCCTGCTCTTGCAGAGCTTCTTGGTAACTTGGCAGGTGATATTGATGAAATTGTGAACGAGGCAGAAACAGCTCAGCAGATTGATGCTGCAAAGCAGCGTTTGACTGAGGCTATGGCTGCTTATGTTGACGCCAAGGAGGTTGTCCTTAAGCTTGCAGACATAAATAAGACATGTGTTTTCTTGCTTGAAAGAACTTCTTTCCCAGGAATTGAAGAGTTCAGGACTGCGGTTAATAACGCAAAGGACGCAGCAGCAGAGACTGATGCTGAGAAGATTGGCACTCCAAAGGATTATTACGAGAAAATCGTAAATGACCTTGCAGTTGCTCATGCTAAGTATCTCGATTCTCAGGTGATAACAGAGGATAAGGGTAAGGATTTCACTACTCTTGTTAATGCGCCTTGGTTCGTTAATATCGAAAATACTCCTGTTGATGAGTCTGCTACTGGCGGTGATTTCTGGCATCTTACAGAAGAAACATGGGCTGGTATGGCATGGGATAATGACCATCAGGGTGTAGATTCATATTCAAAGAAGCAGTCAAGCTTTAACTTAACTGATATTACTTCAAATGTAGTAATTTCAAGCGACCGTAGCGTTAAGGGTCAGTGGTTCAAGTATCAGGATCATCAGGAAGGATGGTGCGCAGGTACACAGCTTTGGTATGCTGGACGTCTTGTCGGCTTCTCTACAGGTTGGGCAAGTACATTCAAGAACCCAGACAGACCTGGTATTGAAGGTGTAGCTCAGAGACTTGTTGGTCTTCCTAATGGTTACTACTCTGTATCTTGTCTCGTAAGAGGTTGGGATGCTATCGGTGACTACTCTTCAGTTGCACATAAGTTCCTCGGTTGCTTCGCAGAGAACACTAAGGAAGTACGTGTTACATCAAGGGTTTCTGAAAACTTAAATAACTGGTGGGAATGGCAGTCAAATGCTAATTCTTGGGACGATGTTGAGACTGGTGTGATTTCAGTAGAGGATGGTGAACTCCTCATTGGTGGTGGTGGCTCTGTTGCCAATGTTGTTACAGGTTTCCGTCTTAACTTCTTGGGCGCACAGCCAAACTTTACAGCTATGACTCAGAAGACTTCTGATGAGTTGAGAGCTCAGATTTCTGAGGATTTCTTTGCAGGTGACAAGAAGAAGCTCAACGAACTTCTTAATTCTATCCAGTATCCAATTGCTGAAGCTGCTGCTTACGATGAAGCATGTAGTGTATTCAAGGAGTTCAACGCCTACTTAGCAGAGGTAACTAAGAAGATGGCTACTTACAATGCAAAGAATACGTTGGATGATTTGGTTGAAAACTGGTCAAACCCACTTTGGAACTACATTAATACTGTAGCAGGTACAGCAGAAACTGATACTTACGAGAAGGTTGATGAGTACAACGAACTCGCAAATGCTTACAAGTTGCTTAATGACTATTATTCAACTGCATCAGAAGACGAGGCATTCAATAAGGATGCAACTCTTAAGACTACAATAGAAAATCAGCAGGCTAAATTGTCTAAGAATCTTGCAACAAAGGCTGAAATCGATGCTTGCATCGCATCTGTCGGAAATCACATCCATTTGATGCAGATGAAGAGTCTCAATGCAGAGACAGCAACAAGCGAAAAGGGTGTTGACGTTTCTTCTCTCATGGTTAATGCTAAGCTTGACAACTTTGTAGGTGAAGACGGTAAGACAGATGTTGCTACAGGTTGGACTTCTACAGTAGGTGATGCTACTCAGAATGAGTACGGACGTAACAACGCTGAACTTTGGAACAGAAATAACTTCACATTCTCACAGAAGATTTATGGTCTTCCTGCTGGTGACTATGTTCTCCGTGTAAACGCTACATATCGTAACGGTGGTTCTTGTACAGCAGATCTCTTGAAGGCATTCAAGGATAATGGTGGTACAACAGAGACATGGGCTGATCACAATGCAGTAGTATTCATGAAGACAGCTTCTGCTTCATCTGAAGCATACGTTAAGTCTATCTACGAGTACAACAGCAACGTTCGTTCATTCGACGAGGTTGCAAACGGTAGAGAATTGGTTGAAGGCAACATCGTTGTCAAGAAGATTCAGACAGTATTGGATGAGTACACTCCACTTGATGAGGTAACTTATGAAAAGAAGAATGATGGTGACTACCCATTCGATACAAGAGTCGAGACTAAGAAGGTTGACGACAAGGGTAATGTAGTTAAGGATGCAGATGGCAAGGAAGTTATTGAGTCTGTAAACTACTATCCATCTTCAATGTACGGATTCTATACTATTACTCAGAAGAATCCTGAAGTTTACAAGAACGAGATTAAGATTACTATCAAGGATGGTGAAATCCTCGAGCTTGGTTTCCGCAAGGATGCTTCAGTTGGTAGTGACTGGCTTATCTTCTCTGACTTCGACCTCGAATACCTCTCAGGCGAATCATTCGCTCGTGCATTCACAGGCGTAGAGAAGGTTGCAGTTGACGCAACAGAGAATGGCGCTATCTTCAACCTCGCAGGTCAGAAGGTTGACGGTAACTTCAAGGGCGTCGTTATCAAGAATGGTGTTAAGGTTCTCAACAAGTAGGGATTGTTTCCTTAGTTAAAATACGGTTGGAGGGTGTGCCAGGTGTGGCACACCCTCTTTCTGTATGCGAAAAATGCCAAAATCTTTTGCCGATACAAAATATTGCTGTATATTTGTGGGGCTAAAATTATTAACTAAACTTTGGCAAGTATTGCTTACGCTTTACTTGTAAGAAGTTATAGAGTAGTTATAGTGTAGTAAAAAAGGAGTTAAAAAGACGATACTCTTTTGCTGATTGCTTTTGAAATCACGATGCGATAGACATTCGTCTTTTTAACTTCCTGTATAACTTCTTTTTAACTCCTCATTAACTACAGGCTAAAGTTGAATTATTAAAAGGTGAAATTCTGGATATTATGATAAAACTAAGACGATATATTCTACTGATGCTCGTGTTGATGACTTCAATCAACACCTTTGCGCAGGATGCAGATGATGATACGGGTGCAAAGCAAGGCTTGAATGGCTTTGTGGAGCTTGCTGGTGGCAAGGGACTGGGACTCCAAGGAACAGGCCGTGCCTATGTCACTGGTGTCTGTGGCTATCAAATCTGTCCTGTTGTGTTTACAGGTTTAGGTTTTAGCCATGATTTCAAGAATAATCTGAATCACCTGTTTGTCGATTCTCGTGTGACGATGAATAAGAAGATCTCTCCTTTCGCAGGAGCGAGGGTTGGTGCTAATATGACTAACAATCGTGTTTATTGGGAACTTTCCGCTGGTTGCCGTTATGGCTTGGACAATGGTATGGCTCTTAATTTCGGCTTGTCAGTTGACTATACTATGACGTGGCATCACGATATTGTGCCTCAAGTCTATTATGACAATCTTGAAGGGGTTAAAAAGATCTATAACGCAAATGTAAAAACACTTACCGATAATTATGCTCTTTGCCTTAAAACAAGCATAGAGTTCTAATTCATAATTCACAATTCATAATTCATAATTAACTTCGTTGAGCCCTTCGGGGTTCATAATTCATAACTCACAACTCTCAATTCATTCTTTCTTTCACGTCTTTGCCTGCGCCAGTGCCACGGTACTTTGTCTTTGTGGTGTTAAACTTGTAGCGCAGTGTGAGGCGGATGTGGTGTGGGTCGTATTCTGAGCGTTCCTGTCCGTATATGTGTGACTGGGCAAGGATATAGTTGCCGAGGTCGAGGCGCACATTGTGATAAACCGTGCGGAAGAGGTCGCCGAATGCGAGGCGGAGTGTAAGTGCATCCTGACGGAACCACGACTTCTGTAGTGCAATGGTGAGATTCCAATAGCAGTTGCGTATCTCTGCATTGCCCCAGTGAAAGCCAGATAGAAATTCTGAGTTGAGTTCCACTTGCCAAGGACCGTGTTCGTTCATTCCGTGTGTTGGAAACGTGAGGGCGTTGTTGGCATTGAAGATAAACATCGGTTTGTTGTACTCTACCTTGCGCTTACCTGCGGGTTCGCGTGGGTCGTCAAGGTCGAAGGTAAGCCATTGTTTCTGTATTCCAATGGTATAGTTGGACGACCATCTATTGATTGTTGGCGATACGTTGATGAAAGCTCCGAGTGAACGGATTGGCTTGTCGAGGTTCACCCATGTAATCATTGTCGTACCTTCATCGCCGTATGGTGATGTCCAGTCGTAGATGCCGTTGTCCTTGCGTGTGTAGTTCACTTGTGCTGCAAGCCAACTGTGACGTACACCAAGTGTAACCTCGTGGCTCGTCTCATGTTTTAGACGTGGGTCGCCCGTGGAGAGCGTGAAACGATTGTTGTACTCGATGTTACTTCGTAGTGCACTGTAATGTGGTCGCTGGGTCTTGACAGTATAACTGAGCATAGCTTGTGTCCCGCCTATCTGTGTGCCGAAGCTGATGGATGGGAAGAGGTTGTCGTAACGACGGTTTAGGTCATGACTGTCATCAAGGTAGTTGTCGTAGCCGAGGTTCACATGCTCGTAGCGAAGCCCCATGGTCAACATTCCTGCCATCGGAATTATGGCGGTGTATTCCGTGAAGATGGCATAGGTGTCCTCGCGTACGTGTGAACGGTCGTTGCGGATGCTTGTTTCATCTATGTTGTAGGTGTTGTTGCGTCTTACAAATGTCATTTCAGTTCCAGCCGTAATCTTACCCATACCGAGAGGGTAGGTCGCAATCCACTTAGTTGCAGTCAGGTGGTTTGAGGCACTTGTCTCTGCATTTACAGAGCGAGGCTCCGTCCGTGCTTCCTCGTGCGTTGTGGCTGTCTTGGTGTAGTCTGTACGGTAAATATCCACGTTACCCTCAATGGATAGCTTGCCTGCTTTTCCGTAATAATATGCGTTGCCGAGCCATGTGTTCACGCCATCGGCATCTGTATGAGTAGGTGCATTCAAGTGGTCGATGACTTCGTTGTTCCTCTTTACGTCTTCAACCATGAGGTTGTCGGATGTGTTGAGCAGATTGACGTTGCGTTCAATGCTGATGCCCATAGAATGTTTGTCGGATAGTTGCCAGTCGGCACCTACATTGAAACGTATGTCACGGTCGCGACGGCCGAGACGTGTGCTTCCGTCCTGCACGTAGTTATTCTTACCGAACGATTCCTGACGGACGTCTGTCTGGTAACGGTTGAGGTACTTGTCGCTATAGTTAATTCCTCCGAACATCTCAAGAGCGTTGATGCGATAGGACATATTGAGGTCGGATGAGAGGCGGTTGTCGCCATAAGCCATACCGTATCTGTCTTGTGTCTCAAAGGTTAATCCCAGTCCTTCACCTTGACGACGAAGTGTGATGATGCGTACCACGGCATTTGTCTGTGCGTTATAGCGTGCTCCAGGGTTGCTGATTACTTCCACCTCCTTTATGTCATGGCTGGAGATACGTTGCAGCTCGGATATGTCGTGAACCTTCCTTCCGTTTATATAATATATAGGTGTACCTTTGCCAACCACGCTGAGTTTACCGTTGATGTTGACAAGTCCGGGTATGCGTGTGAGAGCATCCTCTGCACTACCAGCATTGGCGATGGCAGAGCCGACGACACGAGTCACCATGGCATCGTCACGTATCTTGGTCTTGGGAACTGTGCCCGTCACAGCCACCTCACGTAGTTGCTGTGTCTGTCTTGTGATACTCTGGGTAGAGTCTGATACTGTACGGATTTCTCCGTTCTGT
>CAMOVB010000027.1:0-21981 GCA_946626925.1 uncultured Prevotellaceae bacterium
GGCAATCCTCCCTATCCGCGGTAAGATATTCAACGTGGAGCGCGTAATGTGGCACAAGGCCTTCGAGCACGAGGAGGTGAACAACATCATCCAGGCACTCGGAGTACGTTTCGGACTCACTGAAGACTCTAAGGAAGCCAACTACGACAAGCTCCGCTACTACAAGACAATCATCATGACCGATGCCGATGTCGATGGTTCACATATCGACACACTCCTCATGACATTGTTCTTCAGATACATGCCACAGCTCATACGCGACGGCAGACTCTACATCGCAACCCCACCACTCTACAAGTGTACAAAGGGTAAGATAAGCGAATACTGCTATGATGAAAACGCCCGTCTCCGCTTCATCGAGAAGTACGGCAACGGCGAAGAGGGTGCAATCAAGACCCAGCGATACAAAGGTCTTGGTGAGATGAACCCAGAACAGCTTTGGGAAACAACAATGAACCCAGAGACACGTCTTCTCAAGCAGGTAACAATCGAGGACGCAGCCGAGGCTGACTACACATTCTCAATGCTCATGGGCGAGGATGTAGGTCCACGACGCGACTTCATCGAGCGCAATGCTACATACGCTAACATTGACGCTTAAACACGCCTCATAAAGCCCTACACAGAACAAATCAAGGCAATCAATCCATATGAAACCTTGAATGTCTAAACGAAAGGCCAACAGAGGCACACAGAATTGCATATTTCATTCAATTCTTACATATATTCTCGTGTTGAACAAATAGAAGTGATTTCTGACGGATTCAGCACAATCTCACTTTTATTCTTTTATTAATTTTTTAAGTGGGATCATTTAAGGAGGCATTGTTGAATGCCTCCTTTTTTTACGTATAACTAACCATAATCTCGCTTCCATACCATCCTACACACACATCATAAAGAAGGGGGTATATAAACACGATTAGGGGACGTACATCACTGTCCGTCCCCCTAATCAGGTAATAATAGTATTTGGTTACGTTGGATAATATTATGCGTTAGAATTCTATCTGATGGACACCTACAGCCGTGGCCTGTGTCTTGTCTTCAGATGTGAGCCCCGGACGTTCATTGAACTGGCGAAGGGTTTCCTTAGTGCGCTTGTAGGTTGGAGATGACTGCACCATACAAATGATATCGTCATTGTCAAGGTCTTCCTCCTTGAATAGGTAGGAATAAACCGGACGACGAATTGTTCCGCCCTTCTTATCCTCACCGTAGTACTGTCCACGAAGAGCAGCCTTCTCTGCCTGTACCTCTGCTTCCTCTGGAGTGAGCACTTTCTCGGCCTTGGCCTTGAATCGTTGTCCAAGTTCCTCTGAATCGATATTCTCAATACCAAAGCCAGTAGCGAGAATAGTGACCTTAACCTTATCCTTGAGCGACTGGTCAACAGAAAGTCCCCACTTTGTCTCAACATCCTTATTCTGTATCTTGTCCATGAACTCGTGTACCTCGTTCATCTCTTCCATCATAAGTGCGCCTCCATCAGTTTCGTCACCTGGGAATGAGATGCGGAGAAGTATCTTCTTCGAGTTATAGATATCACTGTTATTTAGCAATGGTGAATTAAGGGCATCCTGAATAGCCTTTGTCACTCGTCCTTCGCCCTCACCATAACCAGAACTCATGATTGCAACGCCACCATCCTTGAGTACTGTACTCACATCATTGAAGTCAAGGTTGATGATGCCGTGCATAGTGATGATTTCGGCTATAGAGCGCGCGGCATTACAGAGTGTGTCGTCAGCCTTGGCAAATGCCTTAACTACGGTGAAATCTTGATAAATTTCACGGAGACGCTCATTGTTAATAACAAGAAGCGCATCAACATTCTTGCTAATCTCCTGCACACCATCAAGTGCCTGATCAATCTTCTTTACACCTTCCCACTTGAAAGGGATGGTTACAATGCCAACAGTGAGGATGCCCATCTCCTTAGCTGTTTTGGCAATGAGAGGAGCTGCACCTGTACCAGTACCACCACCCATTCCTGCTGTGATGAACACCATCTTTGTGCCGTCGTTGAGCATATTCTTGACAGCATCTATTGATTCCTCAGTTGCCTTACGGGCACGCTCAGGACGGTTTCCAGCACCGAGACCTTCTGAGCCAAGCTGAATCTTGTGCGGCACTGGCGAATCTTGCAGTGCCTTATTATCTGTGTTACATACAACGAAAGTCACATCGTGTATTCCCTCGTTGTACATGTGATTAACAGCATTACCGCCACCACCGCCAACACCTATTACCTTTATGATACTTGGCGATGAGTTGTTTGGAACGTTCGCAGGAAAATCAAACACTGCGCCTCCGTTGTTCTGTTCGTCCATTGTTGAAGTATTGTTTACAAGTTGCTTGCGTGACAAATCTATGATAACAAATCAATGCCTTCAAAACAAGCGTTCGGAAAACATAAATCTGTATCTAAGTTTTAAGCCCAAAGACATAAACTAAAGATTTGAAATCATCAAGCCACCTTGAGTTAATTTTCTGAAACTATATCTGAGATCCATCTGCCGAAGCGTGAGAAGAACTTATTATCTTCCTTTGCCTTAGCTACGGCGTCACACAACTGTGCATTCGCTTCGCGAAGCTTCTGTGCAAGGTGTGAGCCTTCTACGGCACTCTGCTTATACTTTTCCTTTGAAGATAGTGTATCAACGTGCTGCTGGAACTCCTCCGTGATTACGTTGAGAGCTGAGCCACATACATTCTCTGCAGCCTCGCGAACCTTCTTATCGCTGCCGTGCTTCCTAAGTTCCTCGAGAACCTTTACTACGGTGTCATACTGAGCACGTATCTTATTCTTTATACCATCAAACTCGATGGCACACTGCATATCAGCACGGTCTCTTGCCTCCTGCTCCATTCGGAGTTTCTCACGCTCAGTTTCCTGCTGCATCTGATCGTATAGGTCTGGCTTAACCTGTGTTGCTTCTTCCTCTTTGCTATCTCCAGCACAGTTTTCCTTACCTGCAAGGAGGAGTGAAAGAACTGAAAGACCAACCGGAGTCTCGAACACAGCTGGATTACCCATACCTGATGCCTTTTGGTAAAGTACATCTACATTGCTGGCAATACGAACCTTCTCGACCTTTGTTGCATTCTGGAAAGCAACCTCAATGTTCTTTATCTGACTACCGCCACCCACGAGTACAAGTCCCGCAAGAAGTTTGTCGGCATAGCCAGAACGCTCAAGCTGATTGTTTACGTTGGCAATAATCTCTGTGAGACGTGCATCAATAACTGTACGTATAACATCAACATTTACTTGCGTTCCAACATTTGTAACGAAAGGCTCACTATCTGTCTCCGTAGATGAAGGGAAAGCATCGGCATACATCTTCTTGACTTCCTCAGCCTCCTCGTCAAGAAGAGAGATGGCAGAAAGGTCCTTATTGATGCAGTTCATGCCGATTGGCAGAGTGACAAGGAAACGAATCACCTTATTCTTATACACCACCACTGTAGTAGTGTCAGCACCGAGGTCAACCAATGCACATCCGCTGCGCTTCTCAATGTCAGTGAGCACCTGCTCACATAACTCGTATGGAGCGAGGAGAACATCAGCGATCTTCACTTTGGATGCATCAAACGTAGTCGTGATGTTGCTCAGTAGCTTCTTATTAGCTATGATATTGATGAAATCACCTTCTATATTAGTACCCATGATGCCAACAGGCTCAGGAACAAGGTTTGAGTCCACAATGTAGTCCTGTGGATAATTCTGAAGCACCTGACAGTCGCTGAAAGGGATGTCGTAGCTCTCTTTACGGATACCTTCCACACACTCAGCAGTAATGTAACTATGAGTTACCATATTACGCTTGATAATGCTACGGTATGAGCGTACAGACTGGCCTGCCACACCCACATACGCACGTGCTATCGGAACATTGATAGTAGCCTCAAGTTTGGCAATAACTGAGTTTATGCTTTGGTATGTCTTTTCAATGTTCAAGATGACACCACGCTGCACACACTGCACAGGATTCTCCTCTGCGTATGCTACAACCTGCATGACACCATCCTTCTTTTTTCCAGCAATACCTGAGATTCTTGATGAACCCAACTCGATTGCAACTATAAAGTCTTTATCCGCCATATTAAAGTTATTACTGCTTTTTAGTACAGATTAATTGATTATCGTATTCAAGATTAAATACAGAGTATTTGCCCCAACCGACCACACCAGCAGCCTTGTCGTAGAACACTTTCATGCGATGAAGTTTATCCTCAAAGTTGTGCATCCTACCAAGGTAGATTATTTGGTCGCCCACACGTGGAACGAGTTCCACCACCCTGCGGTGCTTCTTGTCAAGTATAACATTTATCTGCTCAATCTGGTTGTTCCAAAACTCATTCTGTTGAAGGAAAAGTGCGAAAGGAAGCAACTCAGTCTTGGCATACTTTTCGTCTATGACACCTGTGGCAACAACGATGTTGCTCATATACCTGCTGTTAGGAATTACAGCACCTGACTCGTCAAGGAAAAAACCGTCCTTTCCGTTTGACATCACATATATAACAGGCATACGTTGTGCCACTTTGACTATTACCTTACCAGAGGAAGTTTTAAAACAATTAACCTCCTTCACAAAAGGATTCTTTGCCACAAACTTCTCAATGGTCTTGGTGTCAATCTCCCTCATCATACATCCAGTAGGCATGATGTGATTCCTGTTGAGGATTTCGTCCACATCCATCTGATTGACGAAAGGAGATTCGCTCTCACCCTCCATCATGAGTTCCACGCCCACGCACCTGATGTCAGGATTGGCCTTTGACTCATGTATCATATAGAAAGAGAGATAGCCAACGACTCCAAACAAGAGCACGGTTACCAAAGCAATCTTAGCAATCTTCTTAGCTTTTGACATTTCTTCTTTCTATATATTTATTATATTTTCAAATTTATAATTTTGATTTATGCATCTCAAAGAAATTCGAAAGCATAAATTTTATATTAAGAATTTGAGAGTCTTCTATCTTTTTTTCAGTATCTCTGCAATCTGTGGAACGTAGTTCTCAATATCACCAGCTCCTAGAGAGATGAGTACGTCGAAGTCACCTGTCTCTGCAATATTGAGGATGTCCTCCTTGTGGATAAGATGACCCTCGCATCCTGCGCTTAGGTTGTCGTAGATAATCTTTGATGTGATTCCTGGGATAGGAAGCTCACGTGCAGGATAAATGTCGCAGAGATATACCACATCAAGAAGTGAAAGAGCAGCTGCAAATTCCTTGTAGAAGTCACGAGTACGAGTGTAGAGGTGTGGCTGGAAAATGGCAGCAATCTTCTTGTCCTGATAGAGTTCACGGATAGAGCGAATACTCTGATCAATCTCATTAGGATGGTGAGCATAATCGCTAAGGAACACAACCTTATCATTCTTAACTTTGAAATCGAAGCGACGGTCAACACCAGCGAAAGTGCGCATGCCTTCACGCAGTTCCTCGTCAGTAGCGCCAGCAAGCTGAGCAAGAGCCATAGCTGCAATACCGTTTTCAATGTTGATGCTTACAGGTACTCCAAGCTGAATATCCTTGATTGTTCCCTTTGGAGTCACGAAATCGAAGAATATCTCTCCACCTCCGATACGGATGTTCTCAGCATGAAAATCACCTTCAGTGCGTGAATACTCATAAACCTTAACACCTGCCTGTGGGGCAGCCTTCATCTCAAGGCCTTTATGGATGATGAGTGCGCCACCTGGCTGAATGAGTGTTGTATAGTGACGGAAACTTTCGAGGTAAGCCTCCTTTGTCCCGTAGATATCAAGATGGTCGGCATCAGTAGCCGTTATGACTGTTGCAAATGGACGGAGCCAATGGAATGAACGGTCAAACTCGTCTGCTTCAATGACTACATAGTCACTATCATTTGAGAGGATATAGTTTGTACCATAGTTCTTTGTTATGCCACCTAGGAAGGCGTTGCAATCAACGTGACTCTGGTGAAGAATATGAGCAGCCATTGAAGATGTTGTTGTCTTTCCATGTGTACCTGCCACACAAAGTCCTTTATGTTCCTTAGTTAGGAAACCGAGAACCTGAGCACGCTTCTGAACGTCAAAGCCGTTCTCCTTGAAATATACGAGTTCCTTATGTTCTGCAGGAATAGCAGGAGTATAAACTACGAGAGTTGTCTCCTTATCCTTGAAACAAGGTGCGATACTTTCAACGTCCTCAACATAGTGAATCTGCGCACCTTCTTCTATAAGTTTTTCTGTAAGTTCGCTTGGTGTCTTGTCATAACCACCTACATTGTAGCCAGAGCTAAGGAAATAACGTACAAGTGCACTCATTCCAATACCACCAGCACCTACGAAATATACTGACTTTACCACGGTTTAATTAAGTTAAAAATATCAAATCTAACATTTCATTTTAAGCTTTCGGAACAAATGTTCACAACGCACAAACTATAGATTTGAAACAAGAAACAGTTTATTTACTTTTAGCAAGTTTAATCACCTCTCTTGCTATCACGTCGGCAGAATCCTTGAAAGCAAGTTTACCAGCATTCTCACCAAGTGACTTAAGTTTTGCGTCGTCCACCACTGTCCGCAAAGCAAGAGGAATAAGATTGACGCATGCATCTGCATCCTTCACAAAGAGTGCCGCATCCTTTGTTGACAGAGCAAGTGCATTCTTTGTCTGGTGATCCTCTGCCACGTTTGGCGAAGGAACGAGGATGGAGGGTTTCTCAAGCAAACACAATTCGGATATTGAACTTGCACCAGCACGCGAGATAACAAGGTCAGCAGCTGCATACGCATTGTCCATACTTGATATGAAATCCGTGACATAGAGGTTCGGAATAGCATCAACCTTTGCAAGCGACTGATGTATGCTCTCGCTATAGAACTTACCAGTCTGCCATATGAACTGCACGTTGCTGTTGCGTATTTCGTCAAGATGACTGAGTACACTCTCGTTCACCGTGCGTGCTCCAAGGCTACCACCAATGATAAGCACCGTACGCCTACCTGGTTCAAGAGCGAAACTCTTGATGGCATCATCCTTACTGATGTTGGCATTGAGAAGGTTCTGACGAACAGGATTGCCTGTCATGATAATCTTGTCTGCAGGGAAGAAACGTTCCATTCCACTATAAGCCACACACACCTTCTGTGCCTTCTTGGCAAGTGACTTGTTTGTAACACCTGCGTAACTGTTCTGTTCCTGAATGAGACAAGGAACGCCCATTGCATGGGCAGCATTAAGAGTTGGAGCAGAAGCATAGCCGCCAACTCCGACAGCTACCTGTGGTCTGAACTCACGAATGATCTGCTTGACCATGTTCTTGCTCTTAAAGAAGTCCATCATCACTCCGATGTTCTTAGGACTCCAGAGAGGGCGGATAAGTCCGCGAACAGGAAGGCCCTTAATTTCATATCCTGCAGCAGGAACTCGCTGCATTTCCATTCTGCCCAGCGCTCCCACAAACAGGATTTCAGCACTTGGCTCTATATTCTTTATTGCGTTTGCGATAGAAACAGCAGGGAAGATATGTCCGCCAGTACCTCCTCCACTGACTATAACCCTTAACGGCTCTTTTTTTTCCATACGCTTTATTTTTTCTTACTTTTCTGGATAGTTCCAAAACATTTTTTCAGAACACGTCTCAAACGATATTAGGACGCATCTTTACATTTTACGACACAAATTTACAAAAAAATAGTGTGACAAAATTGCTTTTGCCTCACTATTTGCTATATCGAACACTAATTTCCTTAAATAAACCCTATTTTAGTGATGATTACGACATATTTCCTTCAGAAGCATACTCTGTCGTCTCACCTTCAGTTACTGAGTCTGTTGGTTTGTCCGCCAACTGAGCAGCATCAGCATATCTACTGACGCTCAAGATAACAGCGAAATAGACACTCGTGACAATAATAGAAGTACCACCTCGACTGATGAATGGAAGAGTCTGACCTGTAACAGGTATAGCACCCACAGCCACAGCCATGTTTACAAGTGCCTGCAAAGTCATCATCAAGCCCAGTCCAATCACCAGATATGCAGGGAAGAATTTTCGGCATTTCTGAGCTATCTTACCCGTTCTCATGAAGAGAAAGAGATAGAGCAGCATAACCACTAATGCACCAACCACACCAGACTCCTCAATAATGATGGCATAGATGAAATCGGATTCTGCATGCTGAAGGAAGTCACGTTGCACGGAGTTACCAAACCAAAGACCAGTACCACCCGAATTGGCAATTGCAACCTTTGCATACGTACTTTGCGAGTTCTTATCATCCAGTTGCTGTTTCTTCCATTCTTCCGAACCGAACTCAGCCTTATCTTCGTCAAATCGCTGAATACGATGCTTCACAGTAAGAGTACGGTCAAGCACAGGAATCTTAGCAACCACATCATCAGGAAGGGTCATTACGCTAAACAACAGCAATCCTCCCAACACAACAAGCGAACCTGCCAACTTCACCAGATACACCCAGTAAATCTTACCGATAATCATCATGATAAATATCACGGTGAAGAGCATTACTGCTGTAGATACGTTATCCTTGAAGATGATAAGACAACACAAGCCAAGCGGAACTACTATGTACCAAAATGGACGTGCAGGTGTCTTTCCTTTCACAGCACCTGTGATAATCTTTCCATTATCCAATCGCCTTACCATCTGAGTACGTGCAAGTATGAGAGCCGTCCAAAACACCATGGCACCCTTTACTAATTCTGATGGTTGAAGACTCACACCGAATATCTGGGTCCATCGGTGAGTACCATTCAACGAGCCTCCAGAACTGAACGTGGTGATAAGCAGAACCACCATACTGAACGGCAGGAAGAACGGGGCGACCCAGTTCAGCTTACTGCACGGAACATAATGAAGTACGAGTACAATGACGAAGGCGGCAACCAAGAACGTAAACTGATTGACCAATGGTCCCCAGTGGTTTCCGCTACTAAACGTCATACGACTTGAAGCACTATATACCTCAATGATTGACACGCAGCATAAGAAGAAGAATATCATCCACACTGCCTTGTCGCCCTTCAGTACCCTTCCGAAATGAATGTTTGGCAATGACATTTATTCTCGTATATATCTTAAATAATTAGGAATGAGGAATTAGGAATGTGGAATTATTTCTCAAAAGCTAATTCTCAATTCTCAATTTTATTATCTTCTTGCCCCCTCTCCTTGGGGAGGGTAGGGATGGTGCCCTTACAAGTTCTTCACGCACTCCTTGAACTGCTCGCCACGATCCTCCATGTTCTTGAAGAGGTCGAAACTTGCACAACAAGGACTGAGAAGTACACAACTGCCTGGCTTAGCCATCTTGTAGCACTCATCCACGCAATCCTTCATGCTCTTGACATCAGCAATAGGAATACCGAAGTTGTCGAATGCTGCATGAAGCTTTGAGTTATCCACACCAAGGAAGACAAGACCAATACACTTTTCCTTTACAAGGTCGAAAATTTCAGAGTAGTCATTGCCCTTATCCTTTCCACCAAGAATGAGAACTGTTGGCTGCGTCATACTCTCAAGTGCATACCAACAAGCATTAACGTTTGTAGCCTTTGAGTCGTTAACGAAATCCACGCCACGAACACGTCCTGCCTTCTCAAGACGATGTTCAACACCAGCAAAGTCGCTGAGACCTTTGCGAATCTGCTCCTTGCTCACACCTGCAAGGTCAGCTGTAATACCAGCTGCAAGTGAATTGTAGAGATTGTGCTTACCACGTAGAGCAAGCTCCTCCTGCTCCATATTGAATGGTGTAGGGCCCTCCACTGTGAAAGTCTTGTCGCTCACATAACCGATAACGCCCTTCTCTTTGAACTCTGAGAATGGACAAAGGCGAGCCTTGATATTGTACTTCTTGAGTTCCTCGCTCACGATTGGGTCGTCGTTCCAGAACACGAATGCATCCTTCTCTGTCTGATTACGAGTGATACGCATCTTACTGTCCACATAATTCTGCATCTTGAAATCATAACGGTCAAGATGGTCAGGAGTGATGTTCATGAGTACGGCAATATCAGCCTTGAAGTCATACATATTATCGAGTTGGAAACTACTTAGCTCGATAACATAGTAGTCAAAGTTCTCTTCTGCCACCTGAAGTGCGAGGCTTCGTCCGATGTTACCAGCAAGACCTACGTTATAACCTGCCTGCTTGAGGATATGATAGATGAGCGACGTAGTTGTTGTCTTACCGTTACTACCTGTGATACAAATCATCTTTGCATTAGTATAACGACCAGCAAACTCTATCTCGCTTATTATAGGAATATTCTTCTCCTTTATCTTGAGAATCATCGGAGCATTCTCAGGAATACCAGGACTCTTGATTACCTCGTCTGCATTGAGGATAAGTTCCTCTGTATGCTTACCCTCTTCCCACACAATCTGATGACTGTCAAGGAGAGCCTTGTAATTATCTTTAATCTTTGACGTGTCACTTACGAACACATCAAACCCCTTTACCTTAGCAAGTACGGCAGCACCTGCACCACTCTCTGCCGCACCAAGTATCACTATTCGTTTCATCTTATTTTGAGTTCTTTTTATTCTTGAGTTGGTAAGATTTAACTTCACTCCCATATAAGGAGGATGCTATTTCACCGTGCAAATTTAAGCATTTCCAAAGATATATTAGCACATTCTGTCTTATTTTCAAGGAACAGCCCTTTTTTTGTTTATTTCTATTCCTCATTTGTGGTTCGAAACACCAACTCAGCATCCTATAGTAGCATGAATCATAAACAAAAATGGTCGTTTAACCCTTGTTAAACGACCATTAAACGTATGTGCTTATTTGAACCTAAGCACAGTCTGTTCGCCAAGAACTGTGATGGTTACGCCTTCCTTGAGATTCTTGAAGAATGCCTCGGAACGTGGATACCAGTTCTCACGATAACCCCAAGCAACCTTGTTGACAGCCTCAGTACATGCAGGGTCAACAGCCTTGGCACGCATAATCTTGTCGTATGCAAGGTTGAACTGCTTACTTCGGTCAAGCTGGTTGGTAGTAGGAACACGTGAGATACAGCTTGCATCATAGAGATAAGCCCATCCGTATGTAGGGTCAAAGCCGTATGATTTCTTGCACCACTGGTGCGCCTTGAGGTATTGTTTCTTCTCAAAGTATAGCTTGGCAATGGAATGTGCATAACGAGCCTTCATCTTGTCACTCTTCTCCAGTTCGATGGCTTCTTCCATATAACGGAGAGCTCCCTTCTCATCCTTCTGCTCTATGAGACGGTTTGCCTTGGCAATGGCTGCACGTGGAGTTGGATGAATGGCATATACATAGTCGGAAGTCTTGAAGTAAGTATCACTACCCTTACAGCCGAACCATTCGAGTACCTTGAGTACAGCGTCAAGATATTCGAGGTCTTCCTTGTGTTTTTCTATTTCTACAGAGTATATACGTTCAAGAATCTCACAGTCGGCAGCCTCTGACTGTATGAACAGTTCGTTGCACTTGTCCTTGGTAGGAAGATAGGCATTGACCACCTGCATAGCCTTTACAGAGTCGGTCTCAGCAAACTCCTTGGCTTGGTCAAGAAGGTTGTCGCAGATATCGTTACACTCAAGGAAGTCTCGCACGAACTCAGTACGCTTCTCTCCATTCTCCTTGTCAGCCATATAGCGGTTATAGGAGCACTCAATGAAGCCGTAGAGAACGAAAGCCTCCGTGTTAGGTCCCATATCATCAATACCCGAACGGAACATCTTGTAAGCCTTCTCTATGTCCATCTCAGGGCAATAGTAGTAGTAATCCCAGCCCTGACGGCAGAGGATATTACCCTTGGTTGACGTTGTCTTAGGTGTGGCAAACGAATTGAGTGCATCAAGATTCTCAAGACGCTTGTTGTAAATGAGCATCAACTTTTCAAAATACTCATTCTTCTTTTCGAGGTCTGTCTCCTTAGCAATAAGCTGCTCATACATCCATGCACCATCAGTATAGACACGTATGAGGGATAATGGTGCTTTACGGAACACTATTTCCCATGGCTCCAAAGCCTCAGTATAGTCCTGCTGCTTGAAGTATTGCATATACAAACTCATATTCTGTCTTACCTCAAGGCTGTCCTGACCATGACCAATACGGTCATCCATCTTAGTACCACTGAGGTCCTGTGCTGATGCGCCAAGTGCAAATGACAGGAATGTACATAAAGAAATAAGATGATGTTTCATAATCATACAAGCCCCCCATCCCCCAAAGGGGGCGTCCATCCGGACAGAGGGTATATTGATATTAATAATTCAAAACTCAAAATTCATAATTACTACTGTATGCTATTGCTCTGAACAGCCGCTCCCTTCGGGGGTTGGGGGGCTAAAACTGGAAATATATGAATGGCTGTACCTCGCTACTCTTTACCTGAATAACAATCCAGATGACAACAACGAGAATGAGAGCCGTAACAGGCAGAGGGAGATATCCCATAGCCTTACGTGTTCTGTCCGACCATTCCTTTGGTGAGAAATGAAGGACAAAACCGAGAATCATAAGAGTTGCAACTCCACAGTAAGAACCAATCCACTGTATGAGAATATTGAAATCCAATGAAGTGAATATCTGTCCGAATATCTCGCCAGCCGTCTTGAGGTTAGAGGCACGGAAGAGTACCCAACATGCACATGCCACATGGAACGTGATGAATCCTGTTAGTGGAAACAATAAATAGCGTACTGCCCAGTTAGGTGTCTTTGCGTTCTTACCAAGATAAGTGAGAGGAGAGAGTGCAGGCACAAGCGTATGCCACATCTTGTCAAGACACAGGAACAAACCGTGTATTCCTCCCCAAAGGATGAATGTGAGTGATGCTCCATGCCATAATCCTCCGAGGAGCATGGTGAGCATGAGGTTCACATACTGACGGAACTTACCCTTACGATTACCTCCAAGTGAGATATAGAGATAATCCTTGAGCCATGAAGAAAGGCTTATGTGCCATCTACGCCAGAACTCCGTGACTGACTTACTCTTGTATGGAGCATCAAAGTTCTTAGGGAACTCAAAACCGAGCAGAAGCGCAATACCTATCGCCATGTCTGAGTAACCTGAGAAGTCGCAATATATCTGAAGCGTATAGCCATATACAGCAAGGAGATTCTCCATTCCACTATACAAGGTAGGGAGGTCAAACACACGCTCCACAAAGTTCACACTTATATAGTCGGATATGACAGCCTTCTTGAATAATCCAGCAATGATGAAGAACATTCCAGAACCAAGCATTTCGTTTGTAACAACAAGTTTGCGACGAATCTGCGGAATGAAGTCAGAAGCTCGTACGATAGGTCCTGCCACAAGCTGTGGAAAGAAGCTAACATAGAAAGCATAGTCAAGCAGATTGCCAAGCGGCTTAATCCTTCCACGATAGATATCTATGGTATATGACAATGACTGGAACGTAAAGAAGCTGACACCTACAGGGAGGAAGATGTCAAGGTCCTTCCACACCATTTTCACATCAGGAATCCATGACGAAGCCTCACAGAAGAGTGAGCCAAAGAAGTTGGTATATTTGAAGTAACCTAACATACCAAGGTCTATGACAAGAGACAAAGCCACAAACAACTTAGCCATGGTGTCATAATATTTCTTGTCATGCTCCTTCTTTGAGTTTTCACCAAGCATCTTGACATGATGAATATAATGACCTATACAGAAGTCGGTAAGTGTGACAAGAGCAAGAAGAACGAAGTAGAATCCGCTGCTCTTATAATAGAAATAGTATGAGAACAGCGTCACAAACAGTATTCGTGCCGTTGTAGCTTTCTGAAGGAGTGCATATATGAGTGACACTCCAAGAAAGAGAAAAAGGAACAATCCTGATGAGAATATCATCGGACTATCCGGATTGTATGTCAATATCTCGATTATACGAGAAGAATCTATGTCGAACATGAAATAAACAAGTAGCTCCTCTCCCAGCCTCTCGTCGGGAAGCGTCATGATGAAGAGCCAAAATTATCCGTTGTAAGTAGTTAAATGTGAAGAAGCCTATCTCCTATGTGTGGCGAAAGGCTGTTTGTCTATTAAGTCATCGTACCACGCGACACGATAACTCTTTCCTCTTCAGTGGGCAACCCTCTCGTAGTACGTCTTTATGATTGCCTCGCCAAGGAGCTTGCCCATGAGGCTGTAGCCCGGAACAGTGTAATGAGTATTGTCTGACTGCATATAGCCATTGTCACGCCAGTTGGTACAAGCATATAGTTCACCTCCAGCAATACTGAACAAGTCCCAGCAGGCAATATGATTGTCGTCAGCAAACTTGACAATGTTCCTTGCAACCCTTGGAGTTACCTCATTACGAGAGAATGAATACCTCGGACGTCGTCTTGTTCCTCCTACCCTCTTATGGAAGTAAGAACCAGGAGGTGTGGTAAGTATAATCTTCACTCCAGGACAACGTGACTCAAGACGTGTGACGAGCGACATCATCTCATTTGTGTGAGTTGATTCGTTATAGTTAGGTCCATGGCTCTCATTAGTACCAAAACTGATGATTACGATGTCTGGATGGTCGTCATAGACCTTCTGCATCAAGTTTGACTCCTCAAACTTGCCTACCCATGCACCATTGATGCCATAGTACGACATAGTGAGGCGTGGAAGTGTGCCGAGAAGCGTAGCCTCAAGTGACTGTGGGAAGGACTTGCCCTTAACGTGCGAGTCGCCTATGAGGACTATCCTTATCCCCGTAGAGTCAGCAGCCTTGATAAGTGCCGAGTCGAGGTATTGCGCACCTATGAGACTATTCTTCTGAGTGTGCTTGAATGACGCTGGCATCTGTGTCCACCTACTTTGGGCAAAGACACACAGACTTGTCATCAAGGCAACGACTGCAATGGTTAATATCTTATTTCCTCTTGTCATAGTTTTCCTTTCCATTCATTAATACATCATAAAGTATGCGTGCAAGTTTCTTGCCACCCGCAAAGTTGATGTGAGTGTAGTCAAGATTTGCCTGCTTATGCGTTACCATTAACGAGATACTTCCGTCACCTCCCATTGCCTCATACAGATTCCAGAAAGCCACCTTCTTGTCGGCTGCCATCTTACGCTGGTAAGAGATGAGTTCACGCACACCAGGCATAGTGTGAAGATTACCGTCAACATCCTTTTCCTCTCTGTCACCGACACCTATCACGAGGATGCTGGCATTAGGGAACTGAGCCTTAAGATGTGCAATACTGTTAGCCATCCTATCAGTATAGTAGCTGTAATCCTTCTGCTTGCTATTAGCAACATTAAGTCCGAAGTGAACAATAATGAGGTCGTAAGGACGACGCTTAGCAAAATCAGCAAGTGTCTTTTGAGGGATGTCGCCTATAAACCATCCGTTGCTTGCCCTCATACTGAAATTGTCAAGTACGATTCCACTTTTTCCTTCAAGGGCAACACCATAGAAACGAGAAGCATTACCATTCTTTGCCTGAAGACTGAATCTGCCAATACGTCCATGTAAGGTCTTGCTCGCAAGTCCATTGGATGACTGTTCTGCCACATCACTATGTACCTCGTGGGTCACCTTTACGGTATCAGCAGGTATCTCGTTACCGAGAGAATCCGTACCACCACCCTTTACAACTGTCTCTGTCACATAACTCACTTCGTCATGTGTCTCAAGAAGTCCACCATTGGCATATACTGTCTTCAGTGCCTCTCCGTTGATAGAAGCAGCAAGGTTAAGACCATTGCCAGGGGTAAAGAATACAGTAGCCGTACTTACGGTATCAAGGTGAGTGCCGTACTTACTTCCTTTCATCTCAAGTGATGCTGTTGACTGAGGAATGAAATAGCGTCCGCTTATACCCTGAAGTGTCTTATTGAAACGCTTACTCTTTGGGTCGTTGGCATTATGGTCGCTCCATCCCTTTGCCTTTGTCCAAACTGTCTTGCGGAAGCCAGATGTGACAGTATATATATCCACAAAACCGACTCCGCTTCCACCAAACCTTGTCTGGAGCATATCACGAAGGTCTTCCGTGAGGATGTCACCCTCAATATAGGAATCGCCATAATAGGCAATACGAACAGGACGTTCCTTGACTTCAGTGAGAGCCGCATAGAACTTGTCCATCTCACGATCTCCATTATCGTTGTCAGCAAAATCCTCTATACCCGTCATTCCCTCCGGAATGGAATCTACATATACAGGCTTATTTACCTTTACGGCAGTAGAGTCGAACTTATCAACCTCTATGCCCTGTGCCTCGTCGGCTTTCATTTCAGCAAGGATATTACCCTCGCTGTCCCTGCGCTCAATGTCGCTCAGGATATTTATTCGGCGCAGTTCCTTGTCACCCACTGTGATGTGAGGCAAGAAGAACATTGCCAAGAGAACCACAATCACTAACGCCGTAGTGATAAAAGGTTTCCAGATGTTTTTATTCATTTCTTTTCGTTAAGTTCTGGATAGGATATACGTGTGTGATATACTATCTTCAGTTTCTCCTTGAAAACTTCTTTTGCTGTTGCAATATCCTTAAAGGTTATCGCACATTCGTTAAAGTAACCTTCGTTCTTCTGACCGTCAATAATCTTGTCAACAAGGTTACTGATACTTTCTTCTGTATATTCTGTCAAGCTACGTGAAGCAGCCTCTACCGCATCAGCCATCATGAGGATTGCTTGCTCCTTCGTACTTGGGTTAGGTCCTGGATAAGTGAACAATGAAGCGTCTGGTTCTTCACCAGGATGCTCATTTTTCCAGGTGATGTAGAAATACTTCGTCTTGCTTATACCATGATGAGTCGTGATGAAACTCTTGATTACAGCAGGAAGATTATACTTGTCAGCAAGCGCAAGTCCATTTTCTATATGGTCAATAATCACCTCTGCACTACGTTCGGAAGTAAGATGACTATGTGGGTTGCTGCCTCGCTGGTTTTCCGTAAAGAATACTGGACGTTCAAGCTTACCAATATCGTGATAAAGGGCTGCCGTACGCACAAGCTGTGCACGTGCTCCAATCTTCTTTGCCACCTCACTCGACAGGTTAGCCACCTGCATGGAGTGCTGGAAAGTACCAGGAGCAATCTCCGACATCTTCTGAAGAAGTTCGTTATTGATATTTGAAAGCTCCACGAGCGTAACGTCAGAGATGAAACCGAACGTCTTTTCGAGGATGTAGAGCAACGGGTAGGTAAAGAGGAGGAGCACTCCATTTACCACCATATATATAAGATAACTCCTGCTCAAGTCAGCACTATCATTCTGAATGAATGTGGTTGACGTGTAAACAACAAAATACGTGAGCGTGATAATTACCGCTGTACGTATAATCTGTGAGCGTTGTGATAGTTCCCTGAGCGTCTGTATTGCCACCATACCAGATGTGAGCTGCATAATCACGAACTCATATTGTTCCTTGAGGAATGATGAAATAATGATAATCATCACACAATGGAACATGAATGCTGTACGGCTGTCCATAAAGACACGTATGATGATAGGCACCATACAGCATGGAAGAATCATTATATGGTAGAAACTGTGTGACACCATCCATCCTGCAATACTACAGAACAATGTGATAGTAGCAAACAGGAGTATTCCAGGACCAAGCTTGTCAAAGTAATCCGTACGGAAGAGATTGAGGAAGCTCACAAGGATAAGCATCATGAAGAACACGAGCGTCACCTGTCCGAAGAAGCTGAAACTGAGTATTGTCGAAGTGTCCTTGTGCTGCTTGTTTGCCTCACGCTTGAGTGACTCGATAATTGCAGCTTTGTACTTATCCACAATCTCGCCTCGGTCAATAATCTTCTGTCCGCTCTCCACCATACCTATGGCTCCAGAGACATCACGCAGACGGTCGGCAAGTTCAGCATTGGTTTTCTCTATATCTGAGAAGATATTCGGTTGGATAACATCCGA
The DNA here is from genome assembly GCA_946626925.1 of uncultured Prevotellaceae bacterium. Classification (GTDB taxonomy): domain Bacteria; phylum Bacteroidota; class Bacteroidia; order Bacteroidales; family Bacteroidaceae; genus Minthosoma. The sequence goes on from CAMOVB010000027.1 coordinate 17,904, forward strand.
CAAGTTGAAGTGCTGCAAGACAAGTCGCGAGAACTTGGCTGTATCTACTGCCATAAGATACTCGTAAGCGGTACGAGGTGTGAACACAGATTGAAGTGGAACAATTCGTGCATTCCTCTTTTCCACGATACGTATCACACGCTTGCCGTCAAGCACAAGATTGTCATACTCCTCCGTAGCTATGATTCCACGACTATATATGGAGTCAATCTTGTTGTTGATGTATTTGATGTACATCATGGAGTTAGGTCCTGACCATTCCTGTCGCTTGGTACCGACAAGACGTTTCTGCATCTTGCCTTTTATTCCTTCGTCCATCTTGTAGTAAGGAACGATGGTACGCTTGACGCTATCCTGTTCATGACGCATGACGGAGTCGCTCTTGTATATAGGGAAACTGAATGGTGCTATGACCTGCTTGGAGAACCAAGGCTTGTTTACCTCATACACATAGTCAACCGTCTCACTACGTGGCATGAAGTACACGATAATGAGTGTGGAAACCAGAACAAGCAGACCTTGGAAAATCTGCTTGCCATGCTCCTTGCGCTTCAACTTGAAATTCTTTACCATACGTTTTTATAATGTCAAATTTCAAATCCGTAATTTTTTGAAACGAAAATTTAGAAAATTAAAGAAATTTTCTTTACCATGCCGCCAAGCGGCCAATTGGAAAAACAAAAGAAAACATGGGAAAACAAAAGAAAACATGTTTTTACCTGTTTTTAATTGTTTTTATCGGTTTTTTCTTCGTCCGCACCTATGGTGCGATTTCCTACTAAGATTTGAAAATAATTTTCTTAATTTTCGTTCTAAAAAAAGACGTTACTCTTTGAGCAGGAATGCCTTGAAGTCGGCAAAATCCTTGCTCATAGGTATTGACTGTTTCTTACCCTTCATAAATGCCTGAAGTTTAGCAGGAATCTCGATGTCTTCACCAAGAATCTTGTCAACAGTATCCTTGAACTTAGCTGGATGAGCTGTCTCAAGGAAGAAACCTGTTTCGCCAGCCTTCAATCCTTCGGCAAGTGCACGATAGCCACAAGCTCCATGTGGGTCGCACACATAACCTGTTTCTGCCTTGACCTGCTTGATTGTCTCTGCAATTTGAGCGTCTGAATATGTAGCACCTGAGATGTCAGCACATATTGCCTTATGATCCTTCTTATAGAGGTCATAGATACGAGCAAAGTTAGATGGGTCGCCCACATCCATTGCATTTGCTATTGTCTGTACAGATGGCTTTGGATTGTACTCGCCCGTCTGGAGATACTTGTAGAAGATATCGTTTGCATTATTAGCTGCAATGAATCGCTTGATTGGAAGTCCCATCTTCTTGCCAAAGAGTGCTGAACAGATATTTCCAAAGTTACCTGAAGGAACACAAGCCACGAGCTGGTCAGCCTTACCAATCTTCTTCATCTGTGCATAAGCATAGAAATAGTAGAATGACTGTGGAAGGAAACGTGCCACGTTGATTGAGTTGGCTGAAGTCAACTTCATGTGGGCGTTGAGGTCAGCATCCATAAATGCAGACTTTACGAGTGCCTGACAATCGTCGAAGACACCCTCAACCTCAATGGCTGTAATGTTCTGTCCGAGTGTTGTGAACTGGCACTCCTGAATTGGGCTTACCTTACCCTTTGGATAGAGAACATAGACATGAATACCATCTACTCCGAGGAATCCGTTTGCAACGGCTGAACCTGTGTCACCAGATGTGGCAACAAGCACATTGACCTGTCCCTTACCCTCCTTCTTGAGGAAATACTGGAGAAGACGAGCCATGAAACGTGCACCTACGTCCTTAAATGCAAGTGTAGGACCATGGAAGAGTTCAAGGCTATAGATTGTGTCCGTAACCTTTACGGCAGGAACGTCAAAAGCAAGAGTGTCATAGACAATCTTCTTGAGGCTCTCTGCATCCACATCCTCACCAAAGAATGCGTCAGCCACAGTATATGCAATCTCTTGGAAAGAGAGATTTTCGATATTATCAAAGAATGACTGTGGGAGTGGTTTGATGTTCTCAGGCATGTAGAGTCCCTTGTCCTCTGCAAGTCCCTTGACCACAGCCTTCTCAAGTGTTGCTATTGGCGCTTTGCCATTTGTGCTATAGTATAACATTTCAATTAAAAATTAAAAATTAAAAATTAAAAATTAAAAATTAAAATTGAAAATAAAAACCATAAATTAAAAACATCATACTGTCTGTTTCTTTGTCTTAATTATTGAGACAAGAATTGCAGTTATTTCTTTTGCATCTTTGTGAATAGACTCTAATGTTTTGTCATCAATAAAATCACTATCGTGCAGCAACTCCAACCAATATTGTGTTTCGTTTGCTTCCTTTAAAGCAATAGATAACTTATTAATAAAATCATTAGCACTTTGAGCAAATTTTGATTCACGAACATTTGCGCCTATAGATGTACCGCTTCTTAGCAGTTGTTTTGACAATACATATTCTTGCTTCTTATCTTTAAGAAATGTATAAGCATTTATAACTCTTAATGCAAAATTATAAGCCTTAATGTCTATGATATTGTTTAAATCAACCATATCAGAAGCTTTTTTAATTTTTAATTTATAATTTTTAATTTATCGCCATGAATGCCTTGATGAAGCCATCCTTTTCAAGTGTTCCGTACGAACCTTCCTTACAAGCCACCTCGTCGAATGTCTGTACTCCGTCTGGCTCAATGCCTGGAGCATAGATGAGGAAAGGTATCGGCTCATTGGTGTGAGTTCTGTGTGCCACAGGAGTTGGATGGTCAGGAAGAACGGCTATTGCCACTGGCTCATCCCAATTCTTCACTTCCTCATAGATAGGACCTATCGCACGCTTGTCAAGGTTCTCAATCGTCTGGAGTTTCAGTTCAAGGTCGCCATCATGACCAGCCTCATCACTTGCCTCAACGTGCAGATATACAAAATCATCTGTCTTGAGTGCCTCAATAGCAGCTGCTGCCTTACCCTCATAGTTGGTGTCGTAAAGTCCTGTAGCTCCTTCCACGTCTATGCAACGAAGTCCTGCATAGTGACCTATTCCACGAATGAGGTCAACGGCTGTGATTACCGCACCCTTCTTTATCTGTGGGAATGTCTCCTGCAACGTAGCCATGTGTGGACGATAACCGCCTGCCCAAGGCCAAATGCTGTTTGCTGGGTCCTTGCCCTCTGCTATGCGCTGGGCATTGAAAGGATGCTTGCCGAGAAGTTCCTGCGACTTAACGATAAGCGTGTTGATAAGCTCTGCCGTCTCAGTAGCCGAGAGCTTGGTAGGCTTTGCACCATTGGCAAGTGCCTTTGCCTCTGCCTCTGTATCTGGCTTCACGAGTTCTGGTCGCCAAGGATGGAGAGGAACATCGTGAGGAGGAGTACACTTGATGTACTTGTTTCCTCCGTTGATTACGAGAAGGTGACGATACTGAACACCCGTGTAGAAGTGGACGATGTTGCCATACTTAGCCACAATCTCAGGGTCGTTTGCAAGTTTGTCCTGAAGATACTTGATGAGGATGTCACCCTCCTCCGTCTCAAGTCGTCCACAAGAGTGGTTCTTGATTAAGTCGCCCTCTATGCAGATGATGTTACAGCGGATAGCCATATCGTCTGGGGCAAGTTCCACTCCTATACTTGCTGCTTCGAGAGGTCCACGACCCTCATATACTTTTTCCTGGTCGTAGCCGAGGATACTTGAGTTAGCCACCTCGCTTCCAGGATGGAATCCGTCTTGTACGGTTTTCAGCATACCTGTCTTACCTTTCTTTGCAAGCAAATCCATGTAAGGTGTCTTGGCATACTGAAGTAATGTCATGTTACCGAGTGACTCAACTGGCCAGTCAGCCATTCCGTCACCAAGAATTATTATGTGTTTCACTATAAGGCCCCCCGACCCCCGAAGGGGGCGGCCATCCGGATTCAAGGGGGAAGATGACCGAATATTATTATTATTTGTTTGTTTACATTTTCTTGTCGTCAAGCATTTTTAAGCCGCTCCATCCTTATAGGAAAGACTGGAAAAACATCCGCTTCCACCTCTTCCGGATGGCCGCCCCCTTCGGGGGGCGGGGGG
>CAMOVB010000028.1:0-21534 GCA_946626925.1 uncultured Prevotellaceae bacterium
ACTGGCCGCACTGCGGCAAAAAACAACATACAGTTTCAACCGTACAGGTCGAAAACTTTCAAAATATTGGCAAGCCCCATATCTCACACCAGAGATATGGGGCTTGCTTTAATGAGTTATTTTGGTGTCATCAAAATATTTTTCCTCGTTTTCGTTTTATTATGTAGGAATAATACTTAATTTTGCAGAAGCAATACAGATAATATGAAAAAGGTATTCACATACATACTTCCGTTGGTGTTGGTAATGATGATGTTCTCTTGTGAGGATACTGAGAGTTTCAGCACTAATGAGGCATTGCGCCTCTCATTTAGTGAGGATACTGTGTCATTTGACACGGTGATAAGCACCGTTATGTCAAGCACTAAGCGTGTGATGATATTCAACAATAATAAGGAGGGGCTCAGGGTTACGAGCGCCCGACTTGCCAGTGGTGGTGCAAGTGGGTTCCGTATAAACGTAGATGGACGTAAAGGGCCCGTGGTCAACGATATAGAAGTATTGAAGGAAGATAGCATCTTCATGCTTGTGGAGGTAAAGACAGACGTGACGAACAGTGTTGAACCTGTTGTTGTACGTGATTCTGTTTTGTTCACGCTTGAATCAGGTGTTGTGCAGAAGTTGATATTGGAGGCACAAGGACAGGATGCTATTATTCTTCGTGCCCCACGATGTAAGCGGGGTGAGACAATGGTGTTCCAGAGTGGAATGCCTTACCTTATATATGATAGTCTTGTGGTTGATTCTGATGCCACAGTTAACATTGAGGCTGGTGCAACGCTCATGTTCCATTCCAATGCCAGCATACTTGTGCATGGACGGCTTAACATCAACGGAGAGAAGGGAAGAATGGCTACACTCAGAGGTGATCGCACAGACAGGATGTTCACGTACCTGCCTTACGACCGCATAGATGCACAGTGGGGTGGCATACGTCTCTATGGTTCAAGCACAAATAATGTTATTCGCTATGCCGACATCCATGGAGGTAACTATGGCATAGAGTGCGATAGCACGGGTACTGACAAGGTTAAACTGACAATAGAAAACAGCATCATAACGAACGTGAGTGGTTTTGGACTATGGGCTGAGAATTGCAAGATTGACGCTCGTAACAGCATCATCAGTAATGCACGTTATGATTGTGTGAATGTGACTGGTGGTGAATATGACTTCGTACATTGTACCATAGCACAGTTCTATGCGTTGGGTACATACAGTGAAGGTAATGCGCTTCGTATTGCCAATGTTAAGGAACTCGACCCATGCGCATTGACTTTCCACATGGATAATTCCATCGTCACGGGTTTTGCCAAGGATGAGGTGTTTGCCAGTCGTTTCAAGGGAAATAATGAGGTGGCAAAAGATGAAGCCTTGTTTGACCTAATCTTCTACAACTGCCTTGTTACGACGGATACTATAGGTGCAGGCGAATACTTTGTTGATTGCATCATTGATGACATCAACGGCGATATCAACCGCAAGAAGCATTTCAAGAACATAGACACTCATGCCTTCATGTTTGACTATCACCTTGACAGCCTCTCATACGCATGTGGCAAAGCTTCTAACGCATACATAACTGCCCTGCCAAATGATATGTTTGGAACTGAACGTAAAGCTGGCAGCGTGGATATCGGAGCTTTGCAAGGGGAATAAATGTATAGAAATGACAAAGCGTGATTGCCGTTATGTGGTAATCGCGCTTTGTCGTTAATATTCTAAGTATGGTGCCTGTTTTTGTTAAGTATTCGGAGAAGAACGACTATTCTTTATTGTTTTCTTTGTTTTTGAGAATATCGTTGACCTTTGACAGAAGGTAATCGTAGAAACGCTCTGGCGGTATGTTCGACGGAATCTGATCCGCAAAAAGGTTGCCTACCATGTCCGGGCATACCTCACATGCTTCGTGGAGGGAAGTGAGGAACTCTTCGAGCAGTTTCTTCTTGTAGTATATGAGTGAACGGTATGCCGGAATGACGCTCTTGCGGTATTTGTCGTCCTGATACTTTGCATCGTATGACTCTGCTTCGTCAAGGTAGATAAGTGCCTTGTCAAGTGAGTTGGTGAAGAGCAAGCGGACGGCTGCGCCTAATGCAGCGTCTATCTTGTCTTCTGCAATCTCTATGCTCTCACGTATATATACGTCTGCAAGTTCTGGGTCTCTGTCATTGTGCGCAAGGATGATACCCTTTTCTATAAGGTAGTGCGGGTCGTCAGGGATGATTTCAAGTACCTTGTCGATGGCAGCGAGTGCCTCGTCGTCATGCTCGCACATCAGGTAGATGTCTGCTATCTCGCAGAAGAGCTCAGTGTAGAAGTCAGGTATCGTGTTCCTGAACTGCTGGGCATATTCCACGGCATTTTTCAGTTGCTGGTATCCTTCCTCTATCCTGTCGCAGAGGATGAGACATTTGCTGTAAAGGAGGCTTTGTGAGTTGTCGCCAAGCTCGTTTGAAACTTCCTCTATAAGCCGTAACGCTTCCTCGTGATTGCCTCGTACAAAGTGGTTGTGGGCAAGTACTGCCTTTGCTTCCCAGTCGCGCGAATCGATTGCAAGTGCGAAGTTGCATGACTCTATTGACTCTTCAATCTTGCCGAGTGCATTCTGTGCTGTGGCAAGGATGGTGTAACCCATGTTATTGTAAGGGTCGTTCTCAAGTATCTTGAGATACACCTTCTCCACCATGTCATAGAGATGTTCCTCACGTACTATCTCCGAAAGGACAGTGTCGGAACTTGAACGGCCGATATTAGGGAATGTAACAAGATATTCCTCTACCCATCGCTTGACAAGTTCCTCGTCATACTGACGGTTCTCTGTCAGTTCAACAAATGAAGTGATGACGTGGATGAATGACTCACGGATGTACTCGTCATCATTCTCATTGTTTTTTTTCTCTTCCTTCTTTTGCAGCTCAATCCATTCTCGGAACAGCTCCTCTGCCGTGTCAGCGTCCCCATCAAGTGCATAGATGAGTTGGGCACGTTGGTAGAACACGTCAAGGTTGGAACACTCCTGTGGAATTGTGTTGAGTAAGTCTCTTGCTTCTTGGTAACGATGATAAAAGATGAGCAAGCCGCTTTTGACGGATTGCAACAGTACGCTGTCGGGATGGTTGCTCAGACCTTCCTCTGCACACGTCATGGCATCCATTGGCTTGTTGTTGTTCATGTAGAAGTCTGAGAGATCTGCATAGTCGTCCTCGTCAAGGTAGCTTGGGTAGCCATTTCTCCTCGACTCTTCGTAGTTGTTCAGTATCTCTCGGAAATCATCTGACTCGAAATAATCATCTTTCATTCTTCTATCACTATGGTTTATTGTTGTGAGGAGTTAAGAATAATGGTTCTACAAGAATTCTTGTGGACAATGATTTTTTTCTAACCACGAACCTTTAGCTCGGCGTAGCCAATTACACGAATGGACACGAACTTTCAAGTCCTCTTGGTAATTTAATTACACTAAGACAACTCGTGTTGTCTGCGAATATCACGAACCTTTAGCTCGGCGAAGCCAATGCTGTCCAGTGGATTAATGGAGTAAAATGATTCGTGTTATTCGTAATTGCACAAGCAATTCTTCGTGTAATGAAAACATCCATGAACTACAACTTTAGTGTAAATTAGTGTAATTCGTGGTAAAAAAAATACCCACACAAAAATCTTGTCGAACAAAAACAATGAAATTAAGAAGTTAAGACGATTCTTAATGAGGAATTAGGAATGAGAAATGACAAGCACCGTCTTACTCATTACACATTGCTCATTACTCATTAACAAGCTTTCGTCATAACTTCTTAACTTCTTGAAAGCATAACTTCTACAAAAGCTAAAGTTGAATTCTTAACTTCTGGTAGCCCTTACTTGTTTATCTTAGCCCAAGTGTCCTTGAGTCCTACTGTACGGTTGAAGACAAGGTGCTCTGGTGTAGAGTCTGTATCTACATTGTAGTAGCCGATACGCTGGAACTGCAGATAGTCGAGTGGCTTTGCATTCTTGAGCCACTTCTCCACGTAAGCCTTCTTGATTTCGAGGCTTGCAGGATTGAGGAACTTACGCATATCATCAATGTCGATACGCTCCTTGCCCTGCTCCTTGCTGTAGTTGGCAACCTCGTCACGTGGGTTCTCCACCATCCATAGACGGTCGTAGTTGCGTACCTCAGCTTCAAGGCAATGCTTGCAACTTACCCAGTGAATAGTCTTACCCTTTATCTTCATGTCTGCATTTGCCTCACCAGTCTTTGTCTCTGGTATTACCTCTGCATACACCTCGATGATGTTGCCGTCGGCATCCTTCTTGCAGCAGTTCTCTTCAGGACAACGTACGATGTATGAATTCTTGAGACGTACCTCCTTGCCAGGACCGAGACGGAAGAACTTCTTAGGAGCATCCTCCATGAAGTCGTCACGCTCAATCCAAAGCTCACGGCTGAACTCGATAGTGTGAGTACCGTCCTCTGGGTTCTCTGGGTTGTTGACAGCCTCGTATTCCTCGACAGCATCCTCTGGGATGTTGGTGAGCACGAGCTTTATTGGGTCAAGTACGGCACTAACTCGCTGTGCACGCTTGTTGAGGTCGTCACGCACGGCACTCTCAAAGAGTGACATCTGGTTGAGTGCATCAAACTTAGTGTAACCAATCTTGTCGATGAAGTTGATGATTGACTCTGGACTGTAGCCTCGACGACGGAAACCGCTGATTGTAGGCATACGTGGGTCATCCCATCCATTTACGACACCTTCCTTCACAAGGATGAGGAGGTTACGCTTTGAGAGCAGGATGTGTGTGAGGTTGAGCTTGTTGAACTCTGTCTGACGAGGACGATTGTCGTCAAGTGGTTTGTCGTCACCTGCAACCTCCTTTGCCCAGTCAACGAACAAGTCGTAGAGTGGACGGTGGCTCACGAACTCAAGTGTACACCATGAGTGAGTAACGCCCTCCCAGTAGTCACACTGACCATGAGTGTAGTCATACATAGGGTATGCGTTCCACTTGTTGCCTGTACGCCAGTGAGGCATATTGAGCACACGGTACATGATAGGGTCACGGAAGTGCATGTTGTCACTTGCCATGTCAATCTTTGCACGGAGAACCATCTTGCCTGGTTCCATGTTACCTGAGTTCATCTCCTCAAAGAGACGGAGACTCTCTTCGACAGGGCGGTTGCGATAAGGTGACTCTATACCTGGCTGTGTAGGTGTTCCCTTCTGCTTGGCAATCTCCTCTGCTGTCTGCTCGTCAACGTATGCCTTACCACGCTTGATGAGTTCTACGGCAAGGTCCCAGAGCTTCTGGAAATAGTCGGAAGCATAGTATATGTTGCCCCACTTGAATCCAAGCCACTCAATATCACGCTTGATGGCATTGACGTATTCAATGTCCTCCTTCTGAGGGTTGGTGTCGTCAAGACGAAGGTTGCAGACACCGTTATATTTCTTTGCCAATCCGAAGTCGATAGCGATGGCCTTGGCATGTCCGATGTGCAGATAGCCGTTTGGCTCAGGTGGGAAACGTGTCTGTACTCTTCCACCATTCTTTCCTTCTGCCAAGTCACTCTTCAGTATCTCTTCTACGAAGCTTACTGACTCCTTTACCTCTTCTGGCTTTTCAATATCCATAATCTTTTCGTTGTTTTATTATTAATTTTGTGCAAAGATAGGTAAATTATATGATATTGAGGTAAAGCCTCTTTAATTTTTTATCATCACATGGCAATCCGGTTAAAAGTTCAATTCCGCTCAAATTAAACTATTTCTTACAGAGGATATCAAATGGAAAGTGATCTATTATACTAACACAAATAATAATTTCAAACTCGCCGTTACAGGTATGAAAAGAGGAATCTTATTTATACTATTCGCGATTGTAATGACAATGTGTTCATACGCACAGGTGTCATTTGGCTCAGCACAGAAATTCAATGATAATTGGCAGTTCTTTCTCGGTGACGATAGTCTTGCATTCTCTAATCCGCAGATTACAAGAAAGATTAATCTGCCTCACGACTGGAGCATTGAGGGACAACTGAGCCCTTCGCTTGCCAGTTGTCAGGGTTATCTGCCAGGAGGTATAGGCTGGTATCGTAAGACATTCAAGCTTACAGACAAAGATGACTTGCACTTCATCTACTTCGAGGGTGTCTATTGCCGTTCAACTGTTTATCTCAACGGTCACAAGTTAGGCTACCGTCCTAATGGATTCGCAAGTTTTATGTACGACATGACGCCTTACCTTAGTGAAGGCGACAATGAACTGCTCGTACGTGTGGATCACAGTCAGCTGGCTGACAGCCGTTGGTACACAGGTAGTGGAATATATCGTGATGTGTGGATTGTCAGTTCGGGCAAGACGCACTTCGGTCAATGGGGACTTGGTTGGCAGGCAAGGAACATCACCAAGTCGTCTGCTACAGTCGATGTGGAAATGAACGTCGAAGGCGCAATGTATGCAAGGGGTGATCTCATGGTTGTCGCTAAATTGATGGATGATAAAGGCAATGTGGTTGCTAAGGCAAGCAAGAAATGTGCTGATGGTAAGGTGACAACATCGCTAAAGGTTAACAAGCCACAGATGTGGGGTATCGAGTCGCCTTATCTCTATACTCTCAACACAACTCTTCTTGAAGGTGACAAGGAGATAGACCATGCTGACTGCAAGGTGGGTCTTAGGACTCTCCGCTTTGATGCCAACAACGGATTCTTCCTCAATGGCGTGAACACCAAGGTGAAGGGTGTGTGTCTTCACCACGATGCAGGTGTGCTTGGAGCTGTAGTTCCAAAAGATGTGTGGCGCAGACGACTTGTCAATCTTAAGGACATGGGTGCAAATGCTATACGTATGAGCCACAACCCACAGTCACCGGACGTGTATGACTTGTGTGATGAACTCGGATTGCTCGTCATGGACGAGGCAAGCGATGAGTGGGAGTTCCCTAAGCGTAAGTGGATAGAAGGATGGAACGTAGGCAAACCTGCCTTCTTCGGCACGTTCGACTTCTTTGAGGAGTGGATTGACCGTGACGTGGCAGATATGGTTCGACGTGACCGTAACCATCCATGTGTATTCCTCTGGAGTATTGGAAACGAAGTCGATTATCCTAATGATCCATACTCTCATCCTGTACTCGATGGTAATAATGCAGCCATCAACCAGCCAATGTTCGGAGGCTACAAGAAGGATGCGCCAAATGCTGAGCGTATAGGCAAGATAGCCAAGAGACTTGCAGCTGTAGTGAGAAGCATTGACACGTCTCGTCCTGTTACAGGCGCACTTGCGGGAGTGGTTATGAGTAATCAGACGGAATATCCAGAGGCAATTGACGTGGTGGGTTACAACTACACCGAGAAGCGCTATGATGAAGATCACCGTCTATATCCTAAACGCATCATCTACGGAAGTGAGACTGGCGTGGGTTACGACAGTTGGAAGGATGTGAGGGACAAGAAGCACATCTTCGGCCAGTTCATCTGGACAGGTACTGACTATCTTGGTGAGAGCGGTAGGTGGCCTTCACGAGGACTGAATACGGGACTTCTTGACTTCGGTAGTTTCAAGAAACCACGTGGATGGTTCCGTGCTTCACTTTGGAGTACCAAGCCTGTGACCTATATTGGTACATATCCTGCCCATAGTAGGGGTGCAAGGCGCAGAGGGGTGAACATCCCTGTTAGTACGGAGGCTCTTGATACGTGGAACTATGAACTGGGCGACAAAGTGAGAACTGTTTGCTACACGAACTCTCCTCAGGCACGCCTTCTTCTTAATGGTAAAGTGGTGGGCGAAATTAAGCCACGAGATGACAGTAACGGCGTTATATACTGGGATATAGATTACGAGCCAGGCACACTCGTGTGTGAGGGACTGAGCAAGGATGGTAAGGTGGAAAGTACATATTCCATTGCCACAAGTGGCAGACCTTATCAGATTGTCGCCGAAGCCGACCGAGCAACCGTAGAGGGTAAGGGAAGCATCATCCATATCACTGTACAGGTGAAGGATGAGAACGGTATTCTCGTCCGCCTTGCAGATAACAACATCACCTGCAACGTCACAGGAGCTGGTCGTCTCCTCGGTATGGAAGGAAGCGACAATACGGATATGGGAAACTACCGTGACAACCGTCAGCGAGTACACAACGGTCAGCTCCTCACATACGTCAAGGCAACAGGCACAGGCGAAATAAAGGTACACTTCACAAGCCCTCTGCTAAAGGGAACTGAAGTGACGATACACAGTGGAAATTAGGAATGAGGAATTAGGAATGAATAGTCATTCGCAGAAGTGAAAAGTGAATAGTGAAAAATGTATTTTACTCTGTACGCAGATAATCAGCGTACAAACTCTTAATTCATCATTTCTAATTCCACATTCCTAATTATTAAATGTATAATCAAAAAAAAGAGAAGGTTTCAACGCGAAACCTTCTCTTTTTTTTGATTATACATTTATTTAGATTGCTGTAGGTATGTTGTACTTCTCTGCCTTGTCTGTAATGATTTCAAGCTCGTCTTCTCCGTAAACCTTAACCTTTATAGAGATTTCACCGAACTTAACGGTGTAGTGGTAGAGCTTCTGAGTAATCTTGTATGGTACGCTTACCTTCTGGTCTGTGACGATTTTGACAGTCTGAGTACCGTTTTCAGTATATGCTCCGAACTTGGCGTTGAGATACTTTGTGATAAACTCGTTTGAGTTGTATTCACAAGTATAACCTGATCTTGTGTTATATGTGACGTCAGGTTTAGTTGCTGGAACTGTGAAACGACCTTCGAGAGGAACGGCATCTGAAATACTGTCAAGCATTACGATAGCGTGGCAACTGATAGTATAGTCGTTCAATTCGTTGACGTCAAATGAAATTTTTGCATCCTCCTTTACGACCATCTCTTCGTTCTTGTTTGAACACTTGAAGATCATTCCCTTCTCAAAGTTGCTGTTGTTTACAGTCACTTTTGCACTCTCACCGAGTGAAACTTTCTTTGTGGCACTTTTGATAACCATCACGTCAAAGTCTTCCTCAACACCCTCTGTACTGAGAACTTGCTCGATGTTGGCTGTGCTTGCATTCTCTACGTCAATAGAGAGAGTCTTGTCGTCTGCAATATTGCTGACAGCGCTCTTTGAAAGTACGATGTTTGCCTTTGTTGCTGCAGAGTATGAAAGTTTCTGGTTTGTTGTAGAGTTGTCAATAGCAACGCTTCCATTTGCTTCTGCCTTAGCCTTAGCTTCTGATGCTATGATTGTCTTAGTGCCCTTCGCAATCTTTGGAATGTCTATGTAGATTACTTTGCCGTTGGCATCCATCTTAACCTTTTTAGTAACTTCTACATTTGAATATTCTTCTGATACGGCATCTGCCTTGATTGTTATCTCTGAATTTTTCTTCTTTTCACCCTTGTAGGAATTTGCTACTGCAACTCGTGCTCCGTCAACGTAAAGGTTTACTTTTGTACTTGCCTTTATTGTAAATGTGTAATTGTCGGATTGAGTTATTGTTCCTAATTTAACTGTTGCAGTCTCATTCTTGACGAGGTTGCTTGTTAAAGAAACTGAAGGAATACTGTTGTCCATACATGATGACATGGTAAATGCTGCTGCAGTAGCAGCCAATGCTAAAAATCCCCTAAAAATCTTCATAATTTTTTTCTTGTTCTATTAAAACATTATCTTGTACAAATCTCTTGTTCATTCACGGTGCAAAATTACGACATTTATATTTATTAGACAAAAAAAATCGTCCAGAGACATATCGAAATAGACTAAAATTGTGCATTTGGATAATTATTATATCCATTAGTTTGACTGATAGGGCTAAAAGTGCTATATTTGCACAGAAAAAATAGTGAACGGGATCTTACGATCGTAATTCGTATAATATATATTATATAAGGTAGTACTATATTAAAAGACAATGAAGAATATCATATCATTTGCTAAGTTTATGACATTTGCTTGCCTCTCTCTCTTTGCTGTATCTTGTCAGGAGGATGAGGAGGAAGAGTTTGTTGAAGTTGTAGAGACTCTCCCTAAGACAGGTGAAGAGGGCGGCCATGCATACGTTGACCTCGGTCTCCCTTCTGGAACAAAGTGGGCACAGTACAATGTCGATGCCTATTCTGTTGTTTACAACAATCGTGGATTTGTGGATTACGACACCATCCACCTCGAAGATGGTACAAAGAAGGCTGTTTTCCGTCGTAAGTATGCTGCGGAATATCATGGACGTTATTTCGCATGGGGTGAGGTGTCTGGCTCAAAGGCAAGTAACGTTAAGGATGCAGAACTTGATGCGTCTATAGGCGATAAGGACTTAATGAGGGACTACGACCCATCATGGAAGGGAAAGAGAAATTCCCTCTACGTTGAACTTGTAAAGAATAAAGCGGAAAAGCCAACCTACGATTGGGATTATTACCAGTGGGGTGGAGCAGGCAATATGATTGTCAAGTATAATTTCCGTGAAGAGTGCGGATCAATTGACAAGCGTGAGACACTTGAACCTTGTGACGATGCTGCCCATGTCAACTGGGGTGGTAAGTGGCGTATGCCAACAAGGGAAGACATTAAGGAACTTGTAGATAACTGCTATTGGGTATATTACTATAATTATAATGGTACGAAGCGTACTGGCTTTGTTGCTTTCAAGGCTAAGACCGATGCGGATAAGGGTGTCGTTGTTGGCCGTTGGCAAGATAAGAGCTCTGAATATACACTTAATGATGCACATATCTTCTTCCGTTTCTCTGGATGTAAGTATAGTGGCTCTAATCCTGGCCTTGGTAATGAAGGCACAGTGTGGTCTTCTTCAATCAACACGGTTATTTCTACTGCATGCTATTGCCTCTTTATGAATGACTCGCAAGTAATGGTCAGCAGTTGCGAGCGTTTCAGGGGTCTTCCAGTACGTCCAGTATTTAACAACTAAGTGTTATAGTGATCTCTCCAAGTCGTTCTTGGCTTGGTGTCGTGACTATTCGGGTCTCTTTGTTCCGTCAGGAACAAAGAGACCCGAACTTTTCCCTATTTGTGTGTCTTTGTGCCCTCTGTGTTTCATTTTTTTTTTTTCGACCTGTACGGTTGAATTTTATACCCCCACGGAGCCACGGAGAGCACAGAGTTTTTTTTCTTAATACTCTGATTTGTTTAGAGTTCTCAGAGGTCGCATGTGCTCCATTGAGGGCACGGAGAGAAGACCCTCTCCGCCCTTCGGACACCTCTTTGACCTCCGTCGAGCAGAGCACTGCTCTCCCCTCATTTCGGGACAGAGAGACATTTAGTCTCTCTTCTGCGCCCTCATTCGCCTCTATGGGGAGGATGTTGGTTAGATTGTTCGTTATTTTATCGTTCAGAGTAATCTACTCCCTCCCCATAGAGGGGGAGGGCTGGGGTGAGGGTCTTTCTGTGCTCTTTGTGTCCTCTGTGTTTCGTTTTTTTTTTTTTTTGTTTTTTTGCACACTCACCCGCTTCGCTGCGCAATACTGCGCAATTTGTGTCAAATATACACTTCAATTTTGTGCCTTAAATGTTTGATATTCTTGATGCTGAAAGGGCTGTTTTTGTAAACTCGACTTAGCAAAAGCTGGGTTGCACACTTTTGTAACTTGTTGGTTTTGTGTGGTACGATAAGATATTTAAAAATATCTGTAAATTTCTTTAAAAAACATTTGGTGGAATGAAAAATACTCCATACATTTGCATCGAACAATTAAAGAAAAAGAAAAGAAAGTAACAAATTTAGAACATTCTTAAGGTAAGTTTTATTTAATTACTTTGGATGCCAAAAAGAAGATTAATGACTCGTTTTTGCGAGGCACGCATGGTATATTATATATATGTTTGAAACGTGAAGAGCAGTAATCAGTGAACAGGAATCGTCTTTAAGCATTCGTAAGGATATACCTATATTATTATTCATCTAAGTAGTTAAGTTATAGAACAAGCCAATTTTAAGATTTAGTTTTATTTTTAGTTAAGGGCTATTATTATAGTCTAAGAAATGAGTAGTGAACAAATTTATTAATCGGGAAAATTTTTGAATTATGAAAAAGGTCGTATCATTTATCATTGCGTTATTTGTATTTATCGGTTTTACTAACGCACAGACAGTTGTGTTTGACGCAACTGATTTAAGCAAATTCAATGATAGCGAATCAAAGGGTGTTCCAAGTAAGACATTTACAAAAGGTGACATATCTCTTACGTTTGATGTTCCGGGCTATAGTAGCAATAGAACAAACAAGGGTGTAAAGTGGGCAGGCGAGTATTTGGCTTTGCAGGGTAAAGCGAATTCGGATAAATATGTTACAATAAGTTGTGAAATGTTGTCGTCTTCTACATCTGGTTTGTATATCAAGAAGGTTCGCTTTAATTTAGCTGGTACTTCTGTTGGTGGTACAGCAACAATTGGATCTGCAGGTTTGGAAGTTACTAACGTTGAAAGTAATGCGCTGGATCCAGAGGATGAGTTGTTTGCTGATATAGATGACTATAATTTTGAAGTTGAAGATGGCTTTAGCAGTATCAGCTATATTACTATAACTGCAAAATTGAGTGCAATATTGAATATACAGAGCGTAGAGGTTGTCTATGGTCTCTTCAAAGATGAAGTTACAATCGATGAAACCGCTCCTGATTATAAAGCTGATTCTGCGTATCCTTATTTTAACAAAAATGTTTATGCAAGGGACGTAACATATATCCGTGATATGAATGGAAAGAACTGGGGTACATTGTGTCTTCCATTTGCTTACACTCCAAAGGGGCAGAACTTTTCTGTATATCGCATTGAGGAGGGCTCTTTCAACAAGTCAAGTGATCCTATCACACTTATGCTCGTTAATCCTAATGAGGAAGTGCCTGCAGGTCAGCCTGTAATATTCTATTGCAAGAGTAAGAATTTGGTTGTTAATGCAAAGAATGCGCTTCTTACAACTGAAAAATTTGATACAGATAGTATCTATACTTATGATGGTATGACAAGGTCTCATGTTGATTTTGATTTCTGCGGTACTTTGAAGAAAACAATGATTTCTGATGGCTATTATATTAAGAACAATGGCTTCTCTTATCTTACAGGAAGTGGTACATGTAAAATCAAGTCTTATAGAGCATATATCGTTCCTAACGCTTCAAGTAGTAGCGCAAGACCTCGTTCTTTAGCTTTCAGGGTTATTGATGATGAGTCAGAACTCTTTGACAACGACGCAACAGCTGTTGAGACAATTGACTTTGATGATGCAGAGCCAGAGGTGCTCGCAATCTTCACAGCTGATGGCAAGCAGATAAGTGAGCTCCAGAAGGGACTCAATCTCGTAAAGACAACTAATGGCACAAAGAAGATATACGTAAGATAAATATTTTTTGATACGATGTTTTTAGTGTGTCTTTACCGAGAGATACTACTAAAAAGGATTAGGGTGGCTGTTGAAGTCACCCTATGACTTTTTTAGTTGGTATTGTTTTGCGCAAAAAGTGGGTGAGGAGTTCTATGGTTTGTACGCACACAGAATTGCTTTGCGTGTAATTCAATTAGACTGTTTCTTGTGTTTTAAGTGTAAAAAAATGTTAAAAATGTTATAAATTGATGCTCGTGTGCCGTAATTTGTTGTGTGTTTAAAAACTATTACATACTTTTGCAATAATTTTGGATTCAATCCAAATGAATTAGGTTAAATATTAAGCAAAAAGTAGTATAAACATTATCAGGGTACAACTGTAAAGTTGCCATGGTGAAAAAATATTATATAGCTATGAAGAAAAAATATCAGATTCCTGAAAGTTACAGTAGAGCAGGTCTTTTAAGAGCAAATCTTCTTGTTGGTTCTGGCGCTAATCCAGTACCAGATAAGCCAATTGATGGTCCAACGCCAAGTCAGGGTGGCGACGAAGGAGAGGCAAGACTAAGAAAAGGCTCTAATCTTATGGAACTTTAATTTTATTCGTTCTACTTACATGAAAAAAGCATTTGCAAATGTGCGTTTTTCATAAAACCATATTTGCATTTGCTATTTTGCGTAATTTAAAAGATGATTTATGAAAAGATATAACATATTCAGCACGTTGTTCGCTTTGCTACTCTCATCATCTGCTTATGCACAGACATCTGTCAATTATATGAATGTTAATTATTCCTATGATCCAAATGTTTTTACATGGACGCAAATGGGTACTTTGACTTTGTCTGATGGATTTCAAGCTAAAGTAAGAGACATTGAAGATGACGATGGTGCGTATTATATTGAATTTGGTGGCAATGGCACTTTGACAGTGTCTGGTAGAGTTTTGACGTATAATCCTAAGTTCGTAAGCGTCGATGATAAAGCAAGTTTGTTTTTTGGCGATTTTTCATCTAATTTGGCTACTCTTCCAGTGAGTACTGTGGCTTTTGATGCTGATGATTGTGACGATCATTGGGAAGTGTATGATTCATATAGACAATATTGGTTTGGCTATAATATCGCTAAAAAGGCTGAGGAACAAAATGAGTCGCAGGGTTTAGTCTTTGTGCGTGGCTCTGAAATTCCTTCGGACGTGGAATATGATTATATTGGTTATCCAATTTCTAAGGAAAAATATCTTAACGAATTATTTTATTCTCAGGAAGAGGAAGGAGGCGAAATTGTCTATAAACCAGTTTATTCATTTTCTGTGTCAAATTATGGTAGAAACAAATACTTTAAAGCAGAATATGTTAATGATACGAAGCAGTTCAGTGTGACAGAAATTCCTGCGAATGCATTAGCAGGCAATGAAAAGTTCGTTAATTTAATGGTTGGTTCTTCTATAAATTCTATCAAGCAGAATTTAAGTGCTAAGACAATCGTAAATTTTGATGTTGATGCAAGCAACCAGACATATTCTTCTGCTTTGGGTGGAGATATTCTTTGCAACAAGAACCAGACTACAGTGCTTGGTATTACAGAGGATATAGGTACAAAGACTCTTCCTGCATCTGTAACTAAAATTGCTGCGAATGCAATGTATCCAACTGCAAAGGGTGTGAAGCTGACTTCAACTAATGGAAGTTTGGTCTGCAACGAGACAAATCTTGTTCCTTGGACATCTGGAGAGAGTGCTGATGTTAACTCACTTAAGGTTGTGACAAGTTTCACTCCTGGTTCTAAGCAGACAATAGATGTTCCTGAAGTATATATTAAGGAATCAAAGAAGAGCAACGGCTCAGCATATATAAGTGCAGCTGCAGGTAAGAAGTATAACGTTTATTCTGCAAGTGACGTAAAGACATATCTCGCAAGCCTTGCTGGTAATAACGATTTGTGTTATGTTGATTTGTCTGATTGCAAGATTGATGGTGATCTCGGATATGTCGAGATGTCAACAATCAATGGTAACTGCTTGTTGTTCTTGCCTGAGGGTGTGACTGCATACGGTAACAACATTGTGACAAAGTCTGGTAACACTCGTTCATGCAGAAACCTCACTTTGACTCGTGCTACAGGTTATTCTTTTGCAACACCATATCAGTTCATAGCTGAGAATGTGACAGTCAATGCAACAATCTCAGACAAGATTCTTGGTTTTGTTTTACCATTTGACTATTCTAACAGCAATGTTAAGTTTGCAACATTCAGCGAGTACAGTGAAGGAACTATTGTTCTGGACAATACAGTCACAACTGTTCCTGCAAACATCCCATTCATCGTATGTAAGAAGGATGGAGTTGCTGACCAGACTGTAAGCGCAACAAATGTTGAGATTCATGCAACAGATGTACAGAGCACATTCAGCAATGGATGGACAATGTCTGGCTCTTATCAGACTGTTACAAATAATGAGGCAACAAACTATAACTTGTATGGTTTCGCAACTGACGGTGTTTTGAAGAAGGCTAACGGTGCTTCTTTCAAACCATTCTCAAGCTTCTTTGTTTGCAACACAAGTTCTGCTTCACAGGCAAAGGTTCGTTTCATCTCAGACGACTTCACAACAGGTGTTGACATCGCAGAGACAATCTTCAGCGTAACAGCTGAGTCAGGAGCTATCAGAGTTGTTGCTTCTGATGCAAATGTTGTCATTGCTTCTGTTAATGGTGTTGTTCTCTATGACGGCAAGGTTAACGGAACAATGGTTAAGGATGTAAATCCTGGTGTTTACGTTGTGAACGGTAAGAAAATAGTAGTAAATAAATAATTCTATCTGACTAATATGAAAAAGTGTTATGTTATCCCTGACGTTAAGGTTACTTCTGTAGAGATTGCCTCTATGGTTTGTACGTCACCAGGCCAGGCTATTGATACTGGTAGTTTTGATGCTCCAAGCGACAATACTCCAGAAATAGGCGAGGATGATGAGTTCGGTGCTCGTCAGCGTGGAGGTGACTTCGGCTCTCTCTGGTAATTAACGGAAATACATTAATGTTCTATCATATAGCGTAGGCGACTTGTCGCCTACGCCTTGATGGTATATAGACCATGGAAAGAAAAACTTTATCTAAACTATTATATACTATTATGAAGAAAACTTTTCTAATCGCATTTATGCTTTATGGTGCTTTGTGTTCAGCACAGCCTAAATTTGAGCCACCTACAATGGGATGGAGTTCATGGAACACATTTGGAGTTAATATCAGCGAAAACATTATCAAGGGACAGGCTGACGCCATGGTCAGTAAAGGATTCTTCAACGTTGGTTATAAGTACATCAATATTGACGATGGCTTCTTTGGCGGTCGAACGGAAGATGGTAAGCTTATCATTCATCCGCAGCGTTTCCCAAATGGATTGAAGGTTGTGGCTGATTATATACACTCAAAAGGCCTTAAGGCAGGAATCTATAGTGATGCTGGTGCAAACACTTGTGGCAACTACCATAACAACGATGTGCTTAGCGTTAATGTAGGACTATATAAGCATGACGAGCAGGATGCTGAGTTCTATTTTAATGAATGTGGCTTTGATTTTATCAAGGTGGATTTCTGTGGAGGTGATCCTATTCATAATTCAGATCGCCTTAAATTGGATGAGAAGGCTCGTTATGAGGCTATTCACAATGCAATCGTGAAGACTGGTCGTTCGGATGTCCGCCTTAATATCTGTCGATGGGCTTATCCTGGTAACTGGGCTCATGACATTGCTTGTAGCTGGCGCACAACTGGTGACATCGGTCCTTGGTGGAGTTCTGTCAAGAGTATCATTGAGGAGAACCTTTATCTTTCTGCCTATTGCTATGACGGACATTACAACGACATGGACATGCTTGAGGTTGGTAGAGGAATGACTACTCAGGAGGATATTACTCACTTCGGAATGTGGTGTATTATGTCAAGCCCTCTGCTTATTGGATGTAATATGAAGGATATCAATGAGACTGCACGCAATCTGCTTAGAAACAGAGAACTTATTGATATAAACCAAGACCCTCTCGGTCTTCAAGCGTATGTTGTTAAGCGTACTGCCTACGATGATGGCGATACTTATGTTCTTGTAAAGGATATTATTGAACGAAATGGTAAGACTCGTGCCGTTGCTTTCTATAATCCAACGGAGTCGGAGAAGGAAATGTCTATTGACCTTGCATCTCTTGACCTTGCAGGAATTGCTAAGGTTCATGACGCTACTAAGCGTCGTGACATTGGCGAAGTAACGACGAACGTATCCATTACAGTTCCAAAGCATGGTACTAAGATTCTTCGTGTTGAGGCAGAGGAACGTCTTGAACGTACTCTTTACGAGGCAGAGACGGCATATCTCAGCAGTTATCAGGAGATTACTAATAATGCAGCGTCTGAGACGGCTGTCTATGAAGCAAACAAGAATGCTTCTGGCGGAATGGTTGCTGGTTGGTTAGGACGTAAGTCAACCAATGACCTCCAGTGGCGTAATGTCTATTCTAAGGAAGGTGGTAAGTACAGGATGACTCTTGCTTACGTCTCTGGCGAAAATCGTAGCCTTGTACTTGAGGTAAACGGAAAGAGGGTTAAGTCCGTTTCTCTCAATTCTGGTAATTGGGATACCTTCAAGACATACACGTTTGACATAGAGCTTAATGCAGGCGATAATGTCGTTCGTCTTTACAATTCCTCTAATTGGATGCCAAGCATCGACTATATGAGTCTTCGACGTGTGCCAGACGTTAATGGCGTAAAAGGTGTGAAGGCAGGCAAGTCTTCAAGTAGGAATGTCGTTCTCCTTGATGGTCGTCGTGCTAATAAGGAAAAGGGCGTTGTTATCGTTGATGGCAAGAAAGTCTTGAAGTAAAGCATGAGAGACGTTTGACATTATAGGCATGATGTAGTGCCTTTTTTGTCATAAATCGGAAATGTTCCTCTTAGGTGTCCCTTAGGTGTGCCT
Organism: uncultured Prevotellaceae bacterium; assembly: GCA_946626925.1. Classification (GTDB taxonomy): domain Bacteria; phylum Bacteroidota; class Bacteroidia; order Bacteroidales; family Bacteroidaceae; genus Minthosoma. The sequence goes on from CAMOVB010000028.1 coordinate 18,312, forward strand.
TATGTGTCCCTACGTTTTGTAAGGGAAATGAAGGCAAACCTAAGGGATACCTATGGTTAACCTAAGATGTAGATAAGAAAAACCTAAATTATGTTGGCTGAAAAACGCAGATTTTAACTCCTTTTAACGTTAGTGTCAAAAATACAATCATAGCGAATGTTAATATGTTTTTGTTACATTTGTGCTCTTTTTGGGCGTGATGTAACAAAGCGTGCTATAAAAAGTAACAAAAAAGCAAATGCAAAATGTTTATTTGCCGTACTTTTGCCGTGAACATTTAAGAAAAATTAAGTAATCCAGTCGGCATGTTTGTCACAATGTGGCTTGCATGGGAAAAACAGAACAAACCTAAACTAATCAAATGGATATTTAATGTATTGAAAAGATGTATTGAATTATTCACATGATTTAGCCTGTATGAAACCGCCCTGTTTGGTAGTTATGAAAGCACTCTATGCAATGATCAACACTACCGTCCGACTAATAACATGGAAGAACAGATAACGTAGTTTGCAGATCAACATGTTTATTCCCTATTAAACGTGTTTATTTCCCTATGGTAGATGCAAACCTATTGTTACTTGATTCCTTAAAATGAGATAAGCAAAAAACAGTGTTAAACAAATTAATTATTAATTAACTAACTAACTCAAGAATCCAAATTATGAAAACAAAGATTTTGTTTCTGATGGCGGTTTGTATGATGGTTGTTTCGGCAGCCTTTGCGCAGACTCGAACCATCAAGGGTAGAGTAATTGCTGATTCCGACGGTGAACCGTTGGTCGGTGCTTCAGTATTTGAAAAGGGTTCAACCACAAATGGTGTGGTTGCGGACTTGAATGGTAACTTTACAATTGCCATTCCAAGCAATGGAACTCTTGTTATTTCTTACATCGGTTTCCAAACTCAGAATGTGAAACCATTAGAAAACAACATTATCGTTAAACTTAAGGATGATGCAGCAATCCTTGATGATATTGTTGTTATCGGTTACGGTGTTCAAAAGAAGAGTGACCTTACTGGTGCAATTGCTTCAATTAAAGCTGATGACATCAAGAATCTTAGTGCAACAGATGCTGCATCGGTACTTCAGGGTAAGGCAGCTGGTATTCAGATTATCAATTCTGGTTCTCCTGGAGCAGGCTCGGGCATTCGCGTCCGTGGTTATACTTCAAACTCTGGTAATGAGGCTCATTTGGAGCCATTGCTTATTGTTGATGGTGTTGAAGTTGATAACATCCAATATCTTGATCCATCATTGATTGAAAATATAGAAGTGCTTAAGGATGGTGCTTCTGCCGCTATTTATGGTGTTCGTGCCGCAAATGGTGTTGTCCTTATCACAACAAAGAAGGGTTCAGACAAGGGTGGAGCACCTTCTGTTACATATAGCTTTAAGGCTATCAACCAATCCTTGGGTAAAAAAGCAGAAATATTTAATGCTGCTGACTACATTGAGTACCACAAGTATCTTGGTCATTTGACGGATGCTTCCCTTAAAGCAATGAATTACAATGGACAGGATACAGACTGGTATGATGAGGTCTTTGATAATTCATGGGCATATCAGCACAATCTCACTGTACAAGGTGGTAACCAGAAAGGACATTTCATGGGTAGTCTTGGTATCGTTGATAATGATGGTATTGTGAAAGGCGACAAGGATGTTTACAAGAGACTTTCTTTCCAGTTAAATGCAGATTATAAGGTAAGTAAATGGTTGACAGTTTCTTCTGATAACAATGTGGAGAAATGGAGTCGTGTCGCTGTCGGAAATGGCTATCAGTCATTCCTGAACTCTGTTGTTTCTATCGACCCTCTTACTGCACCATACGTTTATAGTCAGGATGATATGGGTATGAATATGAAGAGTCAGTGGAATTCAGACCCTGTAACTCATGGTAATGTAATGACTCCTCCAAATTATACAGAAGAGAATCCTGTTTGGTACGGAACATCTAAGATTATTGAAGATGCAACGGCAAACCCTCTTGCAATGCGTGACCGTGTTAATTCAAAGAGCGAGGGCATCACTTTGCGAGGTCATATGTCTGCTGTTTTAACTCCTATTGAGGGACTTTCTATTACATCTCGTTTGGGCTATCGTATTGGCCAGTCAAATTCTCATAGCCAGTCTAAACCTTTCTGGTTGTCTTCTATGGCATTCAGCAATGATAATTCTATCTCTGCTGCAACTAATGCATACTTAATGTACCAATGGGAAAACTTTGTCAATTATAACAAGACTTTTGCAGAAAAGCACAATTTCGGAATTATGGTTGGCATGTCATTCAAAAAAACTCATAAGGACAATACAAGCCTAAGTTCAAAAGATACAAAGGAAATCCTTAGTGGTGAAGGTTCTGAACTCTTTAATTATATTGATGGTCTGAATGATAATGGTAGGAGTCACCTTCAGGGAAGCAATCTTCCTGAAGATCTTTCGCAGCTGTCATATTTAGGCCGTTTGTCATATAACTATGCAGAGCGTTATTATTTGCAGTTTAACTGGCGTAGTGATGGTTGTGACTTGTCTAAGCTCTCAAAAACGGCTCGTTGGGGTAGTTTCCCTTCTGTTTCTGCAGGATGGACTATCAGTAAGGAGGAATTCTTTAGAAATACATTTGACGAAGAACTCTTCTCATTCTTGAAGATTCGTGGTTCATGGGGCCGTAATGGTAACAATGCTATTTTGAATGATTATAGATGGTCGGCAGATCTAAATATAGGCGGATATTATCATTTCCATCCATCTGTTGGTAGTAGTGACGTAACAATGGGTGCTGGCTCAGATATACTTCCAAACCCAGATCTTAAGTGGGAAACAACAGAGCAGTTTGACCTTGGTCTTGATGCCCGCTTGTTAAATGATCGTTTGTCTATAGGTATCGACTGGTATCGTAAGAATACAAATGACCTTCTTGTTGAGTTGAAACCTTATCCAGAACTTGGATATAACAAAACAACAGTAAACTCTGGTAGCGTTCTTAATACTGGTATCGACTTTGAAATTGGCTGGAGAGACCGTATCAACAAGGATTTCAGTTATAGCGTTAATGCAAACTTCGGAACTCTTTATAATGAGGTTCTTGGGGTAAATGAAAAGTATGACCGTATAAAGGAAACTGGTATAAATGGTTTCAACAACCATTTGCAGCCTACATTTGAAAAGGGACATACTATTTGGTATTTCCGTGGCTATGAGTATGCTGGTGTGGATCCT
>CAMOVB010000029.1:0-20887 GCA_946626925.1 uncultured Prevotellaceae bacterium
AGGTTCCAGTCGTTGAGGTTCTCAAGCCACTTGCCGAAACGTCCCGTGCCTGTTGACTCTGGCTTCCAGTTGATTGTCTTGTTAAGCTCGAACATACGGTCCTTCTTTGCTGTTGACTTGATGAACCATGAGTCGAGAGGGTAGTAGAGCACAGGCTTGTCTGTACGCCAGCAGTGGGGATAGTTGTGAACATGCTTCTCAATCTTGAAGGCAGTACCTTCCTCCTTCATCTCAAGACAGAGGATGACGTTGAGGTCCATGTCCTTAGCGGCTGCCTTCTCGTCATACTTGCCGTCCACGTTGTACTTAGGGTCGTAAGCATTCTTGACGAAGTCGCCTGAATGCTTCCAGTATGCCTCGTTCACACATGCTGCCACGAACTCCTCGTTCATGTCTGCTTTCACGAAGTACTTACCTGTGAAGTCAACCATTGGGCGAGTGTCGCCTGCCTTGTCGATAACGAAGAGTGATGGGATGCCTGCATCCTTGGCAACCTTGGCATCGTCAGCACCGAATGTAGGTGCGATATGTACGATACCTGTACCGTCCTCTGTTGTTACGTAGTCACCAGGGATTACACGGAATGCCTCTGCTGACTTCTCAACCACCTTGCCGTCAACAAGGTCGCATGGCTTAACCCATGGCATGAGCTGCTGGTAGTGGAGACCTACGAGGTCTGTACCCTTACCGCGCCAGATAATCTGGAGTGGCTTCTCGTTGCCTTCCTCATCCATCTCTGCCTGGAAATAAGCAGAGAGACGGCTCTCGGCAAGGATGTAGATAGCCTCTTCGTTTGTATATGGGTTGTTGCCCTTGAGAGCAACATAGTCAATCTTAGGACCAACACAGAGTGCTGTGTTGGATGGAAGAGTCCAAGGTGTTGTTGTCCATGCAAGGATGTATGTTGGGAGTGCTGAGCTCTGAGTGAGGAGTTCTGAGTTGACAACCTCACCCTTGCCCTTGAGTCCTTCGCATGCGTCGAGCACCTTGAACTGAGCTGTTACGGTAGTGTCCTTTACGTCACGGTAGCAACCCGGCTGGTTCAACTCGTGAGAAGAGAGACCTGTACCTGCAGCTGGAGAGTATGGCTGGATAGTATATCCCTTGTAGAGGAGACCCTTGTTGTAGAGCTGCTTGAGGAGATACCAGAGAGTCTCGATATACTTGTTGTCGTAAGTGATGTATGGGTGCTCGAGGTCAACCCAGTAACCCATCTTGTCTGTGAGCTGTGTCCACTCGTCTGTGTACATCATCACGTTCTTGCGGCAAGCATTGTTGTAGTCATCAACTGAAATCTTCTTGCCAATATCTTCCTTTGTAATGCCGAGTGACTTCTCAACAGAAAGCTCAACAGGGAGACCGTGTGTGTCCCAACCTGCCTTACGCTTTACCTGATAGCCCTGCATTGTCTTATAGCGAAGGAATGTATCCTTGATTGTACGACCCATCACGTGGTGGATACCTGGGTGTCCGTTGGCTGATGGAGGTCCTTCGAAGAATATGAAGGATGGGCATCCCTCACGTTCCTCAATACTCTTGTGGAACACATCTTCTTTGTTCCAGTCCTTAAGTACATCTTCATTAACCTGTGAAAGGTTAAGTTTAGCACGTTCTGTAAATTTGCTCATAATATTTAAACACTCTGCCCCTCTTCCCATCCCTCTGTGAGGGTTGACGGAAACATTATTACTCTTGGACAATATGGCTTGTGTGCCTGTTGTCCTGTCAATACTCCCTCCCCCTATGGGGAGGGTTGGGGTGGGGGCCAGCCTTTTATTTAAGTTTTATATTTTCCAATTTCTGTTCCTTGCCACAGTAGCGGCACTTGAGTGTGTCAGTACCCTTGAGGTAGAATACTGTCTTCATAGGCTCGTTGTTGGTGATGCAGACAGGGTTTGCACACTTCACGATGTCCGTGAGTGTCTCAGGAAGAGTAATCTGTCGCTTTGCCACAACCTCATAGTTGCGAATCTCTACGAGACGTATGTTAGGGCATACAACGGCAAGCTTGCTGATTTCAGCCTCTGTGAAGAACTTACCGCTTATCTTGATAAGTCCCTTCTTGCCCATCATCTTGCTCTCAAGGTTGTTGCCGATAAGTACTGGCTCTGTACACTTGCTCACCTCAAGAAGCTGGGCGATGGTGAAGAGCTTGTCTGTTGGTATGTGGTCGATGACTGTTCCGTTCTCAAGAGCAGCCACGAGTTTCTGTTCTTTGTTACTCATAAGAAATTCCCCAGGCCTTCAGAGTTAAAAGTTAAAAATTAAAAGTTAAAAGCTTTGCTGACTCATAACTTAGAACTCAGGACTCCATTGGCGGCCATCCTGATATTGGGGGGGGATGGCAAAATATGTTGACCCCGAATGCATACATCCGTCATACTCCGGATGGCTGCCCCCTTCGGGGGTTAGGGGGCTGTTATTTATCCTTCCTGATATCCTCATGTGTTATGCCGAGGACGTCGCAGATAAGGGCCTCACGAGCGTAGAGACCATTCTGTGCCTGCTCAAAGTAGTAGGCATGCTTGCTGTCGTCAACATCATACTGAATCTCGTTCACACGTGGCAGAGGATGAAGAATCTTCATGTTCTCGCGACACTTGCTGAGCATGTCGGCACGGAGGATATAGGCATCCTTCACGCGCTCATACTCCATGAGGTCGGTGAAACGCTCACGCTGTACACGCGTCATGTAGAGGATATCGGCATCGGCAATAGTATCTTCGGTGAAGTCCCTCTGCTCGATGTACTTGATACCTTCCTTCTGGCAGTAGAGCTTGTACTCTTCTGGCATCTCCAACTCCTTAGGAGCGATGAAGTGGAAGGTAGGATTATACTTGCGCATAGACATAAGGAGGCTGTGGACCGTACGTCCATACTTGAGGTCGCCCACGAGGTAGATGTTGAGGTTCTCAAGTGTTCCCTGAGTCTTGTAAATGGAATAGAGGTCGAGCATTGTCTGAGAAGGGTGGAGGTTTGAGCCGTCACCAGCGTTGATGATAGGGATGTTGGTCACCTCGCTTGCGTAGAGGGCAGCACCTTCAAGTTTGTGACGCATCACGATTACGTCTGCATAGTTGCTTACCATCTTGATAGTGTCCTTCAGAGTCTCGCCCTTTGACGAACTCGTAACCTTAGGGTCGGTAAAACCGATTACGCGGGCGCCAAGCCTGTTAGCTGCTGTTTCGAAAGAAAGTCGAGTACGAGTGGAAGGCTCAAAGAAGAGCGTAGCCACCACCTTGCCCTTTAGCAGGCTTCTGTTAGGATGCTTCTCGAATTCGGTTGCCATGTCGAGGAGGTTCTGAATCTTCTCCTTGCTGTAGTCGGCAATCGAAACAATGCTTCTATTTTCCATTATAGTTATTGAAGTTTATTGTTGTAATTACAAAATATCGTGCAAAGGTAATCAATAAAATTCATATTTAATAATTAAGGACAAAGAAATTAAGAGAATTTAAGAGTTAATTAAGAGTTAAGATTTAAGAATTAAGATTTTCGTAACGGTTGTATTACACGAAACATTTCAGTTTGCGTTTTACCCTGCATATTTCATTCCGTTCGGTAGTCAACAGGAAGTTAACAAGGTGTTAACGGACGATACTCTAATTGCACACAACTTTGACTATGTTAATGACGTAAACATTCATTCGTCCGTTAACTCCTATGAAGAAAAACGGCTTCTCGTGGTAGTTGACGTCAATACCAAAATGCACATTGACCATTTGGTTTTGTCCTAAAGTTCATAGTCAGTACTTAGTCAGTAGTTCGTCTATACTGAATTGTAAAATCCTATAAAAACATTTAGATCCTTTATCTGTATATAAAAACATGATTGTAGAATACAAAAAGAGAGATTTTATTAGCATCTCTTACTTGTAGGATAAAAAAATATCAGCTATTGTGTTCGTTATTGGAAATTATTCCATAACTTTGCATCGATTAAACAATAATAATCCTGATTAACAACTCTTAAAAAACTATTCAATGAAAAAGCTATACATGGCATTATTGTTGGCATTTGCTGGAATTACAAATGCTGATGCTCAGGCAGAAAGAGAATTTTTTGTAAACATTGCCGTCAGCTCTATTACGGCAGTAGCGAAAGAGTCGAACATAAGTAGGAGTGAATCTGAGAATTACTCTTCCTTGTCGCTTGGCTTTAACCATCTTAATCCGTTAACAGCCAATGAGAAACTTTGGACTTCTTTGGGTGGCGGTTTCGCTTGGGTGAGAGACGGAGATGACGCAGGTTGGGTAAGGCTTCACTTCCCATTGAGTCTGAAGTATAGAGCCAAGGCTTCTGAGCATTTTGTGATTGAACCTTATGCCGGTCTTACTGGTACGTTGCATCTTTTCTATTATGCGCAAAATAGTAGTGGGACGGATGGAAATCGTGTGTCTGTAGGTTGGCATACAGGCGTAGACTTTAACATCCATAAGTTTGTTGTTGGCTTAGGCTATGAGAAGGACTTCACAAATTACAAATCGTATGTGTATGGCAATAGTGAGGTCCATTCAAGATGGTCATCCATGAGTCTAAAGCTGGCATTTAGATTTGAATAATGATTGTTAAGTTTTTTACCTTTGTGTCGTTATTTCTATAAAGAAATAAATATCCGCAAGAACATAAATACTCAATACTAATAATAATGAAAAAGCTATTTTTCTTACTATCCATGGCATTTGTAGGTATGCAGAATGTCAACGCTCAGAAATCTGAGATTTTTGGAAGTTTTTCGGCTGTAACGTATAAAACAAATATAGGTTTTAATAGTCCTATAAAAGAAAGTTATAACCTTAGTGGTTTATCTTTAGGATATAATAGTTTGCGTCCATTTATTGATGACAGGTTTTACTTAGTTGTCGGAGGTAAGCTATCTTATATCTGGAATAAAGAAGATAGAAGCACAGAGAATATTTTCAGAATAAAAGTTCCTGCGAGCATTAAGCTCAAATTGTATAATCATGCAAAGGGCGATGCGAATGCTGTTGAACCTTATGCTGGTCTTAATGCTTCTGCTTTTATGGTGCATTATATAACAGCAAATGAAAAGTATAGTAATTCTTCTTATACAACAGACATGAAAGCTTCGAATGACCTCAATAACTTTACCTTTGGCTGTCATGTGGGCGTGGATTTCTGTATTAGTAATTTTGTAATTGGTGTATGTTACGAACAGGACTTAACGAATTATTCCCATGATTTTAGCTCAAAGTGGTCATCTGTTGATTTCAAGGTTGGCTTCCGATTTGAGTAAACAATAATAACTATATTAGCTATTTTGAAGAATGAAAAAGCTATTTTCAGCCTTTGTCCTTGCAATGGCTTTGTTTACAGGTGCTTCTGCACAGAAGCATGAATTCTTTTTTCAGGGCGGTTTCCCAACCATGTCAGGAACAATCGTAAACACTCCATATAGTGAAGATGCCGGCTTTTATTGTTTAGGTGCTGGAGTAAACACTTATCAACCATTTTCGCAGAAGACACCTCTTTATTTTATGGCAGGATTGAATTTCAAATATGGCCATTCAAAAAACGACGCTCCTATTTTGGCATCGTCTTACCTTCAGTTGCGTCTGCCTCTTGGTTTGATGTATTCTGCCGAAATATGTAAGGGCGTATCCATCGAACCTTATGCAGGTTTTAATCTCTCATACTTCTTGATGGGAAATACAAGGGTAGGTGGTTATGGATACCGCAATACTCAGTCATCTGAGAGTTGGTTCCCTGAAGCTAAACGTTTTAATAAGGGCTATCAGTTTGGATTGAACGTAGAAATCACCCAGCTTGTCTTGGGGGTGGAGTATGAACATGATTTGTCTGTGTTTGGAACAGGGGAAATAGAAAATGCGAAAGTTGATTATAAGTGGCATTCAGTCACCTTCAAGCTTGGTTTTCGATTCTGATAAACAACAATCGCTTAGAAGCCATGCGGCTCTAAGCGATTGTTGTTTTTATATGGTTGCCTGTTGTATTAAAAGCCAATCTTTATCTCTTGGTATTTGACTCCTGCAAAGAACTTTTAACTTTTAATTTTTAACTTTTAACTTTTAACTCCCGAAGGGCTTAGTACGCCTCGTCAGCATTAGGGAAGCTGCCATCCTTTACGGCACGTACGTAGTCGCCCACACCATCTGTGATGGCAGAATAGATATCTGCGAAGTGACGGAGGAACTTTGGCTTGAATCCACGGTTCATGCCGAGCATGTCCTGTCCTACAAGTACCTGACCGTCACAGCCGTTGCCAGCACCGATACCTATTGTCGGAATATTGAGTGCAGCTGTCACCTTGTTGGCAAGCTCAGCAGGAATCTTTTCGAGTACTACGGCACAACATCCTGCTTCTTCAAGTAATTTAGCATCTGAAAGGAGTTTGTTTGCCTCTGCCTCTTCCTTGGCACGGAGACCGAAACCGCCGAACTTATATACGCTCTGTGGAGTGAGTCCGAGGTGTCCGCATACAGGAATACCTGCGTTGATGATGCCACGTACTGTGTCGATAATCTCTACGCCACCTTCAAGCTTGAGACAGTCCACGCCAGTCTCCTGCATAAGACGAACGGCGTTACGTATTCCGTCCTCACGGCTTATCTGGTATGTGCCAAAAGGCATGTCGCAGATGATGAAAGCACGCTTTGCACCTCGAGCTACGCTGCGGGCATGGTAAATCATCTGGTCAAGAGTGATAGGTAGGGTAGTGTCATTACCTGCCATCACGTTGCTCGCAGAGTCGCCAATGAGGATGGAGTCAACACCTGCGGCATCAATAATCTGAGCCATAGTGTAGTCGTAGGCTGTCAACATGGCAATCTTCTTGCCCTGTGCCTTCATCTGAGTAAACCTTGTTGATGTAATCTTTTTCTGATCTTCTACTAAATATCCTGCCATTTTTTGAAAGTTCAAGTTGTAGTATTTTGTTTATTGGACTGCAAAGTTACGAATATAATAATTACGATGTTTTATCTACCATGAAAAATATTTTTGATGACCACAAAAAATAAATTAGACTACCATGAAAGATTATTCCGATGGTAGTCTAATTCTATGTGGCGTAATAGCCTGTACTATTTGAATATCAACTGTGAGAAGTTGAAGAGACCGTACTTCCATACCACGAAGTCGTGCTTGCCTTCTGGGTACTGGATGAGGGTACACGGAACGCTGTTCTTGTCGCAGAATGCCTTGAGGCGTGCGCTGTTGTACATGAGTCCGTCTGCACCACCGCATACCATCCAGAGGAGCTTGTTCTCCTTCTTTGTCTTTGCCACGTCTGGGATAAGCAACTCTGGTGTCTTAGTGTTAGGTGCAGAAGAGAAACCGCCTACGTAGGCAAACTTGTCCATGTTGCCAAGTCCGAAGTTGAGTGATTGTCCACCACCCATTGAGAGACCTGCTACTGCACGATGCTCACGGTCTGTGTATGTGCTGTACTTGCCCTCGATGAATGGGATGAGGTCGTCGATGAGGTCACGTTCAAAGATTTCAAATCCCTTAGTCTTTTCAGGGCTGAAGATATTGCCTGATGCACTGTCGTCAGCAAGGGCACGACCGTTAGGCATGACGATAATCATCTGTGTGGCCTTCTTCTGTGCAATGAGGTTGTCTAAGATGATGTTTGGAGTGCCAAGCATCCATTCCTTGTGGTCGCCACCGATACCGTGGAGGAGGTAGAGTACAGGGTACTTCTTCGTCTTGTCGTACTTAGGTGGAAGATAGATTGTTGCCTTTCGGGTTGTACCGACTGTCTTTGACTTGTACTCAACCTCTTCGATTGTACCATGGTCAATGCCGGCTGTTTCCTTGTCAAATCCCTCTGGGGCGGCAACGTACGTGTTGAAGTCACATTCAATCTTTGGCATACCCGGCATCATGCCGATTTGTGGCTCTTGTGCAAAGGCACAGCATGATACCAAAGCAACAAAGACTGTTACGAATAGTTTTTTCATGATTTGTTTAATTGTTTTAATGTATTAAGTTAAATAAGTATTTCCTAAGACACGGAATATCCGAAAAGGTTTAAGATGGCTTGACAATTCTTAAATATCATTTGTGGTTGTATAGATAAACGCTCATACGGCATCGTCGTATGAGCGTTTTTTATGTTATTTGTCGTTATAGTGTTCTTCCATTTGAATGATGAGAACCGTAATGCAATCATCATAGATGTCGTATATAATCCTGTCTTGAGCTGTTATATGTCTGGAATATGTTATACCATTTCCTCCCTTTAGTGCTTCTGGATGCCCCAAGCCAGTTCGTGGATGTTCCATTAGCTCAAGTAAAATAGCAGACAATTTACGGAACAATACAGGATTTGATTTCTTCCATTTCCGTAGTGTCTTGTCTGCTTGTTTTGTATATTCTATGGTATAAAATTTCATAAGCTGTCAAGATATCTCTGTAACTCTTCTGGAGTAGAGCATGAAATGGTTTCCCCTTTTTTATATTCTGCGCGTGCTTTTGCTATTTTTTTTGCTAAACTTGGTGTGATGACATTATTGTTAACGTCATTATCTGATTTTATTTTTACAGACACAATGCCTTTTATCATTTGGATGGCTTTCTTTATATCTGTTATGATAGCATTTTCATCAAGCGTAATATCCAAATGTAATGGCATATTCTTGGCTGGGGCATAAGCAACGTCAGATTCTGCTACTATATTGTTATCATTATCTGGAATGTTATATGTCTTATCCATACTTCTATTCTTTTGAATTTATTATGTTTGCAAATGTAAAATATTCTTGTGAAATAGACAAATTATATTCAAGAAATGTCTTTTCTGTAGCAAATAATCCTTTTTTACAAAAACATGAGATGATGTTCTTTGGAACTCGTGCCATCAGATATAAGGATTCTCACGATAATCAGATTTGATTCCCATGTCTTTTTCGAGGTACCGTTTGAAATAGTAGAGAACGTCAATATCGTTCATGGCTTCTTCTACTGGTATTTCGTGAGCGATATTGTAAACAGTCCATGCACCATGCTCTTTGCGCATCATCAACTGAACCCTTTGTTCCTTTCCACCGTTTGTTACATTTACATCAACATATCCGTCAGTCTTGCTTCCGACAAATGAATATGTGATGTTCCACTTTACGTTTTCGGCATGGTCGGACATAAGCCAGAGGTACTTGATTTTGTCAAGATTCTCTATTTGTTTGCCACTGTCGGCTTGAGTGCGTACCGTAGTCATGAACTCCTTGAAGTCCTTGCTGAGGTATTTGTCGATTGAAGCATCGCTGTAGAGTGCATCCTTGTGTGATGTGTAGATGTTCTTGACGGCAGACCTCATCTCGTCATCAACAATTTTGTAGTCAAAATATTCTTTGATAAGTTCGGCTTTACTCTTTTCGATGTATATGTCTTCATGGAAAATTGTTTCTTCGGGATACAAGGAAGATACGACTGTCAGTTTACCTCCTTTATATTTGGTCTTGAGAGTTAATCTGTCAATGTTTTCTGGAGTAACATCCCATAATTGATAACCAGCCTTGCGGGCATCTTCAAATGATGTATAATCCACGCTTATTGGAACATTACAGAATTTGTTTACGTCTGGCTTTACAGAGAAGTTTAACTCAAAATCCTCTTTGTCAGTATAGGTGATATCTTCCATCTTGCAGACGGTATAGCCCCATGAATGTCCGCTTTCGCCCATTTCCTCAAACTGCATGTATGGGGCAAAGAAATATCCTTTTACTTCTTTCTGTGAACGTATGAGCATAATGACAGCATCTTTCCTTGCTTCATGATGCGTGTCACCATAATAGTAATTGTCGTATAGGAAGTAGGTCGTGTCACATTTTTCTGTGACATCTGTCTCCTGTACCAGGGAGTCTGTCTGTTCATTTGATGAAGGATTGCTCTTGTTGTTGTTACAAGAAAACATCAACATTATAGTTGATATGAAAAGAGTTGATAAGGTTTTTGTTTTCATCGTTTTTTAGTTATGTGTATTAGTTTTTGAGAATGTTTTGTCTTTCAATCGTGTGCAAAGTTAAAGAAAAATATTTACATTTGCATAATAATCAAAAATAATCGACAATATGAAGAAGGTAATCGTTTCACTGGCATTGGTCGTGGCATCCATGGCTGCCAATGCACAGACATATACTAATGAGTATCCTAAGGATATACAGAAGCTGGCACAGAAGTGGGTGAATAAAGGGGAGTGGCGTAATGGCTTTACCAAGGCTGTCCCTGCTCCTACGGTCAATCTTGTGGAGTTCTATATCCAGTATCATCGTAATCCTGAGGAGTGGAAGGCTCTCTTCAACTGGTTGCAGACGCATGACCTCCTTGCCGTTCCTGCTGGTAGGATTCCTATTGAGGGAACAGACCTCGTAGTGAGTGTGGAGGATAGCGAGAACTGGTGTAGTCAGGATGACCTGAAGGCAGGAAAGGGTACGGAGAGTCATCGCAAGAAGATTGACTTCATGTATGTCGTTCGTGGTACAGAAGGCTTTGCCCGTCTTGACCATGAGACATCTGTTGCCAATCCTTTCAATACGGACAAGGACCGTTGTGACTATAAGTTTGATGCCGACAGACTTGAACAGTTCACGTCCATCCCTGGCACATTCAACATCATGTTCCCATGTGACTGGCACGTGGCAAAGATAAAGACCAAGGAGACAAGTCAAAAACTCCGTGTGCTGGTTATTAAGGTAAACTACAAGCTTTAACTTGTCGTGTTGTATCGCACCCAAGGTGCGGACGAAGAAAAAACAAAGAAAAACAGATAAAAACATAAGAAAACATTATCTTTTTAGTTTGTACTGTTCATAGGAATCAAACCAAAAGAATGTTTATGTTTTTATCTGTTTTTCTTTGTTTTTACCTGTTTTTTCTTCGTCCGCACGCCTCGTGCGATAAAGCGAAAAGCTTAGTCGAAGAAGTTCCAGCTGAGACCAAAGCGGAGGGTTGTCGGATTCATTGGGTAACCCGGTGCCCAGAAGTAGCGACCATCGCTCTGGTTGGCGTGATAGTAGTGGAGGTAGAAGCGTGTGCGCTTCAGGGCGAAGTTGGCATATATGCTCACGAGAGGGTAGTTGCCTATCTTGACTTTGTTGCTTTCGCGTTGCGTAGTGAACATACCGATGACTGGTGAATAGTCGGGTGCATAATACTCTGTGAAGTATTTAAGGTCAGCACCCATCTGAGTGTGGAGCACCTTGGCTATGCGGAAGTCAATGTAGAGATTGTGGTATGTTGACAACTTAGGAAGTGGGAGGACTGTCTCGTTTGACGTTGTCTGATATGTTATCTCGTTGTCAAAGTGCAGGATGCCGAGACGGAAATTCTGCTCAAGTGTTGCACGCATGACTTGTATGCTGCCTGAGTGCTGGAGTGACACAATATTGTTGGTTGCTGTGTCTGTGGTACTCATCCATCCTCCGTTGTTGGCAAAGTAGGTGTAGTTGGTGATGTTCTCAAGACTTACACCAAGGCGTGTCTTTGTGGTAGGGAGGGAGAGTGCTCCTTCTATTCTCTGTCGGTATTCCTTGTCGAGACTCTTGTCCCACCATGCATGTTTGCCGTGATAGTGAGCATAGTAGTAGCTTGGAGTGATGCGCTTGATATATGCGTTTACTGCCAGTTGTGCCGTGTCACCGAACAGCGGCAGGTTCATCTCGCCATGACCGTTGATATCAAATGCTCCGAGTTCCTCTCCGTAGATTCCGAACTCTGCGTTTGCGTTGAAGCGTAGGTATTTGTTCTGTTCGCTGAACAGCTGACCGCCCACGAATATGTTGTTCTGAGTGTCTATACGTCTGTCGTAGCCAGAGATACGTCCTCCGGGAATGGTGTCCATGATAATGAAGCGGCGGTACTCATGACCGATGTATGCGCTTATGCCGAATATTGACCATTTGTTGAAGCCTTCGCAAAGTGTTATGCCCACATGGTTGCGGATGCTTGTGTACTTTGTCCAGTCGTTTGTACTGTCACCTGGCAGGTATGTGTAGGAGTGATAGCCTGGAGTCTCATTATATGATTTGTAGTAACGGCGCATACCCATAAGCTTGAGCGTATGGAATAGCTTCGTTACTGGCACGAATGTCTCTATGCGGTTGCTGTCAACCATTTCTTCCTTGTAGAATCCGAGGTGGTAGTTCTGGTTGAAGAAGAGCACGTCATGTTCCTGTCTTGCCCATGTGTTGTCGAGATATACGGGTATGTCGTTTGAGGCATACTTGTATGCTTGTGCTTCGGGATTGGTTATGTCACGTTCGTCTATTATTCCTCCGTTCTCACCCATCTTCATGAAGTTGTGCTGATAGTAGAAGTGGAAGTTGTATCTCTCACTTCGGTAGCTTGACCATACGCTTGCATTCATGAATGATGTGCTCTGGTTAGAGTAGAATCCCTGACCGTACATGTAGTCGAAGATGCCGCCAAGGTTGAAGTGTTTGCCTGCGTTGTTGGTGTAGATAACCTTGACATGGTCGTCACCCGTCTGCTTTGAGCCGCAGTTGGTGTAGGTGACGTTCATGTATGGCGATTTGGTGTCGTAGTGTAGGAAACGGTCAGTCGTCACGAAGAACTGGTCAAATGGCTCCGTGAACATGAACTGTGGTGTGATGCCACGTTCTGAGAAGATACGTGAGTGACGAGGCGAACCGAGGTTGGACAAACTGTTGAAGTGACCTGTGCGTCCTTCTGACAGATTGTCGTTGTAGAACATGTTCATGAGTGTATCGACATTCACGTGACGCATATTGCCGTATGTCTCGTCTATTACCCAAGCCTTGATGTCATTAGGTACAATCTTCGGCTTTTTCTTGCTTGTGGTATCGTTCTGGAGAGCCATGTCCGTGTCCATGTTTGACTCCAGTTCTGTAACAGAGCGTTGTGCCCACGCGGATGGTGTGAGCACAACGCATAAGAGAGTGGATAATATGTATTTCTTTAATGTCATCTGTCTCTTAAGTTCTTAAGTTTTTAAGTTCTTGAGTTTTTTAGTTTCCGTGGAGAAAATCGCTCCTAAGAAGCGGACGAAGAAAAAACGATAAAAACAATAAAAACAGATAAAAACTTTTTCTTAACCCGTCGTCTGTGGCGACTAAATTAGCAACCTTACCATTATTTTAGCATTAATTATCATAAATTGGCCACGAATTATCATTAATTATTTTCTTGATAATTTGTCATTAAATATTTATGACAATTCGTGGCAAATTCATGGTAATTCGTGCCTTAAAATAAATGTAAAATGCTGATTTAGCCAGCAAGGCTGGCGGGTTCCTTATAAATGAATATTTATTCTAAAACATGAAACGGAGAATGAACTCCACAATCTTTAGTACCATTGCACCAAAGCCAACGCAAAAGAAGAGTGGGCGTTGCTCCGGGAACACAAAGTATATTACGAGGGCTACGGCAAAGAGTGCCATGAACAAGAAGTTGAGAATCTTGCGTGCTTCCCTTATCTTGTCTGCCGATAGTCCCTTATTGCTTGGACGGTGCCATTTGCTTTGCTTCTTGCTGTCTGCCAAGGCCTCAGCAATGATCTTGTCCATTTCTTCTTGAGTAGCCATGAAGTAAATTGAAAATTATAAATTCAAAATTCAAAGTTTCGCAGTTTTGCGGAAATATTATGACTCCCTCCGTGATGCTATTGCATTAGTCACCCTCCCCATAGAGGGGGAGGGGCGGGGAGAGGGTCTGCTCTTTTATTTCTTCTTTGAATTTGCAACAATCTTTATTTCGCTGAAGAGTTGTTCGAACATCTTGCTTGTCTCAGCACGATATTTGGCTGCGTTGCGAATGAAGCGACCGCCAGCATTTGATATTGACTCGTTGCTGATGAACTCTTCGGCTGTGAGTTTGGCTCTGTCACCCTCTGCATCGGTGATGTAGTAGATGTTTGACACTACAGCATCAACGTGGTTGCCTGTGACGTTGAGAGTGAGAGTGTAGTAGATCTCTGCCCAGTTCTTGACGAATGTCTTGTTTGTAACGATGATTTCCTCTGCGCCCTGGCACTTGATGAATCCATCGGCTTTGCTTGCCTGACGTACTACGGAGTAAGGAAGGTTCTTGAAGAAGTTCTTCTCACCCCATGTGGCACGCTTGGCCTCTGGCTCGAAACGCTTCTCTGCCCAGTAACCGAGTAGAGAGTAGATCTCGTTCTTTCCTATGTCGGGAACATCACACGCATATCGGAACACTACCTTACCGTTTTCTGTAGGGAGGGCTCCCAATGAGCTTTTGATTTCTTCAATGCTCACGCGTGTCTTTTCTTTCTTAGCTTCAGGTTGTTCAAATAGTTCATCTATCTGAGCGTTTGCGCACAGAGGTAATAGTACTGTGCACAGTGTGAAAAAAAATTTATTCATGTTAGAGTTTTGTTTGATTATTTTGTCGCAAAGATACCACAATATTTAATAAAAGTGTCCTTTTATGATGTGAAAACTCTAATTTTTAAGATAGTTTATGAAATGATTTGCTTATTTTTGCAGAAAAATTGTAGATTAAGACAAAAAACACGGGGAATTTAGAGTGCACAGCTGTTAAAGAACTGAGGTGTTAGGGCACCCAAATGGTGATATGTGGCCAATGAGAATTTGAAATCTGATTTTGAATTGTTCATTATGGATTTCTCTGTGTTATGACAATTGAATTATCCAACTTAAAAATCAATATTGACCAATGAAATTGAATAGATCGTTTATCACAAAGTCGTTGTTGGTGGTGGGGCTTATCGCTTCGTCATCAGTTGCAGTAATGGGATTGACTGATGGAAGAAAGAAGGCTACCGTTTCGGGCGATGGCTTTACATTTGAAGATTCCGATGATGAGGGTGAGGTAACAGCTAAGTACATCCAGAACCCTTCATTCGAGAGGGATGACATTGCAACGCTTGCCAAGGACAATACTCGTGGAGCATATACTGCTACTAGCGTGGTGGGCTGGACACTCTCTGGCGGTTATGGCGTGAGTGACATCATGACTTCTGCCGCAACAGCTACCGATAACAATTTCGGTGCTCCTGGCAAACCTTCCAGCGGTACTCAGATGTACTATATCCGTAACGCTTGGAACGCATCGACGGCATCACTTCTCCAAAGTGTAAAGCTTCCTGCAGGAAACTATGTACTTTCGCTTGACAATAAGTGCATCACGGCGTCAAGCCATGCGGCCTACCTCGTGGCAGGTGACAACAGCGTTGCTCTAACGTTCAAGGAATCCATGCCAAGTGAGTGGGAGACAACGAAGCTTACGTTCAAGCTTTCTGAAGAGACAACACTCAACCTCGGTCTCAAGGTTGACTTCGGTAGCGGTTCAGGTGGTAGCGTCCTCGTGGATAACTTCCGCCTCTTCCGTCTCTCCGACGATTATACAGAACCAGCTGAGCCAAATGAGAGCAGCGTGACATCATTCACAGAGGGAGTAATCAACAATACCTTCGTGCCAGAGGCTGACATGAAGCGTGACCTCCTCCAGATGCTTGCTGACTTCTCTACTTACATGGTCAACGACTTCCAGGAATGTTCTGCTCCTAACAGCAAGAACGAGAAGTGCGGTTGTTTCAAGGGTGAGAATACTATGGCTAACGACGAGAGGGGAGTGCGCCCTAATGCTGACCTCTCCATGGTGTGTGCCTTCCTCGTCAAGTATGCACAGCCACAGGGCATAACGCTCCCACAGGGCGTTACATACGAGAAGCTTGAGGATATGGCTATGAAGTCACTCGTCTTTGCTTACTCTACTCACAAGGCAAACAAGCTCAAGGTATGCGCAGGTAACAACTACTGGGGCTCTACATCTACAAGCGATGCTGTGTGGGAGTCAAGCCTCTGGGCTATGTCTGTGGCTTACTCAGCATACTTCCAGTGGGATAAGCTCACGGCAGACCAGAAGGGCTACATAGAGAAGCTCCTCAAGGCTGAGTGTAACTATGAACTCTATCGTGGCATCCCTACAGGCTATGCTGGCGATACTAAGGCTGAGGAGAACGGATGGGAGGCAGACGTGCTTGCTGCCACACTCGGACTCTTCCCTGACGATGCTCTCGCAAGCAAGTGGTTCGAGCGTATGCGCGAGATGGCTGTCAACTCATACTCACATCCAAGTGATGTTGACAACAACACCGTCATCGACAAGTGGTACGACAACAAGACCGTGGCTGACCTCTACCGTGGACAGAACCTCTACGATGACTATTCACTCCAGAACCATAACCTCTTCCACACATCTTACCAGAATGTAGTACAGCAGGAACTTGGTGAGGCTGCTCTTGCACTCAAGATGTTCCAGCTTGGCATCAAGGGTGAGGAGAGGTGGAAGAGCAACGCCCTCATGCACCACAATCAGGAGGTGCAGGATAGCATCCTCAACTGGCTTGCTCTTGCCGATGGTGAACTTGCCATGCCTAATGGTAACGACTGGTCACTCTTCCTCTACGACCAGATTACATCATACTCTACTCAGGCTTGTTTCCTTCGTGATGCCAATGCCCTCATGCTTGAGAATCTTGCATACAAGTATATCAAGGCTCGTCAGAAGACAACGGCTGACGGCTCTTGGCTTCTTCGTGCCGATGTAGGCGCACGTCGTATGGGTGTTGAGGCTCACCGCGTCATGATGACCTATCTCATGCACGACGTACTCTCTACCGCAGACATCACTCCTACGTCATGGGCAGACTTCAACAGCAAGCATGCCGAGGCTCGTATGATTCCATGCCAGAACATCGTGCGTGCGGCTTCCGACTATCGTTTCTCTTGTTTCTCATGGTCTAATGGACTCAAGAGCTACACAGGTTTCTTTGCAGCCAACTCAGCTGACAAGAACAAGATTGTCGTTCCTTACCGTGCAAACAATACAGGTAACATCATCGGATGGTACGACGTGAGCGGAAAGGCAAGCAATGCCTCTCCTGTTGTGGCTGGTATCTACCAGTTGAAGGGCAATGGATATGTGATGAATGGTGAACTCAACTGTAACGATGGTACACTCGACAATCGTTTTGCCATCTATTCTACACCTAAGAATGCCATCATCTACCTCGACTATGTGACAGCCAATGCTGCTGCTACTATATCAGCTGAGAAGGGCGGTCTCCTCGCTATCTCTACCGACGAGTTGATGAAGACCAAGCGCACCCTCTATTTCGATGCCAAGGCTGGTGTCAATAACCAGGGCACTGTTGAAAGCGATAATGAGGTGGCATACAAGCAGTATGACGGTGCTTCATTTGCAAGCATACAGAGTGACTGGGTCAACGTGGACAACGAACTCGGCGTGGTTGGCAAGAACAATAAGAAGATTGCTTTTGGCGACCGTGGCTCAAACAACTCTATCTACACATCCAAGCTCTATCCGATGTTCAGCAACAGCAGTCGTACGGTCAAGAAGGATGACGTGGTGGATGCTCGTAACCTCGTTTACTATAGTCTTGTTAATGCCGTGCAGACAAAGGAGTATGCCAAGGCACTCGTGCCTCTCCGTGGCTCACTCCCTGCTGGATGGAATGGAGTTATCGCTCCTGATGCAGAAACAGCATTCTTCATCGTGAGCAACTTCAAGGGCGAGAACAAGGCAACACTCACAGACGTGTCATACAACAACCTTGCACCTGTATTCTACCAGAACACAGTCATCAAGGACAGCAAGTCAAGTGTAACCTTCGACCTCCAGCAGAACCACTCATGCGCACAGGAACTTAGTGTACTTGTGTCAGGTACTGGCGTTGAGGCTCAGCTTGAGGACGACTCTACTGCATACGTCACAGCTACGGCAAATGCCGACATTAAGGTGTATATCCGCAATCGTTCTGCATCAGTCAATATCAAGAAAGGTAAGACCGTTAAGGTGTTCATCCATAATGGTGAGGTATGCGCTGAGAGCGTGACCATGCCCACTATCGAGAAGAAGGATTACACGGACTTCATAGTCAATCCATCATTTGACGGCAACAGCACATACGGATGGACTGGCGGGCCTGTTGTCGATTTCGGTTGTGCAGAGAAGTGGAACACAAACTTCAATATCTACCAGACTGTCACAGGACTCCGTGCAGGTCGCTACATGCTTACTTGCCAGGGATTCTATCGTGCTGGAAGCATAGATGCTGCCGTCGCAGCTCATGGCTCAAACACAGAGAAGCTTAATGCCATACTCTATGCCAACGATGTTTCCGTTCCTCTCGTGAGCATCCTCTCCGATGCTGGCAAGGCAGGAGCAAACGGTGTCATGGCAGGTTCATACGGATATATCCCTAACACGATGGAGCAGACCAGTGTATATTTCCGCAAGGGATTGTACAAGAACTCTCTCGAGTGTGTCGTTGGCGAGGATGGTAAACTTACCTTCGGAGTAAAGAAGACGACACAGATTGGCAACGACTGGTCAATCTTTGACAACTTCTCTCTCACATACCTTGGCGAGAACATACCCGATGCCATCGAGGCGTTGAATAATGATGTCATGGAGGGCACCATCTACAACCTTCAGGGTTGCCGTCTCTCCGACATCACCTCCTCCGGCATCTATGTCATCAATGGCAGGAAGGTAAGGGTAAGTTTGTAAGTTCGTGAGTTTTTTAGTTCGTGATTTCTTGATTTTTTTAGTTCTCACGAAAAATGAAAATTCATATGTAACGAATTAAGCCATTCGGACGCTTGTTCCGAATGGCTTAATTGTTTTTTCTAAGTCTGCTTCTCTTTAATTCTCACGAAACCTTTCCTTTATCCAGAACTTGAGGATAGGGTCTTGTATGGTGAGTGTTCCAGAGTCCACGCACACCAAGTCATGCTCAATCACGGCATTCTTCAGGTTCTTTATGTTGGCTGACGTACCAAGGTTATACTTCTTGAGCACATCTGACGAGCTGAGGTTCTTCTCCTCGTTTGCAATGGCAAGGAGAAAGTTTATCTGTCTTGTCTTCAGATTATCCATCAGGTTGTCGAAGAGTAGGGAAGAACGGTCAACCAACTGCCGGAAGGCCGTGTCGAGAATCTCGTCCGTGACGATGCTCGTGGTCAGAAGCCATACCATCTGTGCATACTGCTGGACATAGTACGAGTGACATTCCGTCCTCTCCGCAATGATACGTGCATGCTCCTTGCTTATGTGCTTGCCAGTGTCCGTGAATCGCCTTACTATGAAGCTCACCCATTCATCTTCACTTATCTTGTCAAGGGCGATGATGTCGCCAAACTTATACAGAGGCATTTCATAGTCCGAGAATATGTTGAGCAACATGTGACGCTTGCTTCCATACAGGCAGTAGCATACGTTCTGGTGCATCTGCCAGTGGGCACGTAGCCTTGCCTGCAAAGCCTTTGGGTCTTTGAAGTTCTCTATGTTCTGAAACTCATCAATACACACAATCATTTGCTTGCCCTTTTCCTTTGCAATCTTCTCAGGCAAGTCGAGTATCTCATCCATTGTGTATGACTGCTCCTTGAAGTCTATGCCGAGGGAGAAATCCATCATTGCGCCAGCATCCGAGAGCGATACCTTGGGACCGAACGAGCCAAGATATTTCTTTGCCGTACTGATAAGCTCGTCCATCTTGGTGGACGACGCATTGAGTACGGAACTTGCGTAGCACTTGAAGAAGCTCTCCTCGTCGCGACAGTTGAACACGTCGATGTGGCATGTGATGAAGTTATTGCTTTCAGCGTTTATCTCATCGAGAACCTTGTGTACGAGTGAAGACTTGCCCCATCTTCGTGGAGATATTATCGTCGTGTTGACTTTGCTTGTAAGGTTAGCCTTGAGACGGGCAATGTCATTTGCCCTTCCCGTAAACTCCTTGTTCGTAGCCACACGTCCATATACAAAAGGAATATCCATATTCTTTCTTTTTTTATGTTGTGTGCAAATGTAACAACTTTATTTGAAATAATCTTATTTGAAATAGTTTTATTTCAAAATTTACTAATAGAATTATTAGTTTATTGGGGATTGTCAATCATTGCAGTGCGTCCCAACTTCAAGATGCTCGCCACACTCGCAAGTGACTTCTCTTTAGAGAAATACACACGGGGCGTATATGAGGAACTTCACATGGCCCTACGCATGAACATGAACGTAAGACCATAGGGGCGTGTGACAGTTGTGACAGTGTGACAAATGTTTTTTTTGCATTGGTTATTCTTTCTTTATATATTATATATATTTAATAATTAAATAGATATATATAATAAAAGAGAAAATGTCACATCGGAAAAATCAACTGTCACACTGTCACACTGTCACAAATCCATCTATTACAGATTTACAATTTTGTCTAAAAAGCAGATTTATAATGAAATACGATATCAGCAAGACCGTTTCCCCTAAGATGCCACCGCTCGGCAAGGGGACAGAATGTATCAGATTATTGCTCTCACAGGTGTCAAAAGACATGTATGAACCGCTCGTTCCGATGTTTTTCCCCATCCTCGGTGCTCACATGAGCGGAACGGAGTTTCAGTATCCTGACCTCAGCTGGAAGGAAATGTGCGGTATGTTGGCTCATCTTGTTGCTGACAGCGTCGAAAACAGGAACAACTGTCTGCCATCGTAGAGGCTATTTGTCACGACTTCTGCTCCAATGATGAAGAGGTGATAAAGATGAGACTAAGTACTGACGTAGTACTGACTAAGTAGGGAAGCCCACTCACAACCTCCACAAGTGGGAGGAGCTTTGAGATGAATTTTTGCATCACGTCAAGAAAAATCCGATGACGTCGGACAAATACATCGCGACACCAATATCTCTCATTCGGGAGATATGGGTGTCCTGTATATTTTATTGTATATTTTTCCCCACCCATATCCCATATCTTTGACACAAAAACATATAAAAATCTGCAATAAATCACTTGAGGGTGTGTCAAAATATGCACATCCTCTTTTCTGTATTCGCAATGGTGGCAT
>CAMOVB010000030.1:0-20561 GCA_946626925.1 uncultured Prevotellaceae bacterium
ATGGAGTGCATACGATGTGGAGACTCCTGGTGGTGTGCTCGTGGCATACGCATCCATTCATGGTAACACACGCAAGGCGGCAGAGAAGATGGCAGAGATGCTTGAGGCAAAGGGTGCAACAAAGGTTGCCGTAGCCGACCTCTCACGCGATGACATGGCTGAGGTCATTGAGGATGCTTTCCGTATGGGCTCTGTCGTACTGGCTTGCGCTACGTATGACGGTGACATTTTCCCACCAATGCACTTCTTCCTGCACAAACTGAAGATAAAGGGTTACCAGCGTCGCCGCATCGGTATCATCGAGAATGGTACATGGGCACCACAGGCAGCACGCATCATTCGCGGAATGCTCGAAGGAATGAAGGACATTGAGATAGTCGAGCCTGTCGTAACTCTCAAGAGCTCGATGAAGGCATCTGACCTTGCACAACTTGAAGCACTCGCAGATGCAATCGTGAAGTGATGTGTTTTTTAGATGATGTAATAATAATGTGTAATAACAAAATCGTCACGACTCAGAACGAGTCGTGACGATTTTGTATATGTGTGCCATGAAACAGACTAATATTAGTCGTGTCTCAGACTATCGATAGTCTGTAGTACAAACTATCGATAGTCTGTAGTGCAAACTATCAATAGTCTGTATTGCAAACTATCGATAGTCTGTCCGACACCTTTCAGCATTGCGTTTTAATGCTTGCTATCTTACTCACATACAGCACGTACACAGGCTCCTATACAACGATAGTCTGTTAGCTCACCAAGGTAGTCTGGACTAAAATATTGTAACCAGGCTTTTCGGTCTTCTACGATATATAGCATTGAAGACCAATAGAAAGCAGTTTCATTGTTGAGCTTTAGTTCCCCCAGACTGCTATTGCCTAAATGACTTGTACATGGAAGGAATATGTGTGGCACGGAAAGAGAATATGCACTTGAAGGAGTTTCGCCGGAAAGTATGGTTATGCCAATGTCCGATTTGTTCAATGGCTTATATATTATATAACCTTTAACTCCATTTGAATAGTTGTCTGTCCACACGCAGTAGCAGTTGCTGATAAGTTCCAACTGTTCGCTTGTTGTTGGCATACGCCATCCATTGCCCCAGTTCTTTGTTGCAGCGTCATCGGCACTTTCAAGTATTGCCTTGTCTAATAATTTCCCTTTTGTATCGACCATATACTTACTGATTTTTGTGCTATAAGTAGTATATGTCATCCATTTGTATGATTCCCATGTGTAACTTGTGCTAAAATTCTGTGTGTTGTACTCACCCCATGCATAATAGTCACCTATTTCCGTTGGTGAGTTTGCACCCACATTCATAGTTGCCCACTTTGTCTTAGATGGTAAGCCGAGATCAACGTATTCGTGACCATTGACATATCCATGGCTACCGAACTCTTTCTCTAAGGTTGCGGAATATCTGTATGCCTTACCAGCCTTAATGGTCTTGCTTTTTAGTGTTGTGTAGTACTCTTCGCCTTCACTTGTTGTGGCTTCAAGTTGAAGTAAACCTGTGGTTGTAGGAAGCACGGATGCGTAAAGAGTGATTTCCTCATTATCTGATGTAGTAGTAATATTGCC
Source organism: uncultured Prevotellaceae bacterium (assembly GCA_946626925.1). Classification (GTDB taxonomy): domain Bacteria; phylum Bacteroidota; class Bacteroidia; order Bacteroidales; family Bacteroidaceae; genus Minthosoma. The sequence continues at coordinate 1,588 of CAMOVB010000030.1, forward strand.
GAGGTCGAGGGTGATACTTGATGACGTGGATATAGTCGTGGTCTCGCCTGATGACACATCTAAATATGCAGATGTCGTCCATATATAGTCTCCTGATATGCTGCTGATGCTGACTTGTTTCCATGTTGCAGCGACAGGCATGGTGAGTTTGAGCTGGAGAATGGAGACGGCATGCTTGAAGTCAAACATAACCATGTGTGTTCCGTCTGAAAACTTTTCCATCTTTCCAGATGATGGTGCGTACATATAGTCGTACTTCTTTCCGATCGTTTCGAGTGTTCCGTCTTGCCAATCGAGGCCGATTATTACCTCACGGAACGAAGTAGATGATGGCAGGTTACCGTTATAAGGATAGTAGGCGGCATACGTGTTGCCGTTCTTCAGCTCCCAACCTGCTCCATCGAAGGCGGCAAAGTGTGCATCCGTGTCTTTCTCTTTAGAGACACGAAGTTTTTGCTTTGCCTGACTGTTTGTTATGGGACTGACAGGGAACACGCCAATGGCATCTCCGTCTGCCCAGGAGAAAGTGAGTGCTTTGTCTGTTGCCGTAATTGTTGTACGTGTGTCATCATCGTACACAAAAGGTCTTCTGCGAATAATGACGTTGTCATATGTACCTCCTTCAAGAGTGTTTTGCTCTGTCTCTGCCAACTCGACTGAACATGAAGCGAGAAGGCACAATGGAAGTAAGTTAAGGAACTTTTTCATTAGTTTCTTTGGTTTTGGATTATTGTTTTGTTATTTCTATTGCTTGGGTAGAAGTGGGCGGGTAATTTGTACCGATAATGGCGTTCTATCATTAAAGGTAATAGTCTTGGATAACGATAGGTTATTTCCTGCCCGAAAAATGTTTTGGTTGCCGCCCGTTAACGGTGTGGGCGGCAACCCAAAGTTTAGTTATATTAGAATTACCTTGAATCGTATTATCGGATGAAGAGAAGCTCACGGTACTTAGGAAGTGGCCATGCCTCATCGTCAACGATGGTCTCGAGCTTGTCAACGTGGTAACGTATTTCCTCGATGAGTGGAGCAACCGTGTCGTGATAAGCTATCGCCTTCTCACGCTCGCTCTCAATCCTGTTGGCTGCCTTGCGTGCCTCAATCATCTTCTCTACGTTCTCGATGATGAATGACTCGTGCTCAGAGATGCGCTCGATGATAAAGAGGTTGGTCTTTGAAATCTCAGTAGCCTTCTTCTTGTCGAAGATACTCATCACCTTGCTCACATTATCTATAAGCATTGACTGATACTTAGTAACGACAGGGATGATGTGGTTGAGACATAGGTCGCCGAAGATGCGTGACTCAATCTGTATCTTCTTAGTATATGTCTCCCACTTGATCTCATTGCGGGCCTGAAGCTCGAACTTGGTCATGACGTTCATTGACTCAAACATCTTGACTGATGACTCCTTAAGGTAATTGTCAAAGACAATCGGTGCTGAAGTCTCGCAGTCGAGACCTCGGCGCTTAGCCTCTTCCTTCCACTCTTCGCCGTAGCCATTGCCGTTGAAGATGATAGGTTTGATGTACTTGATGTCCTCGCGAACAACCTTGAGGATTGCCGTCTCCTTAGCTTCGCCCTTCTCAATCAACTCGTCAACACGCTTGCGGAAGTTAGTAAGAGCCTCAGCCACAGCCGTATTGAGTGTAAGCATTGCGCTCGCACAGTTTGCCTCTGAACCAACGGCGCGGAACTCGAAGCGGTTACCTGTGAAGGCAAATGGTGAAGTACGGTTGCGGTCAGTGTTGTCTATAAGGAGCTCTGGCAACGAAGGAAGGTGAAGCTGGAAGGCTGTCTTACCAGCAACCGAAAGCATATCATCGTCAGCAGTCTCCACGTGCTCAATAAGGTCTGTAACCATCTTTCCGAGGAAAGACGAGATGATTGCCGGTGGAGCCTCATGTGCTCCAAGACGGTGAGCATTAGTGGCACTCATGATGGAAGCTTTGAGGAGTCCGTTATGGTCATACACACCCTTGAGAGTTTCGACAATGAACGTAACGAAACGAAGATTCTCCATTGGAGTCTTGCCCGGAGCATGCAGGAGAATACCTGTGTCTGTCGCAAGTGACCAGTTATTGTGCTTACCGCTACCATTGACACCCTTGAATGGCTTCTCGTGGAGAAGACAGCGGAATCCGTGCTTGCGTGCCACACGCTTCATAATAGACATCATGAGCATGTTGTGGTCAACAGCGAGGTTGGTTTCCTCAAAGATAGGTGCCAGCTCAAACTGGTTAGGTGCAACCTCATTGTGACGAGTCTTGCAAGGGATTCCAAGTTCAAGTGCCTGTATCTCAATATCGCGCATGTAGTTCTCCACACGAGCCGGAATGCTTCCGAAATAGTGGTCATCCATCTGCTGGTTCTTGGCAGAGTCATGACCCATGAGAGTACGGCCTGTCATCACGAGGTCAGGTCGTGCAGCATAAAGGTCCTCATCCACGAGGAAGTACTCCTGCTCCCATCCGAGGTTGCACTTAACCCTCTTTACATCAGGGTTGAACAACTGTGCAACCGCTGTTGCTGCCTTATCAACCGCATAGAGTGCCTTCTTCAAAGGCACCTTGTAGTCAAGTGCCTCACCCGTGTAAGAGATAAATATCGTTGGAATCATGAGAGTATCACCAATGATGAACACCGGTGATGTAGGGTCCCATGCCGAATAACCGCGAGCCTCAAAGGTAGAGCGTATTCCACCATTTGGGAAAGAACTTGCATCTGGCTCCTGTTGTACGAGAAGCTTGCCCTCGAACTCCTCTACCATACCACCCTTCCAGTCATGCTCAACGAAGCCGTCATGCTTCTCCGCCGTTCCCTCAGTAAGAGGCTGGAACCAGTGTGTATAGTGAGTAACGCCATGCTCCATCGCCCAGGTCTTTATGCCCTCGGCAACGGCATCAGCGATAGAGCGGTCAAAAGGTGCGCCATTGTCTATGACGTCACACATCTTCGCATATACCTTAGCAGGAAGATACTTGTACATCTTCTGCTTATTGAACACATACTTACCAAAGTATTCAGAAGGACGCTCAGTAGGCACCGCAACCTCAACAGGCTTACGCTTGAACGCCTCCTTAACTACCTGAAATCTTAATTTTTCAGCCATATTATTATTGTTGTTTTATTCTTGTTTTGTAAAGGTTCGTCTATTATACGACCAGACTTGTCTATTAATTAAAGGAGCTTGTCTATAGAGCAAAAGACGGAAGTTGTGATGTTCATACCACAACTTCCGTCTATATATTAATATGTTCAAACAATCTTTGTCATTAATCTGCCAGCATTACTTCTTGTTTAGAACGTTTATCACGATATTTGCAATAGAGAATACAACGCTCATTGCAGAGAACCATATAGATGTCTCGGAGCCTATACCTGAGTTTTTAGCCTTTGCCTTATTTGGAGTCACATAGACAATATCATTCTGCTGAAGCTGATAGTATGGCGAGTTGATAATATTTGCGTCATTAAGATTAAGCTCAACAATCTTCTTCTCACCAGTGCTAAGCTCGCGGATAATCTTTACGTTATCACGCTGTCCCCATACAGTAAGATCCTTTGCTAAAGCAAGAGCCTCAAAGATATTAACCTTACCATTGGAAACCGTGTATTGTCCTGGAGCAGAAACCTCTCCAATAACAGAAATCTTGAAGCTTGAGATTGTAACAAGAACGATTGGCTTCTCAATCACGTAAGTAGGATAAATTTGTTCAACGAGGAAGTCCTGTAGCTCATGACGTGTCTTACCTGCAACATGAATACGTCCGATGATTGGGAAATCAATAGTTCCGTCATTCTCTACGAGGTATGACTGAAGAGCTGTTGATGAAGAACTGAAATTTGTAGAACCTGTTGTCGCATTGGTTGTGGCGGAACCACTGATTGCCATGTTAAACATTCTGATAGCCTCTGGATCCTTTGGAAGGTTCACTGTAATTGTGAGGTAATCCTTCGGCATAATCTTGGCGTCGTAAAGGTTTGTAGCACCAGAAAGGTCAACTTCCCTACTATTTTGGATATATGGTACCTTCTTGTATGACATACAACCTGTAAGGCAGAGTGTAAGTACGAGAAGCACCAATGATAAATATTTTTTCATATCGTTTTATTGTTTTAAGTTGTCTGACAGAACTTGTCCATCAGACGACCTTTAACGTATAACTTTTTATTCTTAACTCCGAAGGCTTATTCCCACTCGATAGTTGCTGGTGGCTTTGAAGAGACATCATAGCATACACGGTTTACACCACGTACGTTACGGATAATCTGATTACTTACCTCAGCAAGGAACTCGTAAGGGAGCTTTGCCCAGTCAGCAGTCATGGCGTCTGCACTTGTAACGGCACGGAGTGCAACAGGATTTTCGTATGTGCGCTCATCACCCATGACACCTACGCTCTTGACATCTGAAAGGAGAATAGCACCTGCCTGCCAAATCTGGTCATAGAGGCTTACCTCAATCTCACCATCCTTCATGTCTGCTGGTACACCAGCTGCAAGTACCTTGCGTGCCTCCTCACCAGAAAGTTTGACCTTCCAGTTACGGAGTCCCTTGATGAAGATGTCGTCCGCATCCTGAAGAACTCGTACCTTCTCTGGCGTGATGTCACCGAGAATACGAACTGCAAGTCCTGGTCCTGGGAATGGATGACGTGTGATAAGATGCTCTGGCATCTGAAGCTGACGTCCTACACGACGAACCTCATCCTTGAACAACCACTTGAGTGGTTCACAAAGTTTGAGTCCCATCTTCTCAGGAAGACCACCAACATTGTGATGTGACTTGATTACCTTTCCAGTTATGTTGAGTGACTCGATGCGGTCAGGGTAGATAGTTCCCTGAGCAAGCCACTTAGCACCTTCAATCTTGCGTGCCTCTGCCTCAAATACATCGATGAAGCCTGCACCAATAATCTTACGCTTACGTTCTGGCTCACATACTCCAGCAAGCTCTGAGTAGAACTTCTGACTTGCATCCACACCTACCACGTTAAGTCCGAGGCACTCATAATCACGAAGCACATCCTCAAACTCGTTCTTGCGGAGGAGTCCGTTGTTTACGAAGATACAAGTGAGATTCTTACCGATTGCACGGTTGAGAAGAACGGCTGCAACAGAAGAATCAACACCACCTGAGAGACCAAGGATAACCTTGTCATCGCCCACCTGCTGCTTTATCTCCTTGACTGTCTGTTCTACAAACTGCGCTGGTGACCAGTCTTGCTTACCGCCACAGATGTCCACAACGAAGTTCTTCAAGAGCTGTGTTCCGTCAATTGAGTGGAACACCTCTGGGTGATACTGTACACCCCATATCTTCTCGTTGTCGGCAGCGTATGCAGCATACTTCACGGTTGAAGTTGAAGCAATAACGTGGAATCCTTCTGGAAGACGTGTGATTGTGTCACCATGGCTCATCCACACCTGACTGTTAGGAGCAAAGTCCTTGAGAAGAGGATTGCCTTCTTCCATGAACTCAAGATTTGCACGTCCGTACTCGCGTGTTCCTTCTGGCTCTACGTTACCTCCGAATGTGTATGCCATGAGCTGTGCGCCATAGCAGATGCCAAGGATTGGGTACTTGCCACGAATCTCGTCAAAGTTAATCTTGAAAGCATCGTCCGCATACACACTGAGTGGTGAACCTGAAAGAATGACGCCTATGATACCTTCGTCATCCTTTGGGAACTTGTTGTACGGTACAATCTCACAGAACGTATTCAACTCGCGGACACGACGTCCGATGAGCTGAGTTGTCTGCGAACCGAAGTCTAAAATGATAATTTTCTGTTGCACGTTGTATAGAAATTATATATTTTGCTTGCAAAGATAGTGAATTAGCGCAAATAAACGTGAGTAATTGACAAAAATCTGTTTTACATCTTCAAAAACTCTTCTGCTTTTGCAATCGTATCAAGTTTTCCGACATCAAGAAGTTGCAAATCCCTGCCTACCTTGCATCTGATTTCTGCCTTGTCACAAATGGAGAGATAGAAGTCGATGATGGAGAATTTGCCTTCCCAACTATCCATGTATGTGAGCAATTCCTGATTGAACACCTGAATGCCCGAGAAAGCATATTTGTGGTATTTCTCAGGGTCAAGATTCTTATAAGGGCTCTTGACTTCTCCTGTGGCAATATTCGTCCAACCAACAAGGCGATTATTGTCGTCAAACAGCAAATAACGTTGTGTCTGACGTTCAGATACGAGCAGGGTCGTGTGCTCTGCCTCCTCGTATAATGCCGAGAGGTCTGCATTACTGAGGATGTCCACGTTATGCACGAGAACCGGTGACTTGTCATCAAACAACTGTGAAGCCTTCTTGAGTCCTCCACCTGTCTCAAGCAACATATCCGTCTCGTCAGAGAAACGGATATCTATGCCGAAAGAGTTGTTGACATTAACAAAGTCAATAATCTGCTGTGCAAAGTGATGCACGTTGATTACCACCTTTGTGACACCTATCGTCTTCAATTTCTCTATGAGTATCTGCAGGAGCGGTTTACCATTTACGGGTACCATTGCCTTTGGCATCGTGTCCGTCAATGGCTTGAGACGAGTGCCAAGTCCTGCTGCAAAAATTAGTGCGTTCATAAAGCCCCCCAGCCCCCAAAGGGGGCGGCCTCCGGATATCGAGCATAGATTTTGCCGTTATTTCGGCAAGTCCCAAATATCCAGAAGTTTTTTCTGTTGTTAAAAAATTTAATTTTATATCAGCCCTCCTCCTGATTCCAGAGGCCGCCCCCTTCGGGGGACGGGGGGCTAATTGTATATTCTCTCGTGTACACTCTTATCTTCCATGAAACAAGGGTGTACTGGTCCGAATCCGTGACCGAACTCGTATTCTGCTCCGAGGGCAATGGCACGTCCAATGAACTCCTCACCCTTGGCAACAGCATCATTAAGCGGATAGCCCTTTGCAATGTATGTTGCTATGGCAGAACTGAATGAGTCTCCAGTTCCATTCACGTTATTCGTATCAATCCTTGGCTTCTTAAACTCCAACACCTCGCCCGTCTTGGCGTTGTAGAGGTAATCGGACAAAGTGCCATTTCCTTCTATTGACTTGATGATGACAGAATTGCCCCACCTGCCCAGTTCCTTTATGTCCTCACGCACGTTCTCAATCTTCCTGCCGAGGAGTACCTCCGCCTCACGTCTGTTTGGCGTAATGAGGGTTGAGAGTGGAAACATATAATCCTTGTAGGCGTTGATGGCATCATCGCTCACAAGTTTCTCGCCTACGGAATTTACGACCACAGGGTCACATACAAGTGGAATATTTGGGTAGCGTTTTATAACGCCAGCCACTCCCTTGATGATTGCCTCACTTGGGAGCACACCTGTCTTTATGCACCCAGCACCTATGTCGCCGAGGAACGACTCCGCCTGCGATGTGATGAGGTCAACGGGCAGATGATGGATACTCTTCACCCTTGTCGTGTCTTCATCCACTATGGCAGTAAGGGCACAAGCCGCATATCCGCCACAAGCCGTGATAGCCTTTATGTCCGCCTGCATTCCCGCGCTTCCGAGCGGTTCACTTCCTGCTATCAAGAATACTATATTGAGTTGTTTCTTCATATCATAAGCCCCTCTGCCCCCAAAGGGGGTGCCTGTTCAGAACAAGGGGATGTATGTTAATTGTTTCTTGTTACTTGTTATTTGCCTTGATGGACGCCCCCTTTGGGGATTGGAGGACAGAAACTCTTTATCTCATCTATCATAGACAGAGCCTTTCTGCGTCCCATCTCATAGCAATGGTGCATCTTGTCGGGATTACCCTCCACACGCCCTATGTTAAGTGGCTCGTCTGGAATGATGAGCAACACGTTGCCCTTATCTGCCTCGCCATACACGTACTCCAACTGTTTGTTGTACATCTCATGGCGCACAGCCATCTTCTCTGCCACCTTCGGATATTTTTTCACGAACATACGGAAGAGCCATGTTGCCTTGAATGGCTTCTTCTGATACCCCCTCGGCTGAGTCAGAACCACTATGTTCTTCTCCAGTCCTACGCTTTGTGCATACTCAAGAGGAATGCTGTTCACAATTCCTCCATCAAGCATCGTATGACCTTCAAGTACAACAGGCTTCGACACGAGTGGCATGGAACCAGAGGCACGCATCCAATCCATGAGCGAGTTGTCTGACTTGACGTATTTCTTGTACACGGGTTCTCCCGTAACGATGTCCGTACACACGATATGAAACTCCATGTCGTTGGCGTTGAACGCCTCAAAGTCAAACTTGTCGAGTTTCAAAGGCATCTCTCCGTAGGCAAAATCCTCATTAACGTAATTGCCCGTGGTGATGAGCGAACGCACGCTCATGTACCTTGGGTCTTTGGCATACTTCGTGTTGTAGCGCACGCCCCTGCCTATCTGTCCCGACTTGTAATTGCAGCCAAACAATACGCCAGCCGACACTCCCACAAGAGCGTCAAGCATGATTTCGTTCTCCAGAAGAACGTCAAACACACCTTCGGAGAAGAGGCCTCTCATTCCGCCGCCTTCAAGTACAAGTCCTGTCTTCATCTCGTGATTTATTTGTGTAAAATACAAAGTTGTGCAAAGATACGAAAAACTATAATTATATATTCCCCTTTAACTGGTATTTCTTCAGAAAACATGGATAAAAAATACAATTCATTTGTGCCTTGACGAAAAATCGTAGGATGATGTGTGTCATGTACCCGATGTTTTCCCATTGCCACGGATATACGTATTCAAAGAGGAAGGCAATGACTCGCGTCATTGCCTTTCTAATAGTTCCATAACCCTTAATACACTAAAAATAACCCTGTTCTTGTTATTACCAAATCTATAAGCAATTATTTTTTATAACCAGATTAAGTCTAATCATTATTGCTGTCTTTGGGAAGTTTCAGTGTGGCTTTGGTTATGGATTTTACCCCAATAGCGCCACCTGATTATATTTTCGTTGCAAAGTTACTCCTATTATAGCAATCCTACTTGCACTATGGTGTATTGCTTGTTTCAATTTTGATACAGAGTGTTTCAAAAAATATAAACGTATGAAAAACATAAAGTTTGTTCTGCTGATATTGCAGCGATTGCTTCCTGAGTGCAATTAGTTGTTCTGCCCGTGTTCGTTCCTATATGCACTTGGAGTGATACCGAAGTAGTTTGTGAAGTTTCTGTAGAATGTTGTTCGGCTTAGGATTCCGCTGTCCGTGGCAATTGCTTCAAGTGTGTATTCTGGGTTGTCCTTGATAAGTTGGGCTGCGTATTCCATTCTCATTTTCAGGATGAATTTGGATATACTTAAACCTGTCTGTCGTTCAAAGTCGTTGAAGAAGCTTGAACGATGGATGTTCAATTCTGACAACAAAGCGTTCCTGTCGAAGTCTGGATTTGTGAACAAGTGACGTGTAGTAAGTTCGTGAAGATATCTGGAGACATCTTCATTAAAGTTGTATTTCTCGTCTGTTGTTTCTTGCTTCTTATCATCATTTACAGCGTCAGGTGTCTTACAGTCTTCTTCATTCGCCGTATATTTATCCATGAGCAGTGCCTTGTACTCAAGTATCTTGTCAAGGTTAGCTGCGAGTGCCTTGTTGTTCTTTGATATGATAATGTTACGATGTATGAAGTATGTACATGTACCGAGGATGATGAGGAAAAGAAGGAAACCAATTGAGACGTGGTAGCGTAGTGCTGTTATCTTCTTCTCCTGTTGTGTTGTCTTGTACAGATGGTCCATCTCTACGTTTATTTCCCTCATGTCGTTCTCATTACCTGCATAGTTCAAAGAGTCGTAGTGCGTATTCAGTTCTTTCTGACAGTAGAATGCTTCCTTCCAGTGGTTGGTATGCATATAGATGTCAACCTTTAGGTTCTGACACTCAAGATAAGGAAGTGTAGCTGCAAGTTGAAGTGCTTCTTCTGTTTTGCCATCTATTGCGAGGTGTTGTACCTGGATGTTTGTCTTAATATCTGGATACATTGATTCTAGGGCTCCGAGTAATGACGGATTGATTGTGTCAATCTTGTTGTAACATTCGTAGAACTTGTCCCTTTGATTTGTTTTGAAATATACGCTTGCCAGCACAGAGATGCTACGTATGTCCAGAGGGTCTTTCTCTATAAGGGCAAGACAGCCACGTTCGGCATCTTCATAATTACCAAGGTTGTAGTTCTCAAGAGCTATGTCCTGACGGCAATAAGTACGGTACTCGTTATAATCCACACCCAATCCGTTCAAGGTTTTGTCTGCTTCCTTGAATGCCAAGAGTGCCTGATGGTATAAGCCCATCTTTTCGTATATGTTTCCTATACTGTGATAACCTGTGAACATTCCCGTCGGATGTTTATATTCCTTTGCCTTTTCGACAAGGAAGCGCGAATACTTCATCGCCGAGTGGTTTCGTCCTATATTCAGGAGGAACGTAACACGGTTTAATGCTTCGGAAAAGTACGTGTCATAAAACTTGTGCTTTTCTGCCAGTTCGAGCGTTATGTCATTATTGGCAAAGAACCGTACGGAATCATTGTTGACAAACGCATGGTAATTGCGAATCATAGAGGCAAGCATAAGGAAACGGTCATCGTCCTTATCCTTTGAATACATTTCAAGTGTATCTGCCAATCCTAACACCCAGTTGCATGTGATATGTTTATTTTTACATGCGTCTTTGTATTTGTCCCTGAGTGTAGAAGGCAACTCATCTATGATAGGTTCAATCTCGTCAGCCAATGATTTTACGGGCACTAAAACTAATAAAAGGGAGAATAGTACAGTTGTTTTTAATAGTTGTTTCATGCTTTTAATCTTTGTGTCTAATAAGTTAGAAGAGTCTCTTACTCTTGTTTGTATTGTAGAATTGATTTGTTTCTGTTGTTATATGCGTGCGATAGAGTCCATTACCCCCTCACATCTCAAAGAATAAATAACGTAAGTTGAACTCTATTTCTTTCTGTTCACCAGTCGTACACCAGAGAACACAAGCAATACGGCAAGTGCCTGACTCCATCCGAAGATGCCAAGTCCAAGACAAACGCTCACGATACACGCTATGATTGGTTGAACGTAGTTGTACATTGCCACAACGGTAGGGCGTAGTATCTTCTGTGCCCGAATGGAACATATGTATGCGAGGAATGTTCCACCTACAACCACGAATGTTGTCTCCATATATGTCACGCTACTTATCTCCTTCCATGGAAGGTGTACAACCTTCATGAATGTAAATGGAGTGATAACCATAGCGGCAAAAGTAATCATCCACTTCATGCACGTTATGACACTGTACTTCTGTATCAACGACTTGAAAAAAGTCAGATAGACAGCATAACTGCATTGTGCCATGATGCAAAGTATATCGCCAAACAGAACTCCACCTTTAGCCACGCCTTGTGTACTTCCCAATATTAGGAGACATGCACCCGAAGCTCCGAGTGAGACGCCTAATAGTTTTCTGGCAGTTATTGCATCATGAAGGAACAGAGCTGAAAGTACAAGAGTTATTATAGGCATTGTCGTTGTCATAATACTTGCGTTGACAGGTGAGGTAATACTCAATCCAACCGTATAGCAACATTGGTTACAGACGATGGCAAACATTCCTGCAAGGAAGAAGCGGAGATAATCCTTATGCTCCACCTTTTCTGTCTTGACGAATAATGATGCGAACCAAAAACATATCGCTCCGCCGACAACACGGAAAGTAACCATCTCTATTCCAGATATTCCGTGAGTCATCGCATCCTTTCCTAATGGGGCCATTAGTCCCCACATGGAGCATGCTCCTATCATGCATATGTGCCCCAGTATCTGTATTTTATCACTTCTGTCAAGTATGTTCATCCTAAAATAACAAATCTTCTTACGTTTTTAAAATCTTATTGATAATCCGAGGCTTACCATCATTCCCGTAAACTTGGATTCGCGATACGAACCGAGAAGGTTTCGTATGTTTTCTGTTGATTCCATATTGTCAATTGTATTGTATATAATGGCGTTGCCTGTGTTTACAGAGTTACTACTATCTGTCTGCTTAATTAAATTCTTCAAGGCTCTCTGGTACGTTGCTCCAAAGATGATGTTGCATGCTTTTGTCATTTCCAGCTCAAATCCTAATCTTATGAATGAGATTGGTACAAAGCTATTTACGTCAACATCCTTGTTTGTGGCCTTGCTTAAATCGACAGGGCCAAATCCGTTGTATCCCCAGTCTTTGTCAAGAGATATGTCGTTGTATTGGTTGTAAAGCCCAGTAACTTTTGCAGAACCATCTGTCTTATTTGCATTCAAGGACGGTGAAACCATGCAATTCACTCCTAAGTCACCGTACATATTAATGCTCTTGCTAAGTCTCCACCTTTCTTTGAATGCAATGGCGAATATAAATGAGTGCCCACTTGTTTCTTGATGGATATTGAGATTTTGATATTCACGTATGTATGTATCACCATCAACATCCTGATTTGTTGAGAAACTATACGACGGAGTCTTATAATTCGTTTTGAATGACATTGTTGTGCAACCTATACCAACTATAAATGATGTCTCTGTCGTCTTCTTCTTTGAGAATACTCCTTCAAAATTGATAAGGTAATTATTGTTCTGCGTTGATAACAGTTCCGTAAAAGCATTGGCAGGGGTGAATCCTGATTTGTCCCCGAAACAGAATTCACTTGATAGAGCGCATCTCATTTCCTTTAATCCAAGAAATTTGTTTTCTTTGCTCTGTGCATTTGATGTTGTTGCAAGACAAGCAAATCCAATCAAAAGGAATGATTTGAAATAATTTTTACTCTTAATCTTCATAATTCGTCTTGCTTTATTTTTGTATTACTTTTTTTGTTGAACCGTCCGACATTTGAATGATGACAAGTCCTCGGGTTGTAGAGTTTATTTGGCGTCCATTGACCTCGTACTTCCTGACTTCTGTGACATCTTCCTGCAATTCTTCATCATTAGTCAGGTAGCATCTGTCGCTTGTCAGTTCCTTGCCTCTTATGTAAATTGTAGCATACACATAGAACTTATTTGTCTTGTCTGCCAACTCTGCCTTTGGGAATGTGTCATAAAGATGTTTACGATTTATAACATCAATAAATTTTTTCTGATGCTCTATGACGTCACCATTTGCGTTCTCGTATCCATATACAAGGCTGTAATTACTCATACTTGTGTATGGATCATTATTGTTTACAGATGCAATAACCGTGCCACTATTTCCATTTCCCTTACGAATAAGTTTGGTTGGTGTTAATGGATGAAGTAGAACGTTCAAGTTTACCTTAATACTGTCGTTGAACCATATTGAATCAGGAGAACTGTTTGTACCCGTGTATCGGTTTTGAATCTTTACATAGATTGGATATGTGCAAGCTTCGCTTTTTGCTTTGCTCCTTATTGAATCCGGAATGACGATCTTGAACTTGCATGTAACGACACTGTCATTCATGCTGCTTGTTGAGGATGAGTCAACAAATGATATCCAACTGTCGTCAGTCTCGTATCCACCATCCACCTTGAAGCTGACGCTTATTTCGTCTCCTTCTGAACAGGCTATGTTGTGTTCGTCTTTATTATTCCCATCAGTGATTACTGTTCCGTTCACGTTGTACACGCTTGCCTTAGGCTCTTTCCATACCATAAGCACAGGATGTGTTATACCGTGATAATAACCAGTAAAGTCGTCTCCGTTGTTTACATATAATCTGTAAATAAATTTTGTTGGCTCATCCACGTATTTGCAGATGTTGTTCATCTCCTCTTCGGTATATTCGTTACCGTTGCCGTCTGACCAATTTACTCTCCATGCATCTTTTATGCCTCCGGAATATTGAAGTCCGAATCCAGCTGCTTTACCACTGTATGTTTCTACATATTCGCATACTCCTGCTGTTGGTACAGGATAAACCTTACATTCAAGGTTGTATTCATCTTCAAATGCTTCCTTACGGTAAGGCAATTTGTTGCGCAGTTTTATCTTATAGAAATGTGAAGTGCCATTTTCTGAAGCATCCTCTTCTGAAAATCTAAATTTGCAGGTTTGACCTATACCTGCTTTACGAATAGAATCGCCAACACTCCATTCCCAGCATGATTCGTCCTTTGAAACTGATGGGACGCTTATACGTAATACATGAGTTGCGTATGAACTTAAATGGAATACTCCATCTGTCAAACTTGATTTGTTAGAAATTGGAATAGCCGTAAAGCCAGTTTCGTCTTCGTAATTCGTACAGAATCGTGCAACTACGGTTGCACGTGGCTTAGGATACACTCTTATGTAAAATGTCTTTGTTGTGTCAAGTAAACACTCTGATTCGTCTTTGAGTATCTTCTTGATATTTACTGGGAAATCATATGTCTTTACTGTATTTTCGCTTGGGTTGGGTGGCGTGAATGTAAATGAACCGTCTTCATATGAACCTGTTGTGTAGTAAAAGTTTTTGCCATAAAAAACGATGGACCACTTTACATCCTCTTGCTCATTATAATTTATTTTGTTGGTGATTGTGGCTGATTCATCTGCGTATATGTCAATAGTGTCATCCTCCTGAAAATAAACTTCTGGAGTGGGCAATGTTGTTTGGGCGTGTGCGCCAAAGGTAATTGTCAATAGTAAGGAGATAATGTAGATAATTTTTGAATTCATATTAAAAATTTGATGTGGCTAAAAGTAGAATTAATCTTTTGTGCTATTCTTATATAATTATAAATTAAGAATTAAGATTTAAGTAGTATATGCTTTTTACTCTAAATCTTAATTCTTAACTCTAAATTCTTATTAGATAAGTTTCTCTTCGTAAGCGTTATTGATTGCGTTGAGTGCATTCTGTGAACGTGGGAAACCAATCCATGGGAGCATGGCTGTTACGGCTGCTACCATCTCTTCCTTACTTGTACCTACGTTCTTGTTTGCTATGGCGTGAGACTGCATCTGCAGGTCGCATCCACCCATTGAAGCGAGGAGACAGAACGTGAATAGTTCACGATGCTGGAGGTCAATGCCTGTACGAGTGTAGAAGTCACCGAAACAATAATCCTCAAGGAACTCAACCATGTGCTCCTGTCCTTTTGGAGATGTTGCAAGCATATTATCCACAGTTCCCTCGCCGAAGATAGTGTCAATCACTTCCTTACCTTTCTGCATGCGATTCTCTGGAGTCGTAGTAGAGTGGTTGTTAAGTGGGAGACGTATGTCATTGTCTGCGAACACCTCGTTCATAACTGGTATATAGTCAACTACACGTGAAAATCCAACGAATGGTACTGCCTGATATAGTATCTCGCGTATTGCGCTTGGCTTAACTCCTACGTTTAGGCAGGCATCCACATGAAGACGGAATTCTGTCTTCGCGCCACAACCGATAGTTGAAGCGAGGATACACATAACACGTGTCTGTTCAAGTACTGGTCCTTCTGTCAGTTTGAGAGACTCGTCAAATGCAAAGTTGTCGAACACCTCAGTCAACTCAGGGTCGTTATGAAGTGTATTAACTTGATTGCGATAAGAGAATAGTTTCTTAATCTCCTTGTGAGCTCTCTCAGTAATTTTGATTTCTTTCATAGTCTTTCGGTATTATGTATTTTGCGCAAAGATATGAAAAATCTTTTCAATACGCCAAGGAATTTTCAAGTTTTTGAGTTTTTAGGTTTGTAAGTTCTTAAGTTCTTTAAGTTTTTAAGTTTGTGAGTTTGTAAGTTCTTAAGTTTTTAGTTTTTTAGTTTTTTAAGTTTTTGAGTTTTTTGGTTCTTGAGTTTTTAGTTGTGCTTTTATCTTGTCCCAGCACGTATTCTTCAAAACAAGAAAAACAGAATTCTTAAAATCTACAAATTCACAAATCTATTTTCAACAAGAACTAAAAAACTTACAAACTTAAAAACCTAAAAACTTAAAAACTCAAAAACTCACAAACTTACATATTCATCAGAAACTTCTCCGCTCTCTGAAGGTCTTCAGGAGTATCGATACCGATGGTTTCTATCTCGCTTATTCCGACCTTTATCTTGTAGCCATTCTCAAGCCAGCGTAACTGCTCAAGGCTTTCCGTCTTCTCCAACTCACCTTGTGGAAGGGCTGTTATCTGGCGGAGCACATCTGAACGATAAGCATAGAGTCCTATGTGCTTGTAATATGTGTGACCTGCAAGCCATTCGTTCTTTTCCTTGCCACGAGTGAAAGGAATGATGCTACGGCTGAAGTATAGAGCCTCCATCTTGTTGTTCACAACCACCTTTGGAGAGTTCACGTTTTCGAGTGCTGCAAATCCATCCTCTGGCTTGAATGGCTTAACGAGTGTGGCAATATCCACCGTTTCATCGTCAAAGCAGTCGCGTACGGCATATAACTGTTGGGCTTGTATGAATGGTTCGTCACCTTGTATGTTTACTACCACGTCATACTTGTCTGCTCCTACCTTAGTAAGAGCTTCATAACAGCGGTCTGTACCAGAACGATGTTCAGAACTTGTCATTACTACCTTACCGCCAAAAGCCTTTACGGCACTCTCGATGCGCTCGTCATCTGTTGCCACGACAACATCGTCAAACACACCCTCTACCTGACGATAGACTCTTTCTATCACCGTCTTTCCTCCAAGCATAGCAAGTGGCTTGGCAGGAAAACGTGTTGAAGCATATCTTGCTGGAATTATTCCTATAAATTTCATAATAAAGTCAACCCAGGCCCCCTCCCGTCCTCCCCGTGGGGGAGGTGAAGAAAATACCTTGTTGGGCTGTTATATGTTTTATTAACTATTTTATCTGATATTGTGAAATTATGTGTGGGATGTATTTCACCACCACGAATTACACGAATTTACACTAATTTTTCCTGTTTGCTTTCTATTACACGAAGAATTGCTCGTGCAATTACGAATATCACGAATCTTTTAAGCCCGTCAATCATTCGGACGGCATTCGTGTAATTCGCAGACAACACGTGTTGTCTTAGTGTAATAAATCAAACAGGAGAAATGGAACTGGTTCGTGAAAATTAGTGTAATTCGTGTTTCTGCACTTAACTACACGACTTTTAGAACCAAATTCACGTCCACCCCACGTTCCTGTCTCCCTCCCCTTGGGGAGGGTTGGGGTGGGGCTCCTATCTGAAACTTGAGTCCACTCCGTCCTCCGTTTCTTCCTCGTCGTCTGTAGCAGCTTCAAGTCCAGACAACTCGTCTTTGCAGAAGTCGAAGCCCTCTGGAATGTCAAAGGTGTCGTCCTGTGAGATGCCAAGTGACTTGTCGTTGAAGACCTTCAGCATGAAGTTACCATATATAGGCAACGCAGCTGCCGCACCTTGTCCGTATGACATATTGTTGAAGTGGATGTCACGGTCGTCACCTCCTACCCAACAGCCAACCACGAGTTTAGGAACAACACCCATGAACCATGCATCGGCATTTGAGTTTGTAGTACCCGTCTTACCACAGATATCTGCCGTAAACTTATATGGGCGACTTGAATAGCGTAAGCGTCCAGCTGTACCGCTGTTTACAACTCCACGGAGCATGTGAATCATCTTGTAACAAGCCTCTTCGCTAATGGCTGACTTAACACGAGGATTGAATGTTGCAATCACGTTTCCGTCAGCATCTTCTATGCGTGTGACGAGGAGTGGGAGAGCACGTGTTCCCTTATTTGCGAACATCGTGTAACCGCTTACCATTTCGCCAACGCTTACGTCGCATGGACCGAGACAGAGACTCATCGAAGGTTCGATCGCCTGATTTGTAATGCCTATATTTTCGTGCAGGAATTTAGTAAATGCACGAGGATTGTTGAGGTCAATCATCAGCCTTGCTGCAATCCAGTTGTTTGACTGTGCAAGTCCCCATGCAAGGGTAACCATTTCTCCTTCATGTGCGTGACTGTCATTACGAGGTGTCCATGGAGGAGTAACTCCGTCATCGTAAGTAGGAGCAGTATTCAAGAACTCATAGCAAGGAGTGTAGCCGTTCTCCATCGCAAATGAATAGAGGAAAGGCTTCATCGTTGAACCTACCTGACGACGACCTTCACCCATGATATTGTCAAACTGGAAATGCTTGAAGTTAAGACCACCAACGTATGCCTTTACCGCACCTGTCCTTGGATCCATAGCCATCATGGCTGTGCGGAGGAAACTCTTGTAATAACGGATTGAGTCGATAGGAGTCATCTCCACTTCCTTCTCTCCTTCGTATGAGAAGACGGTCATAGGCACCTTGATGTTATAGAATGCCTCTTTTATCTCCTCGTCAGTACAGCCGTCAAGCTTCATCACACGATAGCGTTCTGACTGCTTTGCCTGCTTCCAAAGGAGTTCCTTTACCTTTGCTTTTGTCAATCCAGAATAAGGAGCGATACTGCTACCTTTCTTTTCTTTATCAAAAAGTGGTTGAAGTTCCTTTGCCACATGGTCATACACAGCCTTCTCTGCATAGCGTTGCATACGAGAGTCGAGCGTTGTGTAAATCTTCAAACCATCTGTATAGATATTGTAGTTTGTTCCATCCTTCTTCTTGTTCTTGTTACACCAGCCATAGAGGGGATTTGTTTCCCAAGCAAGCGAATCGTCATAGAACTTCTGACGCTTCCATGATGGATAGTCGTTACGATCAGGTTTCTTAGCCATAAGCATCTGGCGAAGGAGCTCACGGAAGTATGGAGCATATCCGTCATTGTGGTCAAGAATATGGAACTTAGCCATTGATAGCTCTTCCTGCTGAGCCGCAAGCATCTCCTCCTCTGTGATGTAACCAGCCTTTTCCATCTGTGCGAGCACTACATTACGACGTTCACGGCTTCTCTCGTTGAAACGACGAGGGTTGAAGTATGAAGGATTCTTACACATACCCACGAGTGTTGCACACTCAGTAAGTGAAAGCTCATGAGGTTCTTTCGAGAAATATGTGCGTGCCGCATTTCTTATACCCACAGCATTATTGAGGAAGTCGAACTTGTTGAGGTACATAGCTATGATTTCCTCCTTGGTG
>CAMOVB010000031.1:0-19742 GCA_946626925.1 uncultured Prevotellaceae bacterium
GGATGAACTTGACGTACTCCTCAAGGAACTGAGCAGCATCTATGAATATGTGGAGCGTGGCGAGTTCGTGATAGAGGAAGGCGTGGAGGATGTACACTCTCAGGTGGAGCTTATGCTTACACGCAAGCTTGGTGACGTTGGCAAGAAGATTCACTCTGGTCGTTCACGTAATGACCAAGTACTCGTTGACCTCAAGCTCTTCATCCGTGAACAGATTAAGGAGATAGCAGGTCTTGTACAGAACCTATTCGACGAGCTTATACAGCAGTCAGAGCGTTACAAGAATGTGCTCATGCCTGGTTATACCCATCTTCAGGTAGCAATGCCTTCAAGCTTCGGTCTCTGGTTCGGAGCATACGCTGAGGGTCTCGTGGATGATATGCAGTACCTTCAGGCAGCATGGAAGATTACCAACCGTAATCCTCTCGGTTCGGCAGCGGGCTATGGTTCAAGTTTCCCACTCAACCGTCAGATGACAACCGACCTCCTCGGTTTCGACTCCATGGACTATAATGTTGTCTATGCCCAGATGGGACGTGGCAAGACAGAGCGCAACGTAGCTTTCTCTATGGCAAGTATAGCAGGCACACTTGCTAAGCTTGCCTTTGACGCATGTATGTTCAATTCACAGAACTTCTCATTCGTCAAGCTACCAGCCGACTGTACAACGGGTTCGAGTATCATGCCACACAAGAAGAACCCTGATGTATTTGAGCTTACACGTGCTAAGTGTAACAAGCTTCAGGCTCTTCCTGTCACAGTCACAATGATTATGAACAACCTGCCTGTAGGATATTTCCGCGACCTTCAGATTATTAAGGAAGCATTCCTTCCTGCATTCGACGAGCTCAAGGACTGTCTCCAGATTGTTGCATACATCATCAATAAGATGGAAGTGAAGGAACACATACTCGACAATCCAATGTATGATCCAATATTCTCTGTTGAGGAGGTTAACCGCCTTGCACGTGAAGGTATGCCTTTCCGTGATGCCTACAAGAAGGTAGGTCTCGACATAGAGGCTGGAAACTTCACGCCAAACAAGGATATCCACCACACTCACGAAGGTTCAATAGGCAATCTCTGTAATGACCGCATCAAGGCTCTCATGGATGATGTTGTCGCAGGCTTCAAGTTCGAGAAGATGGAGAAAGCGGTGGAGAAGTTGCTCGCATCTGCAGAGACAAAGTGAAAAAATAAAGTTTATGAGTTTGTAAGTTTGTGAGTTTTTTAGTTTTCAAGGAAAGTGATATTCTCAAGGACTCTGGAACATAAAAACTCAAAAACTTAAGAACTTAGATACTCAATTTGGGATGAAGCATTTTGGAAACATACTCAGAAATATTACTGACAAGGCAGGGTTACGTATCCTGCCTTTGTCTGTTGTCTTTCTATTTTTGATGGCTGTCACTTCGTGTGAGGAGATGACTGACGTGTATTCCAACCGTGAGTTTGTGCGATGCAACTTCATCGTGTCAAGTTACACGGAGCTGTTTGGGGTCATGGGTAACTACGGACAGTTTGCTTCCATCCGTCAGGCTGGTAATGGCAAGTTGAGGATGACTTCTGGAGCTACAGGAAAATATACAGACTATACTCCCGACAAGATTCAGCAGTATTTCTCTTACGGTCTTGGCGGACTCATCATCGGTACTAACTATAATGGTGAAGACCTATGCTACGACCTTGCATGTCCACAGTGTGATGCTTCGTCCATTCGTCTTAACTTAACGGACAATGGATTTGCAAAGTGTCCTAAGTGCAACGTAACCTTCGACTTAAACAACTATGGTGTAATCAATTCCATTGACTCAACGAAGACATACAATAATCTCCGTGGCCTGTATCGCTATCATATCGTGTTTGATGGTACGAACGTGAGTATGTATAATTAATGAGGAATGGGTAATGAGTAATAACATTTGAGTTCATAAGGTTTATGAGTAAATTTAAATCCCACCCCTCGGGGAGGTTAGGATGATGCCTATGGATAATCTAAAAGACAAGACAGCCAAGGGATTTGCGTGGGGAGCCATCAACAACGGTGCTACCCAACTGCTTAATGCTGTGTTTGGCATAATCCTTGCTCGCAAACTGACGGAAGATGACTATGGTATCATCGGTCTTCTTGGCATTTTTGCTCTTGTGGCTTCGTCGCTGCAAGACAGTGGCTTTGTCACAGCTCTCACAAACAAGAAAGATGCCACTCACAGGGACTATAATTCAGTCTTCTGGTTCAATGTGTGCGTGAGTGCCATGCTCTATGTTATTCTTTTCCTTTGTGCTCCGCTTATTGCAGATTTCTATGAAGAGCCTGTACTCGTTGATATTTCTCGATACTATTTCTTGGCAATCTTCGTTGCCAGCTTCTCTATCGTTCCAAGAGCCATTCTCTTCCGTCAGCTGAAGCAGAAAGAACTCGCAGTCATGGGACTTGCCTCGCTCATCGTATCTGGTTGTGTAGGTGTTGTTATGGCAATGAATGGTATGGCTTATTGGGGACTTGCAACTCAGCTTATTACGTTCAATCTGTGCGTGGTAATATTCAGTTGGCTACTCTCGCATTGGCATCCTACGTTTGATATAACTTTTCAGCCAGTACGTGAGATGTTTGGGTTCTCCAGCAAGATGTTGCTCACAAACATCTTCAATCAAATAAACAATAACATCTTCTCCGTTGTCCTTGGTAAATTCTATCAAGCGGGTGACGTTGGATTCTATAATCAGGCAAACAAATGGAACACGATGGGTGCGAACACCATCACTGGTATGGTACAGGGAGTGGCACAGCCAACATTCGTACAAGTGGGTGATGACAAGACTCGCCTCTGCCGTACATTCCGTAAGATGTTGCGTTTTACTTGCTTTGTCAGTTTCCCAGCTATGTTTGGTCTGTCGCTCATTGCGCCTGAGTTTATTGTGATACTTATTACAGATAAATGGCTTCCTTCAGCCAATCTTATGCGAATCTTGTGTGTTGGCGGAGCATTCCTACCGATTGCCACGCTTTACTTCAATCTCATCATCTCGCGCGGAAAGTCGGATGTGTATATGTATAATATCATTAGTCAGGGTGTAACCATCCTTTCTTCCATCATTTGTATATACTACATCTTTGGCAATACAGAGAATGTGACGGCATACATCCTTACGTTCCATCTGTCATTAAGTAAGATTGACCTTATGGTTCTCTCTTATGTCTGCATTGTTGTCCTTTGGATAGGTATATGGCACACTTTCCTCAGACGTGAGATAGGTCTCTCCTTCCGTCATGCTCTGAAAGATATACTACCATTCCTTATTATCGCAACAGCTACAATGGTCGTGTCATACGCCATCACTAAGCCAATAACCAATATTTATTTGCTTCTTGTTTCTCGTATCATCATTGCTGCCATCATCTATGTCGGTTCTCTCTGGCTACTCGGCGCAAAGATACTACGTGAATGTGTGAGGTATATTATGCCTCGTTTCCCATTCCTTTCCCGTTGGATTGGGTAACAAATGCAATGACTTAACCACTAATCAAAACAATACCATTATGAGAAAACTATGTTATTTGGCATCCATACTCTTGCTTTCCTCCTTGTTCGTATGTTGTTCCAATATGGAGGAAAAGAATGTGACGGTATCATTCAGAGAATCCGTTAAGGATAGTGTGTTTCAGATGAGCCAGCTTTATGAAGAGTAGTACGACAGCTTCTATGTTCTTCGTCCTTATTTCCATGTGGATTCATTGGGTGAAATGTTTGCACTTATCGCCTATGCGGTGCTTCATAATGTAATGGAATAAGGGATACTTTACATAATCATAATTAAAGGGGGGCAAGATTTTCGGGTCTTGTTCCTCTTTCTGTTTCTTGGCAAACTTTATAGGTGCTGAATTACAAAATATATTTTTTTGAGTGTAATCCCCTTACCTTCCCCTTAGGTGCGCCTTAGGAGTCTCTTACATTTGTAAGGGGATTGTAAGGCACACCTAAGGGATACGTAATGTTCACTTAACAGCCAATTCTTTTATTCTTATACCGAACTGGGATGATTTATGCACTGTAGCTAAACATTTCTTTGGCGTTATTCCGCTATCTTGATTGCAACGGAGTGGATTTGTTGCCATCCAGCCTTGTCCGTGAGGCGAATCATAAAGTGATAGTCACCTGTGTCGATGTCTGTCGGTATGGCAATCTCAACGGTTGCCTCGTATGAACGTAAGCCGTCGGGGATGTTGTAGTCACGATTGAAGACCCAAGGGTGTTGTGGTGTCTTCTTGGCATCCAACTCACAGTCAATGGCTGTGGTGCTGTGGGTGTGGTGGTCAAAGTTATTATGTATCTCGATGTTATAAGAGCCCAGTTCCATGTCGTCTGTCAGGAGATAATGGAACAGTATGGACTCGCCACGGTGATACACCTGACAGTCTATTGGGTTGGCAACGATGCCTTGCTCACTGATGGCAGGCTTTTGCATATCCTTTGACTCGTCACCGTCGGAGTCACCACAGGACAGCATGCTAAGTGTGGATGCTGTTATAAGAGCCATCATGAGGCTCATGGTTCTTTTATTCTTCATTGTTTTGTATTTATAAGGGGGGTGCGCCGAATTCGGCGCACCCTGTAGTTGTTAATCCTCTTCGTCATGGTCATCTTCATCGCCCTCGATGAGTTCGATGTGGTCTTCAACTGTTGTCTGCTGTCCGTGCTTGTCAGTCACAGTGAAATGAAGGTGGTACTCACCGAGTGGAGCGTCGGCAGGGATGTCGATGTGCTCGTGGAACTCAGCATTGCGCACACCAATGTACTTACCTGTGGTATATGACTGTTCCACAATCTTGTTTGCGCCACCCTCTTGGTGTATCTCAATGTCGATGCGCTGGATGAGTCCTTCTGCGAGCAAGTCAGCCTCAAGGTGAAGGTCGTGACCCGGATGAGCATGTTTGCCATTGTCGTGACCAACCTCAGTGAGAGTGACAGATGGCTTTGCAGGCAACACATCGTCATCATCGTCGCCGCAAGATGTAAAACCAAAAGAGAGAACTGTAATGAGAGCCATCATGAGGCTCATATTGATAATCTTTTTCATTGTCTTTGTACGTTTTTAGGGGCACACCGTACACGGTGTGCCTGTTTTAACTTTTAATTTTTAACTTTTAACTCTTGCATCACGAAGAAAGAGTGATGCAGGTTAGAATTCCAGTCCTACCTTTATAGATACGTTGCGTCCTGGTTCAGGTACGTCAATGAGACGGTAGTAACTGGTGTGGTCGTAGTAATGGCGGTTAAGCAGGTTGTCCGCATGCACGGCAATGTTGATTTTGCTGTTATGCACATCTATCTGCTTGCCAGCCGACAGGTTCAAGGTCCAATAGCCATCGGTAGGATTCTCCGGTGGCACAATCTCATGTTGTGCACCAACGAAGTGGGCATTCATACCCACGTACGTATTGCCGTACCATTGGAACGAATACTTGACACCTGCATCAACAGACCATGGGGTGCTGAATGGCAATGTGTAGCCTTTCTTTTGTCCCGATTTCTGACGGGCATAAAGATATTCACCTTTCAGTTCCGTTTCCCAGTGCTTGTTGATTACATACGACACTTGTGCCTCCACACCATAGCGAAGAACCTTTGCCTGGGTGTAGTGGTACAACTGAAGTCCTTCCACATATTGTGCGGTAGGATTCAGGTAGATGTAGTTGGGGAAGTAGTTCAAGTATGGATCCACTTGTATGAACACAACATCATTGTCCCAATGGATACCCATGTCCAACTGGTAGCTTTCCTCAGGATCGAGGTCAGCATTACCACGCTCATAACGGAATATATGGTAGTTCACCCCATCAGCTCCAAGTTCCTTAGGAATAGGCATACGAAAGCTCTTGCCCACATTAGCCTTAAGTACCCAGTGACCAGTAGCGTAGTTGATTCCAGTTGACCATGTGAAGCTTGTGAAATGACGATTGACGTCATCCGAGCGTTTCATATAGGCAGAGTCGCCATCTGTGGTAGGTGTCTTGTACCAGTCATTGTAGCTGTTGATGATGGTGTTGGCATGGTCAACGCGTACTCCTGCATTCAGCTTGAGGCTCTCGCTTATGGTATATTTGTCCATGGCGAAGAGCCCTACAGACGATGCCTTGAAGTCCGGAATGATGAAGCCCCATCCACTTCGGCGGTTGCGCTGATATTCGCTGTTAAGTCCCACGCTGAGTTCGTGATGCTCACTCATGTCTATGTGAGTGGTTATGTTGGCTGTCAGCGTGTTCTTTACAAAACGACGTTCGAGCGTACCATCAGGTTGTGGCATATAGCCATGACTCACAGGTTCACTCAGTTCTTCACGTATATTGTTCTGCCATGCAAGGTTGAAATCCATGCGCACATTGTCGCTCTGCCATGATGTATGACTGAGTACCTTTAGATGGTTGACCCACTGATAAGGCAGGTCAACATCACGACGTGAGTGGTCATAATCGATATCTGACAGACGCACCTCCAGTCCGTGTGCGTTGGCAAAGAAACCGCTCTTCGCGTAACTGTCACTTATGCGTATGTCGGTATGAAACCTATAGCCGGCATAACCAAGCATAAGGTTACCGTCACGCTCACATCCTGCGGTGTTACGCAGACGGTGATTCTTCAGACGAATCCAATATGAATAATACTGAATGCTGTCGGTCGGTACGCTGTAATCTGCATAGTCTATGACTGTTGCACCTGCACGATAGAACCATCTGCCACTTCGTCCTCCCAGTCGCGCAGAAAGTCCGAGCTGCTCGTTGTTTGAACGGCCAAAGACTTGTACATTACCGTTCAACGATTCTGTCGGAACATGGTTGGTGTAGAGGCTGAGCACTCCGCCGATGGCATCCGAGCCGTACAGAAGTGCGGCAGGACCCTTTATTATCTCGACGCGGTCAATGGCGAACTGGTCAATCTCCAGTCCGTGGTCGTTTCCCCATTGTTGCCCCTCGTGCTTTATACCATCTTCGCTCACTACCATGCGGTTGTAGCCCAATCCACGTATTGTAGGCTTTGATTGTCCTGAGCCAATTGCCATTGCCTTGACACCTGGGATGCCCTCAAGAGTCTGTGACAATGAGCCTGCGAAGTTCTGTTGCAGATATTCCTTACTTACTTGTACAGCAGACTGTGACATACGCATCTGAAAATCGCGTTGATGCTGTCCGCTTACGGTTACGTCGTGAAGCACGATGACAGAATCATCGTGTTCCACATGACCACCAGCCACGCACGCAGCAAGCGCGGTGGCAATGATAGATGTTGTCATTTATGATTTTTCCATTTTTGTCTTTGTAGCCCATAGGTATTACAAAGACCATAATAAACTACTACTGTCATCCTTGTATGGATGGCAGTACCCCTTAATACGTTAAATGGAGAAAACTGGGGGAGCACGAAGCCCGACGATGCCCCCGTGAGCAACACAAACATTGTGACGGCGGGCATCAACTCTGACGTTAAGAAGCTTGTTGTATCTTACAAGCAATACCGTCGTAGCAGCAATGAACGTCAGAGTAAGAAATTGACAAAGTACACAATGGTCTATTGATGTTGACAACTGACTGATGTGGCCGTAACAATGATGGTGTACACATTCGTTGCATACCTCCTCTATTGTTTCGTCCTGCTCATGTACGTGGAGTGATGAAATCACGAGCATTGGCACAAAGACTGCCAATAGCATCCACGAAGCAATATGTCTCTTCGTCGTCAACTTCACGGCTGCAAAGGTACAAAGATAATTCTATTTTGAGTAATAAAATGGAGTAAAAAGGAGTAAAAGGTAGTAAAAAGACGAATGATTTTATGCTAATATCAAGTTTCCAATCTTTGAATTATGCCTCCGGATTAAGCGTTATGGATGCATAGACTTGAGACTTTAACTATCGTCTTTTTACTCCCTTTTACTCCTTTTTGCTCTTCTTTACTACTTAGACAAACTCTTCACCGCTTCCTCCAACTGCTTGAGTGCCTGTGCAAGTACACTGCGCTGTGTGCCCACGTTGAGGCGCATGAAGCCAGCACCTTCCTTGCCGAATATCTCACCATTATTGAGAGCAAGATGTGCCTTGTTGACGAAGAGGTCAACGAGTGCACTGTGGTCAAGTCCCAAAGCACGGCAATCGAGCCATACAAGGTAAGAAGCCTGTGGACGACGTGGCTTAATCTGAGGAATATGCTTCTCACAGTAATCAATGAGGAAATCAACATTGCCTTCGATGTAGCGGAGCATCTGCTGTCTCCATTCCTCACCATTCTTCAACGCTGCAATGGTTGCGATAGGCGCAAACATATTTGGCTCATTGAATTCATTCGCTGCCATCCATTCATAGAAAGGCTTTCGGAGCTTGTCATTAGGAATGATGCACCACGAACTGACTATACCGGCAAGGTTGAATGTCTTGGTAGGTGCGCTGAACGTGATGCCTACCTCTGCAGCCTCATCGCTCACGGTGACAAACGGAATGTGTTTGTTGTCGTATAGGGCAAGGTCACAGTGTATCTCGTCGCTTATGACAATGAGGTTATGCTCCTTGGCAAAGTGTGCAACACGCTTGAGTGTCTCTCTGTCCCACACGATACCCATAGGATTGTGAGGGTTGGCAAGCATGAGCAGGCGGCACTTGTCGTCACATACCTTTTCGAGATTGTCAAAGTCAATCTTATCACCCTTTAACGGACTCCATACCACTTCACGCTTATTGCCCTGCGGAGTGAGATAGAACGGATGATATATAGGAGGCATGACAATGACCTTCTCATCGGGTTTGAGGAAGAAGTTGATGACCATACCCACTCCCTTCATCACGCCTGGTATGTAAGATAGCCACTCGCGTTCCACACGCCACTGATGATGATTCCATATCCACTCCTGCACCGTTGGCCAATAGTCCTCCGGTTCAATGGTATATCCAAACAGTGAGTGTTCGAGACGTGCCTTCAATGCATCCGTAATGAATTGAGGTGTCTCCCAGTCCATATCAGCTACCCAAAGTGGCAAAAGGTCTGCACGTCCGTATCTTTCTTGAAGAGCGTCAGTCTTGAGTGCACCTGTGCCTCTACGCTCTATAGGTTTGTCAAAGTCGTATGTCATAGCTCGTAATCTCATTTTTATGTTTATAGGAGTTAATTGGAGTAAACGGGAGTTAACGGACGAATGATTGTTCGCTTTTTACTTAGACGAAACTGATACTATACAGAGTGTCGTCCGTTAACTTCTTATTAACTACCTGCTAACTTCCGTTAACTACCAAACTGTATAATTAGTTAGCTGCCTGTACAATGTCCTCGAAGATATCATCAACATTTTCCAGTCCTACTGATATGCGGATAGTCGTGTCCTTAACATCCATCTCTCGTTTCTCATCATCAGTAAAGTTACCGAAGATGGTGCTGTACGGATGGATGGCAAGTGTCTTGTTGTCGAAGAGATTTGTGGCACGACGGATAAGCTTCAGGTTGTCGATAAAGCGAAAACAAGCCTCTTGGTCGGCAAGGTCAATGGTGAGCATTGCACCTGCCGTCTTGCCAAACTGACGCTGAGCAAGAGCGTAGAAAGGATTATCTTCAAGTCCTATATAATTGACACGTATGCCCTTTACTGTCTGCAACTTCCTTGCAAGTTCAAGAGCATTGCCCGACTGCATCTTGTATCGTGCCTCAAGTGTCTCCAGTCCGAGTGACTGCATATATGCTGCATGAGGAGACATGTAACTGCCGATGTTGAAGAGCAATTCAAAACGGATGCGCTTATTCACCTCTGGGAATGTACCATAGTCGATGACAAGTCCGCCGAGTGATGTTGCACCACCAGAGATGTACTTAGTGGATGACAACACTTCGATATCTACGCCAAGTGCCTTTGCGCTAAACTGTGTGAATGGTATGACTGTAGTGTCTGCAATGAGAGGAATACCATTCTCATGTGCAATCTTAGCCAATGCAGGTATGTCGGCAACCTCTAACTGAGGATTAGTCACAATCTCAAGATATATGCACGCCGTGTTCTTGTCTATTGACTTGCGTACAGCATCAAGGTCGAGTAAATCGACCTGACGTGTCTCTACGCCAAAGCGTGCAAATGTCTTGGTGATAAGAGCCACGGTGTTGCCAAACAAGTGACGTGATGTTACGATGTTCTTGCCTGACTCGATGACTGTGAGGAATGCGTTGGTGATGGCTGCCATGCCAGAGCAAAATGCAAACACGTTGTCGGCACCAGTCAGAGCCTTCACCTGATCTTCAAAGTGCATGACTGTTGGGTTCATCACTCGTGAATAGTCAGGTGCGAGTACCCTTCCACAGAAGGCATCAGCCATATCCTTGGCAGTATCAAACTCATAGGCAGCAGTGTGATACACAGGCATTGCTATTGAACCGTATGCATCCTGCCTTGGCAGTTTAGTGTCAATTGCGATTGTTGATTTATCCATTTTTTATCCTGAGATTAAACTTTAAGAAGTAAAAAGGAGTAAAGAGAAGTAAAATGAAGTAAAGAGACGATTGTTGTATGCAATCTGTGTATTACGTCATGAACCGAAGGTGTAAATCTGACGTTATGCTATCGTCTTTTTACTCCTTTTTACTTCCTTTAACTACCTTTTATTACAAAAGATTGCAAAACCTAAATATAGTATTCTACCATCTCCACGAGTCCTGCACGGAGTGCGTACTTGGTAGCTTCATACACCGTATTGACATGAATCTTGCGGAAGATATTCTTCTTATGCGTTGTGATGGTGTGTATGCTTGAGTTACGCTCTGCTGCTATCTCCTTGACTGAACGACCGAAGGCAATGAGACGCAACACTTCACGCTCTGTAGATGTGAGCGGGTCGTCCTTCTCTGTTTGTGCTGATGGAGTAAGCAGGAGGTTTGTTACTTGATGGCAGAGGAAGCGGACACCAGTGACGGCACATTTGAGAGCCGTGATAATCTCCTGTGCAGAGTCGTCCTTCAATATCATACAGAACTGCTGCTCGACGCTGAGGCGACGGATGAGTTGCTCTGTCAGTTCATCGGAGAACAGTACCCATATAGATGAAGAGAAACGCTGGCTCAGGTTGAGCAGTTCGTCACTACTGCCAAGGTCAAAGCATGTGTAGTCAATCACGACTACAGACTCTGGTATTTCCTTCAGTGCGCTGATGAGTTCGGAACGCTTTGCCACCTCAACCACATTCACTTCTGGTATAGCGTTGCGGACGATGCTTCTGATACCAATCCTTGTGATATCTTGGTTGTCTGCTAATATAATCTGTCTTTCTGCCATATTCTTTATACTTTGTGTTGTTATTTCGGGTGCAAAGTTAGTGTTATCAGCATTTTCTCCCAATAATATCACATATTTTTAGAAAATATTTCTACTATACATGGTGTAACAGTGCGTTTTGTCTCTTAATCCCATGTTTATGGTATGTATATACCCCACAAAAGGGATTTCGGAGAAGAAGAAAAGGCAGTACCTTTGCAGCCAAAAAAGAAAAGAAGACCCTCTCCCCATTCCTCCCACTCTATAGGGAGGGTGACTAATGAAGAGAGGAATGATGATAAACAAAACAAGTACGAAAACATGGAAAGAAACAGATTTATTACAACGGTGGCACTGAGTGCCATATCATTCCTGACAGCTGTCGGGCAGACAATAACAGGTGTGGTGAAAGACGCTGCAACAGGTGAAACTATTATAGGTGCAACCGTAAAGTACGGTGATGCCAAGGGCGTGGTGACTAACTTCGATGGCGAGTTCTCAATTAATGTGAACAAACTGCCAGTCAAGTTGAGCATCACGTTCACTGGATATAAGAAGCAGGACGTTACTGTGTATGATGACGAAGAAGAGATAGAGGTTAAGCTGACTGAAAACCGTAACCTGATGAACGACGTGGTGGTTGTGGGTTATGGAACTCAGAGCCGTACACAGTTGACAGGTTCTGTAACGTCAATCAAGGCTGACGTGTTTGAGAAAAGTACTTCTGCCACTCTTGATATTGCACTGAGCGGTCAGGTACCAGGTCTCAATGTTACGGCTGCCAGTGGTCAGCCGGGTGCGGAGAGCAGTATTCGTATTCGTGGTTGTAACTCGGTACATGCGAGCAATGACCCATTGTTCGTTGTGGATGGCTTCATATATTATAAGGATGAATCGTTGAGAGGTACTGGACTTGGTGCAATTGAGAGTAGTCTCAATCCTTTGGCAACAATCAACCCTAACGACATCGAGAGCATCGAGGTGTTGAAGGATGTAAGTGCAACTGCCATCTTCGGTGCACGTGGTTCAAACGGCGTTGTACTTATCACAACTAAGAAGGGTACGCAGGGTGATAAGAAAGCGCGCGTCAGCTATGGCTACAGTATTGGTGCAAGCACTGTTACCAAGAAGCTTGACTTGCTCGATGCTTCGCAGTGGGCACAGTTCCAGAAGGATTATTTCAATAATAAGGATGGATACACAGATGAACAGATTGCTTCGCTTGGCAAAGGTACTGACTGGCAGGATGCAATGTTGCGTACAGCCATACAGCAGAGGCATGAGTTGTCCATCAATGGTGGTACGGAGAAGAGTCGCTATGCCTTCTCCGCCAACTATACTGACCAAGATGGTATCATTCGTAATACGGGCTTCGAACGTTACAATTTCCACACTAACCTTGAGTGGGAATTGCAGAAAGGATTGAAGTTTGGTGTCAACGCTACTTATGGTAGAAGCAAGCAGAAAGGTCTTACTACCACTCAGGAGAAGGTGTTTAACTCATCGCCTTTCTCAGCTGGTATTACCAGCAGCTTTGTGTATGCGTTGCTTATGCCACCAGTAGTGTCTGTGTATAATGCTGACGGTTCGTACAATTTCAATAACCCATACGAGTATGCTTATTTTGCCATTGGTGACCATGCTGCCAATCCTGTATATGATGTTGATGAGAGTGTGGCTGAAAGTATCAACAACTATCTGCTCTCCAACATATGGACTACATATCATATTGGCGACTTCACTTTCAAGGCTGCCGTTGGCTACAATAGTGAGAAACTGACTCAGAACTACTTCTCGGGAGCATACACATCCATTGGATTGGCTACGCAAGGTATAGGTGGCATCGGTAATCGCCAGACCGATTCGTGGATGCAGGAATACACGCTTACATACAATAAGGATATAAACGACGACCATCACGTTGATGCTATGGTGGGTTACACTAAGGAGACTTCTTCATCGGCATACAACTGCATCATGGCAGATCACTTTACCAATGAGTCTTTGAAACTCATAAATCTTGGTGATGGTGACAACGTATATAAGCCTAAGACAGATAAAGATGATTTTGAGATGAATAGTATCATTGCGCGTGTGAACTACACTCTGCTCAACCGCTACAATGCTACGGCTACGTTCCGTGCTGACAAGACTAATCGAGTGGCAGATGACCATCAGCTTGAATGCTTTCCTTCGCTTGGTCTTTCGTGGAACGTTGATAAGGAAGCGTTCCTTGCTAATGTGAGCAACATCGACTATCTGAAGCTACGTCTTTCCTATGGTTCGCTGGGTAATCAGAATATCCCAGCCCTGGTATATAAGAATCGTTACGCTACAGGCTCATACGCAGGCTCATCGTCTTACTCCAAGAAGACTACTGAAAATAAAAACTTGAAGTGGGAGGTGTTGACTTCATACAATCTTGGCATTGATTTAGGCCTTTTCCATAGCCGTCTTGACTTTGTGTTGGATGCTTATTACAAGAAGACTTCCGACCTTCTGCTTGAGGCTCCATTGGGTGAAAAAGCCTTCCTCACAGGCGTGACAAAGCGATATGAGAACGTAGGTAACGTGACCAACAAGGGTATAGAGTTTGCTGTCAACGGAACGCTTCTCAAACGTCGTCGCTTGACGTGGACTGCTTCTGCCAATATAGCTTACAACAAGAACACCATCACGTATATGAGTGGAACGAAAGATGTGCCTGAAGGCTCGGACAAACAGAATATACTTCGCAAGGGCGAGTCACTCGGTTCTTTCTATGGACTGAAGTTCGATGGTATTGTGCAGAAAGGTGAGGACGTTAGCAAGCTTCCTCTTGTCAACGGACTGACACCTAAGGCTGGCGACTTAAAGTATGTGGATGTCAATGGCGACGAAAAGATTGACGGCAACGACCGTATAATACTTGGAAGCATACAGCCAGACTTCACTTACGGATTCTCAACGCAGTTGCAGATACGCGACTTCGATTTCTCTCTCTCGTTTTCTGGAAGTCACGGAGCAAAGTTATACAATGCTCTCGGACGCCGACTTGAACTTACTGGCGATTCTTACAATGTGCTGACGACTGTACTCGACAGCTGGACTCCTGAGAATGGAGGCAATACACTTGCACTTGCCACAAACACACGTCCGTTCTCATATATCGATGATCGTTATGTACAGTCAGCATCATATCTCAAGTTGCGCAACTTGACAGTGGGCTATACACCACGACTCGGCAAATCTATTCCTTTTAGCGTGCGAATATATGCAACAGGTACCAACCTCTTCACCATTACCCCTTACAAGGGATATGACCCTGAGGTAAGCAGCGGTACAGATAGTGGAGCTTACCCATCATCACGCACATTCACATTCGGTGTCAACCTCACATTATAGCTTATAATTCGAGGGTGTGTCAAAATAGGCACATCCTCATTGTTGTTTTTAAGGATAAAATCCATGAAGTTTCTGAACATTTATTTCGTTCTTGCGGAACAATTCTTTACATCAAGCACGATAATTCTATGATCGACGTGCGACAATTCTTGAAATCACGCCGTGGTATGACCGTACCACGGGGCGGTACGACTGTACCACGGGGCAATTTATAGAACTCACGCATAACAAACAGATAATTTACGCTGGACAAACATTATTTTTTCTGTAGGCAGGACTGTCATCCAAGGTGTTTAACAGGCGTTTAACAACCGTTTAACAGGTGATAAACGGATAAAGTAAGTGTTGATTAACTGAAAACAAACTTTAATATTTGCACACCTACTTAAAAAGGATATTTATCTTATGACAGAGAAGCCATCAAACTACCACTTAACTTATTGTTACATAATAGATGAAGGCTGTCAGGTTTGGATGCTTCGTCTGACGGCGCGTAATCCATTATCACACAAATATGGTATCAATATACCAAATCATAGGGATTTCATGGGTGCATGAAACCCTGTACCTTTGCACCCGAAATCAAGAGACAACACAACTAAAAATATTAACACGGCATATTATTTATGCTAACTTAAAGAAGGAAAGGAACGGATTATGAAAAAGAATCTATTTATCGCAGCAATCGCTGCTTCAACGATTCTCGGTGGACTCAGCTCATGCTCCAGCGATGATAATAACGAAAATGGCAGTACAAATGTAATTGACGAGACAAACGTAGTAGAGGACGATGCAAGTGCGGTAGCACTCGTAAATGGTGTTTACAGCCATTGGCAGCCACTCAGTTCATCATTCTCATTCATCATAGAGTTGAACTCAAACAAGCTTATTTCCTTTGAGGGAGAAGAAGGTGAGGCTGGCCCTGTAAACAGCCGTTTTGAGCAGGAACCAACAACATGGTATCAGGTTAAGATATTCAATCACCTCTTCCTCGGTATAGCACAGGCAAATAATGCAATTACAACAATCACTAACTCACGTGCACTTGGCAAGGTTAGCCAGAGCGGTTACGATGCAGCTGTTGGTAAAGCTAAGTTCCTCCGTGGTCTTGCATACCTCAAGCTCGTACAGCTTTGGGGCGAAGTGCCAGTATTCACAGAGGCTGGTGGAAGCACAACAGAGCGTAAGTCTATCGATGAAGTATTTGCACAGATCGTGAGCGACCTCACAGATGCAGAGTCACTTCTCAAGGACTATAATGGTGACCCACGCGTACCATCAAAGCAGGCTGCACAGGGTATCCTTGCACGTGCATACCTCGTATGGGGTGACAACCCACTCTCAGAGTCAGAGGTTGCTGCCATTGCTACAACACAGACAGACCCTGCATTTACTACAACCCCAGCACGTCTTGAGAAGGCTATCGAGTATGCCAACAAGGTAATCAACAGCGGCAAGCTTGCACTCGACTCTGATTTCAGCAAGCTCTACGGACGTGATTACGAGAGCAACAAGCGTGGCACAAACGAGCACCTCTTCACTATCGCTCATGACGGTGATAAGTCAGATGCTCAGGGTAACCACCAGACACACTGCTCATGGACATTCCCATTCCTCAATGGTGAGAACGGCAGAGGCTATAAGCAGAACCACACTGAGGTGGCTGACGATAACCTCTACGATGACTGGAAGGCTGAGCAGCCAAACGACAAGCGTCTTGCTGAGACATACTTAACTGAAGTCAAGAATCCAGAGGACGGTCTCACATATCACTACTACTCACCAGTATATACTCCAGTAAATGGTAAGGGTGTTGACCAGAGCTACGAGAACTCTGAGAACCTTGAGATTACTCAGAACTCAGTTGACCGTATCGAGATCCGCTATGCAGAGGTACTCCTCATCAAGGCTGAGGCACTCGTTCAGTTGGGTCGCAACAGCGAGGCTGCAGAACCATTCAATAAGCTCCGTCAGCGTGCAGGCATCGCAAGCGTAAGCTCTCCAACACTCAATGATATCAAGCGTGAATGGGATTATGAGTTCACATACGAGCAGTTCTCTGTCCTCAACTCATATCGTTGGAAAGACCTCATTTCATCAGTAAAGAAGGTATCATCATACAAGCACTTTGCTGACGACTGGCAGACAAGTCTCGGACAGACATACACAGACGATCAGGCTGCATACTTCACAAAGGTACACAACCACCTCCGTGCTAAGTACAACAATGTTCGTGGTAAGCACTATCGTCAGCCAATACCAACAGGTCTATCAGGCGAGGATCTCGGTATCGCTCAGAACCCTGGATATTAATTGGATTAGAGTAAATATTAATTGTTCGTAAACACACATTCTGTTTTTTATCCATGCGAGGGTTGGTATCTGCGCAAGATGCCAGCCCTCAATTTAATGTATAATTCATAATGCGCATAAAAATGAAGAATAATACATTCCTGTCTCTCGTGCCGTTCGGCATCTTTGTCGTTGCTGCCATCGGTCTGTCCTTGGTTGAAGCCGTTGATATCAATCTACTGATTGGTGTTGGCATCATAGCCATTATCATAGGTGCCATCCTGGCAGAGGATAAGGACGAATATTGGAATGTCATTTTCGAGTTTTTCGGTAGCAAGACAGCTACCACAGCCACACTCTTATGGCTTATGGTGGGAGTGTATGGCTGTATTCTGAAAGAAGGGCACATAGTCGAAGGACTTGTGTGGGCAGCAGGAAAGATTAACATGGGTTCAACAGCATTCACGGTGGTGGTGTTTCTATTCTCGGGCTTATTTGCCATAAGTACAGGTTCAGGCTTCGGAACAATAAGTGCAATGAGTCTGACGCTCTTCCCTGCAGGCATAGCACTCGGTGCACATCCTGCATTGTTAGGTGGAGCAATACTTTCAGGTGCATCTCTTGGCGACAGTATAGCACCAGTTTCCGATACCGCAGTCATTGCTGCCTCGACACAGGAATACGAAGATGCCGGCAAGGTGGCAGATGTGGGAGAAACGGTGAAGGACAGGCTTCCATTCGTATTCGTTGCAGTATTCATAACCATATTGGCATTCATCATTGTTGGCTCAATAGCAGACAACACTGCAACGGCAACGGATGTCAATACTACAGATACATATCCGCAGGGACTTGCATTACTTATACCTACTTTCGTCGTCATACTACTTTCCTTACGCCATGTAAATATATTTATTTCCATTTTTGCAGGCATTATATTGGCAGTGGTCATAGGTTATGTACTTGATTTGTTCACTTTGGATGACATTGTCAGCATAAACAACGATGGCATAAGTGGTAGTGTGGCAGACGGAATCTCAGGTATGGCAAGTATCTGCATACTTTTGATGGTCGTCGTGTCGCTGTCTGGAGTGATAATCCGAAGCGGATGTATGGAACGTATCATAGAATGGATGAATGTCAAGTTTATCCATTCGACACAGAGTGCAGAACTGGCTATCTTCACCCTTGTGTCATTGGCAGGAATACTTATTGCTGCCGTCAATACCATAGCCAATATATGTGTTGCACCATTTGTAAACAGTATAGGCAGACAGCATCATCTACATCCGTATAGACGTGCCACATTGCTTGCCACCATCATCTGTACGTTTCCGTTCATATTGCCTTATGGAGGATGTGTCCTTCTGCTGCGTAAAGGAATAGAGGCATCGGCTTGCGGAGTGAACATTCAAGCTACGGATGTGTTTCTTACAGCTTTCTATCCGTGGGTACTGTTCGTGGTAATGTTTATAATGATTAAAAAACAGAATTATGAGAGAATTAACAAGACTGATATATGATGATATGCGTCCTGCACTTGGAGTGACGGAACCTGGGGCAATAGCCTTTGCGGTTGCTACTGCCAAGGAATATGTGAGTGGTGAACTGAAGTCATTGAGAGTTGTGCTCAACAGCGGGATGTACAAGAACGCTTTCACCTGTGGCATTCCTAACAGCCAGGAGGTTGGCAATGAACATGCTGCCGCCCTTGGATATATAGTTGCAGATGCCAGTAAGGGACTTGAAAGCCTGGACGGAGTCAGGTCTCGGCATAACCGTGAAGCAAAGGCTTTGATTGGTTCAGGAAAGGTAAAGGTAGAACTCGGTGAGGTTAGCAGTCATATATATATAAAGGTAGAGATTGTCACAACAAATGGTACGGCAAGCGTTACCATACAAGATACTCATACTAATGTCACGCAAATAATAAAGGATGGCGTGACAATTCTTGATAAGGCATCAGAGGACAATTCTGCTGCTGATGTCCATATTCCTACCATACACCGATATACTCTGCGTCAGCTTCTTCGCTATGTACAAAGCGTACCGATAGAAGAAATCCGATTCATCAGTCAGGCATACAGCGTCAATCTTGGACTTTTTGAGCAGGGTATCAAGAATCGTCGTACAACATTTGCCCATTATCTTTACAAGAGAAATGGTGAGCGCATGATATCCGACGACGAGCAACAGTCGGCTTCACTTCTCTGCAATGGTGCAATAGAGGCAAGAGTCCTGGGACTTTCACATCCAGCGATGAGCATAACGGGTAGTGGAGCACACGGTATAATTGCCACTTTACCACTATATGCTTCCCAACAGGTGAACGGTTACACGGAAGAACAGTTGTTGCGTGCCACAGCCCTCAGTTACTTGGTGTGTATGTACATTAAGGAATACTCAGGAAGACTTTCTGCTTTTTGCGGATGTGCCATAGCAGCAGGTACAGGCATGGCATGCGGACTAGCTTATCTGAAAGGTGGTACGCACAAGGCATTGACATTAACCATTCAGAATATGGCATCCAGTATAACAGGTATGATATGTGATGGTGGCAATCATGGTTGTACCATGAAGGGTGTCGTTGCCGTTGATGCTGCCTATCGCTCCGTAGCCTTTGCACTCGATAGCATAGCCATAGAAAGCAAACACGGAATAAATGGCAGAACGCCAGAAGACACCATGCGTCACATGGGGCTTATCGCTTCTCCGGGCATGGTACATACAGAAGGCGTGATAGTGGATATAATGAAGAACAAATGAAAATGCCATATATTATTTGACTCGGG
>CAMOVB010000032.1:0-19554 GCA_946626925.1 uncultured Prevotellaceae bacterium
AAGTGCCAGCCCTAATTTTTTGATGGAACTTTAATGTTTAGCGGACAGTAATAATACTTTATATATGGTGGGGTAACGTTCTGCTTGCCCATCAATAAAGCCGCTCGGACAATGGTGTCCGAACGGCTTGTTTGTTTCTGGGTGAAATCTTATTTCTTCTTCTCTTGTGCTTTTGGTTTGAACTGTCCTGTCTTATAGACATCAATGGCTTTGAGTACAGTTGCATCGTCGCGGTTGATGTACTCCATGTACTTGTTCATGTCAAGGATGTAATAGATGATTCCGCTATATACGGCGCGCTCGAGAAGGTGCTGTGACGTAAGTATCATATTGTTTCTGCGCTGTATCCCCTTGCCATCGCAGAATTTGATGAACTTGTCCATCACGTGATTGTGGCGGAGATGGTGCACTATTTTATCGGCATTGTCCATATCAGCCATTGCCTTGCGGTTGGCATCGGCATATTCAAAGCAGAACTGTGCAATAAGTCCCTTTGCACTCACCTCTGTGTAGTAGGAAGTGATCTTTGTGGTGTCTTCTGCCACAAAGAAGTCTGGCATGATGCCACCACCACCATAAACGACACGACCGATGCGAGTGTAATATTTCTCGCCATTCTGGTGTATGGAATCCTCATTGAAGAATTCTCCATGTTCATAGCGCGTGATAAGATCCATGTCGTACTCCTCACGGCTGTGTCCCTTGACGTAAGGCTTCTGGATGCAGCGACCAGAAGGAGTGTAATAACGAGCGATGGTGAGGCGTAGCATACTGCCGTCGCCAAACTCTATTGGTTGCTGAACAAGTCCCTTTCCGAACGTACGTCGACCGATGATGACACCACGGTCGTTGTCCTGTATTGCTCCTGAGAAAATCTCGGCAGCACTTGCTGAGAACTCGTCGGTGAGAACTATGAGAGGGATGTCCTCGTATGAGCCACGTCCATCGCTGAAGTATTCCTCTTTCTTCACCCTTCGTCCCTGAGTATAGACGATGAGGCGGTTCTTAGGAAGGAACTCGTTTATCATCTGTATTGCAGCTGCGAGGTAACCACCGCCATTACCGCGGAGGTCGATGACGAGTCCACGGAAACCTTCTGTTTCAAGTTCTGCAAGTGATGTTAGGAGTTCTGCGTATGTTGTCTCTCCAAAACTCTTAATCTTGATGTAGCCAAGCTCTTTGTTTATCATGTATGTGGCATCTATGCTCTTGATAGGGATATCACCACGCACGATAGTGAAGTATAGAGGCTTTGGAGAGTCGTTGCGGAGGATGCCGAGTTTCACCTTTGTTCCTCCTTCACCCTTGAGACGGTGCATTGTTTCCTCGTTAGTAACAATCTTACCCACGTAAGGCTCACCATCAATGGAGATAATCTTATCTCCAGCGATGAGGCCAACCTTCTCTGATGGGCCTCCCTTTATGATGTTCGTGATGCGCACGGTGTCGGTGCGGATGGTAAACTGCACGCCGATACCGCTGAAACTTCCCTTGAGGTCATCATTGGCGGTCTTAGCTTCCTTTGCGCCTATGTATGTGGAGTGAGGGTCGAGTTCCTCGAGCAATTTTGGCATTGCCTGTTCGACGATGGCTGGGATGTCAACTGTATCGACATACTGGTCGTCGATAATGTGGAGAAGGTCGTTGAGCTTGTTGCTTGTTGTGTTGATGATGTTTAAGCGGTTGCCCGAAAACCTATTTGCGAAGAATGTTCCAATAATGATTCCTACGACAACACCTACGGCTGCTACAATTGGAATGTATCTTGAAGAACGATTGATGTTCATGCTTGCTTATATATAATTAATAATTATGATTAAGACTTTAGTTAAGAATTTATTTTTTGAAATTAAGAGTTTATTGTGATAAACTCTTAATTTCCCTTGATTTCCTGATAAACTACGTCTATTCCTGCCCTTTTGAGCAGTTCGATGCCGTCTTCGAGACGGTATTTCTCAGAATAGACGACACGCTTTATGCCTGCTTGAATGATGAGCTTGGCACACTCGATGCATGGTGAGGCGGTGACATAGAGCGTTGAACCGTCACTTGAGTTGCTTGAGCGGGCAATCTTGGTTATGGCGTTTGCCTCGGCATGAAGCACGTAAGGCTTTGTTACACCGTCTTCCTCGCACACGTTTTCGAATCCAGAAGGTGTGCCGTTGTAGCCATCGGATATGATCATCTTATCTTTCACGATGAGAGCGCCAACCTTACGGCGTTGGCAATATGAATTTTCCGACCAAATGCGAGCCATGCGTAGATAACGCAGGTCAAGGTTATGTTGTTTCTCAGTTTCAGTCATTGTCTTATTGTGTAGTTTTATCTTTCGACACTCAACCTTATTAGGTTGCCATTGTCTTTCTTTATCGTTAATATGTTTGCGTCACCCTCATAGGAGGATACGTTCTTGATTATTTCGACTAAAGTGTTGTCAAGGGTGCTGGACACGCCCTGTGCGTTATTTACCCATAGTGACAACGTCTGTTTCTTGCCGTTGGCATTCCATGTGCCTGTGATTGTTGCACCTTTCGACATAGTTGCCATGAAGGAGTTGCCAGTGAACGTGATTACATAGCAGTCACTTCCGCTGTAGTAGAGAGGCTTTATGTCTTCGTTGGTTGCTTTATTGCCGTTTGCAACAAAATCCTTTATGTACCATTTTTTGCCGTTGAATATGTCGTTGACATCATCCTCTCTTTCGCATGATACGAGGGATAATGTCATAAGTGACAGCAATATGTAGAGCAACTTCTTCATCGCTTTTAATTAAGAATTATGATTTAAGAATTAAGATTTGATTGAGTCTTTCTTCTTATATGTGATTGACTGTAAAAACTCATATCTTATAACTTCTTAACTCCACTTTTAATTTTTAACTTTTAACTTTTAATTCCATT
Source organism: uncultured Prevotellaceae bacterium (assembly GCA_946626925.1). Classification (GTDB taxonomy): domain Bacteria; phylum Bacteroidota; class Bacteroidia; order Bacteroidales; family Bacteroidaceae; genus Minthosoma. Next base: position 2,901 of record CAMOVB010000032.1, read on the forward strand.
GCGGTGCAATAGTGCCGCAATGGTTGGTTCTTGTCCTCGGAATCGCTTGTAGAGAACCATTGGATGCTCTGTACCGCCCTTTGAGAGGACATTGTCACGGAATGACTGAGCAGTCTTCTGGTCGAAGATGCCGTTCTCCTTGAACTTGGCGAAGGCATCGGCGTCGAGTACTTCTGCCCATTTGTATGAGTAGTAACCTGCGGAATAACCACCAGCCATGATGTGAGAGAACTGTACAGACATACATGCTTCTGGTACGGATGGGAGTACCTGCGCATCTGCCCATGCTTGTTTCTCGTATTGCTTGATGTCCTCTGTGAGAGGTTCTGTACGAGTGTAGTATGCCATGTCGAGAAGTCCGAAGCTGACCTGACGCATGCAGGCGTATGCTACGTTGAAGTTGCGGCTTGCCACGATACGTTGGATGAGTTCGTCAGGCAAAGCCTCGCCTGTCTCGTAATGTCTTGCAAAGGTGAGGAGGAAATCCTTCTCCACGGAGTAGTTCTCCATGAACTGGGATGGAAGTTCCACGAAGTCCCAATATACGTTTGTGCCCGAGAGTGAGCGGTACTTGGTATTGGCAAACATGCCGTGGAGCGAGTGACCGAACTCGTGAAGGAATGTCTCCACCTCGTCAAGAGTGAGGAGAGCGGGCTTCTCTGCCGTTGGCTTAGTGAAGTTGGTCACGATTGAGACTTGTGGGAGTGAACGAGTACCATCCTCTTCCTTCCACTCTTCCTTGAAGCTTGTCATCCATGCACCTGACTTCTTTGAGGCACGTGGGTGGAAGTCGCAGTAGAAGGTGGCGAGAGGTGTGCCGTCCTTATCGTTCACGTCATAAACCTCCACGTCAGGATGATATACTGGAATCGTGTCATTCTTCTTGAATGTGATGCCATAGAGACGTGTGGCAAGTCCGAAGATGCCTTCCTTCACCTTTGAGAGTTCAAAGTAAGGGCGAAGCATCTCGCTGTTGAGGTTGTACTTCTTCTCCTTCAGCTTGTTGGCATAGTAGCCGAAGTCCCAAGGTTCAAGAGTGAAGTTGTCACCCTCAATCTCCTTTGCAAGTGCCTCTATTGCCTTAACTTCCTCCTTAGCGGTAGGCATGTAGGCGTCAATGAGGTCACGAAGGAGTTTGTAAACCTTGTTGCTGTTCTCTGCCATACGTCGTTCGAGGACGTAATCGGCGTATGTCTTGTAACCGAGAAGCTGAGCCATCTCCATAGAGAGGTTGACTATCTTGCGTACAATCTCAGTATTGTTGTTCTGGTTGTCGTGAGTACACATCGTGTTGTACGCCATGTACATCTGCTTGCGGAGTTCACGCTTAGCACTATATGTCATGAATGGAGTCATGCTTGGATAGTGGAGTGTGAACACCCAACCGTCGAGGTTCTTCTCCTTTGCTGCTTCAAGTGCGCCTTCGATGGCACTCTCAGGTAATCCTTGGAGGTCATCTTTGTTGGTAAGGTGGAGCATGAAGTCGTTGGTGTCCTTCAGTTTGTTTTGTGAGAACTGAAGACCGAGTACGCTAAGCTCGGATGAAATGCGACGGAGTTCCTCCTTCTTGTCGTCGGAAAGGAGAGCACCATTACGTACGAATCCCACGTAGTTGTCCTTGAGGAGTTTCTGCTGTTCTGCATCAAGTCCCTCAAAGTCCTTTGCCTTGTATTCGTCATAAACAGCCTTGACCTTTGCGAACAGTTGTGGATTGAGAGATATGTTGTTGCTGTGTTCGCTAAGGATAGGTGACATCTTCTGGGCAAGTTCATCGAGAGCATCATTTGTCTCTGCGCTCAGAAGATTGTAGAAACATTCCTCGACGCGACCAAGAAGGGCACCTGTCTTGTCGAGTGCCTCTATGGTGTTTGCAAACGTAGGAGCATCAGGATTTGAAACTATCTGTTCAATCTCCTTGTCCTCATCTTCGATTCCTCGTAGAAGGGCAGGCTCATAGTCTTCAAACTTTATCTTGTCGAAAGGTATGTATTTATAATCTGTATAAAATGGATTGTTCATCTTTATTTGTTTTGTTTATTCATTTTACCACGGCAGGCACTCAGTTTTGCAAAGTCATAAACCTTGAATCCGTTGCGTTGTTGCATGATGATGTTTTCTTGTGCAAACGTCTTGAGAGTTCCTGAAACGTTGAGGCGTGTCTCGCCAATCATTTCGGCTATTGTCTCCATCTTTACCCTGAAATGCTTTTCACCTTTCTGGGTGGTGCATTGGCGTGATAGGAAGTCGATGACCTTGTCGGTCACGTTATCTGGTTCTGCCTGCATGAGACGTGTCGTCTGTCTTTGCATCATGTTGCATGCCATGTTAAGCATATTTGTTCGTATGATGGGGTAATCCATCATTTCTGACATGAAGATACTCTTTGGTATGGTGAGCGTGCTTCCGTCTGTCTCGAAGGTGTAGTCACGCGTGAACCTCTGTTTCATACCATACATACTGCATGGCTCGATGGCGAGTGGGGCGCTTGTCTCCTCTGTCACAATTAGCGAACCGTCAGGGTTGCGGTATTGTACGGACAAGGTTCCACTGAGGACGAATATCAGTTTCCTGCATGGTTCGTCCTGTTCCGCTATCTGTTCTCCTGCAAGGTGTTGCTTGAAGTCAAGCCTTATCTTGAAAACCATGTTCTCAAGATCCTTGATGCTCATTCCCTGAAGGAGTGGCAACTGCTGCAGGCGTTCAAACATTGTCAGTTCCATGACTCTACGAGAGTTTTTGAGTTTTTAAGTTTATGAGTTTTTAAGTTCTTAGGTTTTTATGTTTTTAAGTTTTGCCGAATGGCTATTACTCATTACTAATTTCTCATTCCTCATTATTTTTATTCCTCATTATTCAAAAGTAGTTCCTTCATATTGTCTGAGTACCACTCTTCTGTCGTGCCGTCATCCTTAGAGAGGATGAAGAACACACGGAGTTCAGGATGTGCCTTGAGCACCTTCTTTGCCCCGTCAAGACCGAGAACCATGAAGGATGTAGCGTAGGCGTCTGCTGTGGCGCAATCCTTGGCAAGTACCGTGGATGAAAGAATGGAGTGCTGCACAGGATAACCTGTTCGTGGGTCAATGGTGTGAGCATATTTCTTTCCTCCCTTGACATAGAAATTACGGTAGTTGCCAGATGTTGCCATTGCGATGTCTGTTGCCTTTACAATCTGTTGGATGTCTGTGCTGGTGCTGAGTGAGTCATCTACAGGTTTGTTGATGCCTATTGCCCAAAGGTCGCCACGTGGGTTGTTGCCACGGAGTCGAACCTCGCCACCTATCTCGACCATGTAGTTCTTTACTCCCATGCTCTCAAGGTAAAGACCTGCTGCATCCACACCATAGCCCTTGGCTATTGCGCTACAATCAAGCATCGTCTCAGGATGTTCTTTCATGACTTTGCCGTCTGTGAGTGACACCTTGTTCATACCTACGAACTGACGAAGGCTGTCAACTGTGGCGTCGTTCACATTATTTATATTCTTGAAGCCGAAGCCCCAAAGATTGACGAGTGGTGCTACGGTAATGTCGAATGCGCCTTCTGTCTCCTTTGAAATCTTCTGTGCAAGCATGAAGACATCTGTAAACATGGTATTGAGTTCTACGTCATCGCCATTGTTCACGGCTGTTATGATTGATTGCTTGTTGAATGGAGAGAGTGAGCGGTCAACCTCGGCAAGTGTTGAGTCAATACCTTTCTGAAGGTCCTTGTCTGACTCGTATGTGATGTGATAGAATGTGCCGAAGACAGCTCCCTCGTTACGCTTTACAAGTTCTGAGTCCCATTCCTTTGAGTTGCTCTCAAAGTACTCTGGGTGCTGCTGGCGTACAATATATATGGTTCCGCAGATGAGTCCTACGAGAAGGAGCCATCCATGCCATTTTATCTTATGTGGTTCTGTATTTTCTTGTAAATTCAATTTCATATTTTGTGCGGAATTATTTGTTCTCGCTGTTTGAGTTCTCCAATATAGGACTTGCCTTCTTCTTCTTTCCCCAGTTGAGGTCAAAGATGAGGTTGTATGTTCCTCCCCAGCAACTGCCTGTCGTTGTAGTTCCGTAACCAGGGATGTAATATGGATGCGAGCTGCCATCGTTGGATGATTTCAACTCCCTCTTGTGTCTTATGCTCCATCCCATGTGGAAGCTGCTCCATACCTTGACCTGACATCCGAAACAGATTTCAAGCCATTGGCTCGTACATGTCACTCCGTTGAGTTTGAAGTCGTGTTCGCCTCCCCATATTGGGTCAATCTGAGCAGGTCCGTGAACGTCGTAGTTGAATGATGATATTCCGTAGCGGAGTCCTGCAAACAGGCGGTTGTCCTGACGCTTGTTCTTTAGAATGTTGTAGTCAAATCCTATGCGGAAGTATGGTGCGCTCGTATTGTAGCGTATGCTGGTGTTGTCATCTGTCTTGTCACAGTTTGCCACTCCGAGTTCGGCTATCGGGAAGTACGTGTTCTTGAGGTTGAGTCTCAAGGCTGCCTCAAGACTTCCGCTGCTTGACATCGCCCTCATTCCTGCTCCGAGGATGTCGAATGAGAGTGTGAATCCTTGGAAGAACATGAGCGGTGGCTCTTCCTCTTCCCATGACGGAACCCACTTGGTAGGCTTGCCTTCGCCTTCAGCAACAACTGTGGAGTCGGTTATCGTAACCTTTCCCTCGGCTGTCTCTCCGGTTATTGTCTGTCCCAAAGCGTTAAGAGGAGCGAGTGTGCATACGGCTATTGTTAGTATTGCCTTACTCCGCTGTACCATTGAGGTAAATCTTGATATTCTCATTTCCGTCATAGTTTACTTTAGGATTTGATATCTCCACATGGTCGATGTGCCTGTCGGTTGACTGCACGTTCCTCAGATAGTGGAAGCGGTATGAGCCGCACTCAGGAAGCTCGACGTAAGGATAGCTGTCGTGCGTAACCTTTATCGTGTCTGCCAATGCTATGCTTGAGTACGAAATCACGAGTGTGTCCTCTGCGTTGAAGTAGCTCATAGGCAACTTGAAAGTGGATGCCTTTGTGAGTCGGTTGAGGAGTATCGTGTCGCGACGCACAACCTCTGGCTTCATCGTGTAACCTGCCTTTATCATTGATGAGTCGATGCGCTCCTTGGTGATGGTCATGTAACCTAACCTGCGGTAGGTGTAAACCGTTTTGTAGCCAGGGAGTAGCGTCTTGACTGTTATGGTGTCAAGTATGGTCACGCTCTTGCCCTCTTGGTCGTAGAAGCCATAGTTGCAAGCCACGAAGTTCTCCAGTGGACAGTTGTTTGACGAACAAGCTGCCATGATGGCTGCCGTTGCGAGTATGGAAAATAATCTTTTCAATTTCAAATCTAAGATGTCAAATTGATGCGTCCCGATATGTTCCGGAGGCATAAATTATAAATTTGAGATTCGTATTAAATGCTCTTGCTGATCTGGTAGTTGTTACGCTCTTGTGAGCTGCGGCTAATCATGTCGGCAAGGAAGCCTGTGAGGAATAGCTGTGTGCCGAGAATCATCATCGTGAGTGCGATGTAGAAGTATGGCGAGCTTGTCACGAGAGGGTGAGGAGTACCGTTCATGATGGCGTAAAGCTTGATGCCTCCCACGGTTACGACTGAGAAGAATCCGATGATGAACATGAGTGTGCCCACGAATCCGAAGATGTGCATTGGCTTCAATCCGAATGTGCTGATGAACCAGAGGCTCAAGAGGTCAAGGTAGCCGTTGACAAAGCGGTTCCAACCCATGAACTTGCTCTTGCCGTATTTGCGTGCCTGATGGTGAACAGGTTTCTCGCCAATCTTAGCGAATCCTGCATTCTTGGCAAGGTATGGGATGTAGCGATGCATCTCGCCATACACTTCGATGTTCTTGACAACCTCGTTCTTGTAAGCCTTGAGACCGCAGTTGAAGTCGTGGAGGTTCTTTATTCCGCTCACGGCACGTGCTGTTGCGTTGAAAAGCTTTGTTGGGATTGTCTTTGAGAGAGGGTCGCCCTGCTTACGGTTCTGCTTGTAGCCGCTTACGAGGTCGTAATCATCCTCCATAATCATCTTGTAGAGACCTGGTATCTCGTCAGGGCTGTCCTGAAGGTCAGCATCCATGGTGATTACCACGTCGCCCTCTGCACGGTCAAATCCGCAGAAGAGGGCAGGGCTCTTGCCGTAGTTGCGACGGAACTTGATGCCGTGAACCTCTGGGTTCTTGCTTGCAAGTTCCTCGATTACCTTCCATGACTTGTCGGTAGAACCGTCGTTGACGAAGATTATCTCGTATGTAAATTTGTTTTCGTCCATCACACGCTTAATCCATGCGTGGAGGTCTGGAAGTGATTCTTCCTCGTTGTATAGTGGAACGATTACTGAAATGTCCATTGTCTGTATGTTGTTTTTTACGTTTCTTTATTCTGTTTGTCTGTCTTTGTTCCTTCGTGTCTCCTTCAATTCTCTTAGCATTTGTACAGGATGCTAAGAGAAACCTAAGAGCGACATAAGGGAAACATAAAGCAAGCATAAAGGATGAGAGTCACTACTTAGTCAGTAGTAGGTCAGTACTTAGTCACTAATTAGTCACTACTTCGACTGATAACCTTCGGCTCTTTCTCATGCTTGTATTTTCCTGCTGCTCTTGAGGGATGCAAGTGCGCCTACTGGCAGGATGAAGAAGAGGCTCGTGTAGAAACTGAATGTGAAGAACGAGCCAGCTTTCTCGTATGGCGAAAGGTTGCCGAACTGCATGAGCCCTGTCTTTGCCTCGCCATAGAGGTCATTAAGTCCTGCGGTTTTATAGACGTTTGCTATTTCAGGATTGAAATATATTTTCATGAAGCTATCCACGAATGTACCGTGGTCGAAGAATGCGAAGTAAGCATATTCGCATGCGCCTGTAAAGAGACTTGCAAACATGAACAGGTTGAATGAGAATAAGCATCCGCGGAGTATTCCGAGACTTTCGCCCTTGCCCTGAAGCTGCTTGATGCGCCATGCAAACAAGAAAGGGATGATGGCAAGGCTAAGGAAAGCGAAGAATGCAAGGGTTGCGTATAAGTCGGATGCTGTCCTTATGGTTGCTATGAAAAGGAAAAATACAGCCGTCCACGCAATGCCGAGGAATGTGCCGTACTCCATTGCGTAAGCTCTGTATGGAAATGCGTTGTTATTGTTCATCTTTGTGCTAATCGATAATTTTTAATTCGAGGGTTATGTACTACGTACATGGTTTCCTCATAAAACGGCACAAAGATACAAAAAAGATTTGAATTATCTGTGTATTTTATCCTGGTTTTTCTTGGCGAAATCTGCCCAAGAGGAAAATTTTTTCTCTGTTTCGGGTTTACCCATCTGAATGAAGTGGCAATAGGCGGCTCCAACGGCATCTGTAGCATCAAGTTGGACATCCATGTCTTCCTTTGAAATGTGGAGCATCCTCTGTAACATTCCTGCCACCTGTTCCTTTGAAGCGTTACCGTTACCCGTTATCGCCATCTTGATTTTCCTTGGCTCATACTCGTGGATAGGGATGTCGCGCATAATGGCAGCTGTGATGGCAACTCCCTGAGCACGACCGAGTTTGAGCATTGACTGTACGTTCTTGCCAAAGAATGGCGCCTCAATAGCCATCTCGTCTGGCTTGTACGACTCTATGATGCTCGTCACACGTTCAAATATCTTGCCAAGGCGCAGATAATGACTCTCATACTTGCTGAGTTCAATCACGCCCATGGCAATAAGCTCCGCCTTGTTGCCAACAATACGGAGCACGCCATAACCCATCACGTTTGTTCCCGGGTCAATACCAAGGAATATTTTCTCTACTTTTGACTTTATCATTCTGCTTTTTTGCCGCCAAGCGGCCAATTAGAAAAACAAAAGAAAACATAGGAAAACAAAAGAAAACATGTTTTTTCTTGTTTTTGTTCTGTTTCTTTAAGGTTTTTCTAATTGGCACCTTAGTGCAACTTTTCGTTCGCCAAAATCTTAAATCTTAATTACTTCCCTACGGTCAGTGAGACCGCTTCGCTACGTTCTTAACTCTTAATTCCCCTCAGCTCATCCTTCGGCAGAAGCGGACAAACGAGCAGTTTGCACATTTGCTCTTGTCCTCACACTGGCGGAAAGGGATGTCAGGGTCAAAGATGTCCTCTATTGTTGACTTGAGCATGGCATGGAAATCCTCCTCGTAATCTGCAAAGTCGGTCATCTCGCTTCCGTTCACCTTGAAGCTGTCCTCACGTTGTGCAAGTGCCTGAGTGACATACATGAGTGACGGACGTATTGGCGGAATTTTGCTTGCATCGCCATACTCGCGTTCGAGTACACGACGCATCACGTAGCTGTAATACATCGCCTGACAATGATACTTGGCATCGCCCGAACTGTTGAAGAGTTTCTCGCTCGTCACGTTCTTCTCTGGTTTTGTACCTGTCTTGTAATCCACGATACGCAGGTAATCCTGATTGTTCGCAGGGTCGTTGAGCGTCTCAAATCGGTCGATTGAACCTCCGAGGTGTATTTCGTGTCCCTTGATGACTTCCGTGTGCTCAATCCTCTTCTCAACGTGCACGTTACGCATAGGGCAACTTTGTGAGTCGAAGATTAGCTGGTTGCGGACATACTTGCAGAGCACCTTGTGGTTAAGTTTCTGTTCTCCATTGTAGTGCACGACCTCATTCTTGTCCTTGTGGAAGAACTCCGTGGCGAAAGCCTCATCTACGATACGTGCAATCTTGACCTTGTCGTTTGCTATTGCCAGAAGGTCCTTTGACTGTATCTGACGACCAGCAAATGAGCCGTAAATATCCTCCATGCACTTGTGGAAGATTGTACCGAAGGCAGGGCTGTCAACCTCCTCCGTCACCTCGTCCTGATCCTTGTAGTTGGCAATGTATTTGAAGTAGAAGGCAAGCGGACAACGAAGATAATTGTTGATGGCTGTAGGCGAGAGTATTCCTGTCTTGAATCGCTCGTCCATCTTCTGCATCAACTCTTCTGTCTTAGGCGCAAAGCAGTCGTTAGGTTTCTGTGCCTCATTGTCGGCAAGCAACGTCTTGTGTATTATCTTGTTGTCAGGACCTAATATCTTCTTTGTCTCTATCTCCATCTGCATCATGAAGCGTGACTTCTCACCCTTGTTGAGGCCTTCGCTTGATGAGTTGTACATGACGGTTATGTTCTCCGCCCTTTGCAGGAGATTGTAGAAATAATATGCGTAGAGGCTCACCTGCTTCTCCATGGTCGTCATGCCGTAGAACTCTCTGAGGTTGTACGGAATGAGCGATGCTCGATGTACGTTCTTAGGGAGCATGTCCTCGTTGCATGAGAGGAGTATGACGTTCTTGAAGTCGAGGTTACGCGTCTCAAGCACTCCCATCACCTGAAGTCCTATGGCAGGTTCTCCGTGGAAAGGAATGGAGTTGCTCGCCATAATCTGTCGTATGAGACGGTTGAGCGTCTCGTTGTTCACGCTTGCAAGGAGTGGGTTCTCCTCAAGGAGCGACTGTACACGATTGATGACCGTATAAGCCGTGAAGATTGATTCCTTCTGCAGAGCCTCGTTCTTCTCGCCCTTGTATGATATTCCTATCTTCTTGAGCATCTCGATGACGTATGACGTTATCTCGTGCTTTGAACCTGCTGGTGTGAACAGCTGACGTATAAAGTCCTCGGTATGAGGCATTGGCTCTTCATCTTCCTTTGGGTGTGTGAAAGGATAGAGTATGTCCTTCTCGCTTGGGAACGTGATGTTTCGGCTGTTGAGATGCGAGAGTATTGCTACTGACGCATTACCCGACAGGCGACGTGTGAACGGATGGCGGAGTACGTCTGCCACGTAGCTGTAGCGCCAATAGCCATTGTTCGACTTTCCGTGTATCTGGAGTTCGAGTAATGCCTGTACGTAGCTGTAAGCCAGCGTGTCGCCAAGAGGGAATCCCATGGTGACGTTGAGGAACGTGTGCTTGTCACTCACGAGTTCTGTCTGTCCCTCGTCCGAGAGGGTTGATGGAATGGAGTGGAGTACGGAAGGCAGGTCGGCTTCGTTGCATAGCACGATAGCGTTCTCGTTCAGGTGTGTGCCGTCCTTTATCGTCTCCTCTATCCATTTGCTCACGTATCGTGTCTGGGCATTCTCCGTGGTTGCATTCACGAAGGATATGTTCTTCTTCTGCCAGAGATTCTGATAATACTCAGGGTGGTCGGCAAACCTGTTGCCGAAGTCCTGTATGTCCTGCATGATGAAGCGTCCAGCCTCATCCTTTTCGTATGCCTTGTCGTAATCCCAGTAGAAGTATGTGTTCTTGTTCTTCTTGAGGAACTTGAAGAGCTGACGCTCCGTCTCGTTGAGTACGTTGAAGCCGACTATGACGTAATTCTCGCTCTTCAGTCGGTCGATAATCTTCTCAGGTGTATTCTTGAGCGTCTCTATGACCTCCTTCTTCATCATTCCCTCATAGCAGAGGTTGTCCTTGACAAGCTGTTCCTTGAATGTCTGGTAGGTAGGGGCAAGGGCATCCCATATACTCAGGAACTTGTCCTTGAGACGTGTGCGCTTGTCCTTGTCAAAATTCTCGAACACGGTCTTGATGGCAGCCACCTGCTCGTCCGTAAGGAACTCGAATGATGTCATCTCCTGCAATTCGGCGATATTGACAAAGAGGCTTCTTGCTTCTGCCATGTTGTTGTCAATATCTTCGAAGTCGCTCAGCATCATCTCCCCCCATGAGTAGAACTTGTCGAGTGTTTCCTCTGTCTTTGTCACGCTATGGAACGCCTCGTAGAGACGGCATACGAGTTGTATCTGGTCAGCCACTATGCGGTCGCTCAGCGAAGCGAACAGGTCACCTATGGACAGATATTGTGGTGCAAAGACAGGCGAGGGGCTTATCTTTGCGAGATGGTTGTTGAAGAACAGATTTGCACGCTTGTTAGGGAATATGATGGTTGTCTTGGTGAAGTCTCCCCCAAGTTCCTTGTACAAGTCGTTTGCTATAAGTTCGAGAAATGTTGTCATAGTTCAAATTCAATGAAGACCCACCCTAACCCTCTCTACAGGGAGGGGACTGGATAGCCTTGTTGCTGATAGAATGTATGAAGGTTGCAGCGGACGTGGTAACTAAGCTCCCTCCCTGTAGGGAGGGTTGGGGTGGGTCAGATTCTAAACGTTATGACCTCTCCGTCGCGTGTGTTGCGGATGGCTGGTAGTTCCCAATCCACCATACCAAGCTCGTAGATGTCTTGTCCTGTGTCGGAATACATGCTGTCCGTCTCTATTCCGATGGTAAGAGTGCCGTAGTCGGTTATCTTCTTGCCGGGATAGAGTGTCTGCAACTTGTCTATTGCGGCTCTGTGGTAGAGCTCCACGTCTTCGTCTTCCTCGTCAAGCATGAACTTGCGGAATATGAAGACCTGCTCACCCTCGCTCAATTCATTATCCATGAGATGTTGAAAAATTAAGAATTAAGAATTAACTACGTTGAGCCCTTCGGGGTTCAAAATTATGAATTGTTACTGCAATATACGTATATTCTTTTGCGTAGCGTAATATGCAGTATTTCAGTCTTGTCGTGTGTTTGTAAAACGACATCCGAAAGTGGTCGAACGGACTAATGATAGCCGGTATGTGCGACTATCGATAGTCCGTACTATCGACTATCATTAGTCCGTATGGGTGACTATCATTAGTCCGTTCGACTACTATTGATAGTCTGTCAGACTACGTCTTTTACATGAACTCCACAATCGTGATTCCTGCTCCTCCAAACTGTGGATGCTCGTCGTGATAGTCGCTTACGGCAGGTATCGTGCCTACATACTGGCGGATGAGTGTGCGGAGTATTCCCGTACCCGTTCCGTGGAGTATTCGTACCCTTGAAGCACCAGCCACGAGAGCGTCGTCAATGAAGTATGTGACTGCTTGTATTGCTTCCTCGCCACGCATACCTCTTACGTCGATGTCCTGAGAGAAGTTGAGTGTCTTCTCGCGTATGTTGTCCTGCGTCTGGCTGCTTATGAATGTTGCCGCCATCGTTTCCTTCTTTTTCTGTGGAGCCTCAGCAGGTTCAAGGCGCTTGAGCTTCACGTTGGTTTGTATTCCTCCGAAGCCAACGAGAGCCTCGTTGCCGTTTATCTTGATTATCTGTCCCGGAGTGGTTGTTCCCTTGAGACGAACCCAATCCTTCTCTTTGAAGAGTACGGCATCCGTATTTGGCTGAGGAGCGGTGTTGCCTGCGGTCGGAGCAACAGCTCCGTTCTTGGCGAGCGACTGTCCCTTCTTGCTTTCGCCCTTCTCCTTACGTTCCTTGCGAGCCTTGACCTTTTCCATCTGGCGACGGATTTTCTCCTCCATTTCCTCTGGATTGATAGCCTTGACCTCTTGCTTGAAGTCGTTGAAGTCCTGACGTATGCTGCGTGTACGCTCTTTCTCTGCCTGAGCCTCCTTAATCTCACGTATGGTCTGTTCGATACGTGCGTTGGAGTTCTGGAGGAGTTCCTCTGCGTCAGCCTTTGCCTTGGCGATAATCTCCTTGCGCTCGTCGTGCAACTTCTTTATCTCTGCCTCGTAACGCTCAATCGTCTGCTCCATCTGCTTTTCGTGCTGATGAATGGTCTGACGCTTATTCTCCCAGTAACGCTTGTCGCGCACGATGTCCTGCAGATATTTGTCCGAACTGATGTATTCCTGTCCCACGAGTTCCGAAGCATCGGCTATGATGTCTTCTGGAATACCAATCTTGCGAGCAATCTCTACGGCAAACGAAGACCCAGGATTGCCAATCTGCAACTGGAAGAGAGGTGCCATCTGCTGGCGGTCGTAGAGCATGGCTCCGTTAATCATTCCGTCCGTCTCCTGTGCATAATGCTTGAGGTTCTGGTAGTGGGTGTTGATGACTCCATAGGCATGACGCTTGACGAAACGCTTGAGTACTGCCTGTGCTATTGCCCCGCCAATCTGCGGCTCGGTACCCGTACCGAATTCGTCGATGAGGATGAGGCTTGCTCCATCGGCACTTCGCATCATATTCTTCATGTTCAACAGGTGTGAAGAGTAGGTGGAGAGGTCATTCTCCAGACTCTGTTCGTCGCCTATGTCTATGAATATGCTCTTGAATATTCCGACCTTGCTGCTCTCTGCCATAGGTACGGGCATTCCGCATTGTACCATGTACTGGAGCAGTCCTACTGTCTTGAGACAAACGGACTTTCCTCCTGCGTTAGGACCTGATATGAGGAGTATGCGTTGCTTGTGGTTGAGCACTATGTCAAGAGGAACGACCTTACGTCCGTGCTTGGCAAGCGAGCGTTGGAGCAACGGATGTACAGCCATGCACCAGTCCATCATCTGTTTCTCCTCGATGACAGGTTCTATGGCGTTGGTGGCTATAGAGAACTTTGCCTTGGCACGTATGAAGTCGATGTCGGCAAGGAACTCGTAGCTGTTCATTATCTCGTGTACCTCAGGGCGTACCGTAGCTGTAAACTCAAGGAGTATGCGCTTAATCTCGTGACGTTCCTCCGACTCCAGTTCACGTATGCGGTTGTTTGCCTCTACCACTTCGGCTGGCTCTATATATACAGTACGTCCTGAGTCTGACTCGTCGTGCACGATGCCTCGTATCTTGCGCTTCATGGCAGGAGCTACAGGTATGACGAGTCGTCCGTCACGCATGGTAGGTGCGATGTCCTTGTCTATCACTCCGTCGCCCTTGGCAGTCTTCATGATTGACGCGAGAGTGCGTGATATGCTTCCTGCCGTACTTGCCAGTTCGCGTCGTATCATCATGAGGGTAGGGGACGCTGTGTCCTTCACCTTGCCGAACTTGTCGAGTATCTGGTCTATACGTCTGACGAGTTGTGGAAATGTCTGCACATCCTTGGTGAGTGCGTTGAGTTGTACGTAACAAGGAATCTCGCCTTCTTCATCTACCGACTTGCCGAGGAACGATACAATCTTACATATCGTGTCGAGCGAACGCTGTAGGTCAAAGAGTTCTCGTTCTTCAAGGAACGTGTTCTCTATCCTTATGCGCTTGAGCGACTGTCGCACGTCGTAGAAGTTCTGGTCAGGGAAATCCTCTTCTTGCAGGATACGCATGAACTCCGTCGTCTGTCGTATGCTGCGCTTTATTGTCGAATGGTTGGAGGAGAATGTCATCTCATCCACCCTTTGTTGTCCAAGGGTACAGAGACACAGCTCCTTCAAGTCCTGTCGTATTATGTCGAATGATATCTTTTGTTCGAAAGTTGTTGGATAAATCATTTACCTTTAATTCATAATTCACAATTCATAATTCATAATTCATAATTTTCAATTCATAATCCATAATTGTTCCTCACAACCGTGTTCGGGTGTCTATAATTATGAATTATGCATTATGAATTATGAATTGCTTTCAAGTTCTTCCTTTATGAACTTCCATGTGATGCCCTTCTTTGCCTTGACAACCTCCTCTGGAGTACCCGTTGCCATGACCTGTCCACCACCACGTCCGCCTTCAGGACCCATGTCGATGATGTAGTCGGCAATCTTTATCACGTCGAGGTTATGCTCTATCACGATGACCGTGTTGCCCTTATCCACAAGTCGCTGGAGCACGCCCATGAGTACACGGATATCCTCAAAGTGGAGTCCTGTAGTCGGTTCATCAAGTATATATACCGTCTTACCCGTATCACGCTTGGAGAGTTCCGTGGCAAGCTTGACTCGCTGGCTCTCTCCTCCAGAGAGGGTAGAAGATGGCTGTCCGAGTTTGATGTAGCCGAGACCTACATCCTGTATGGTCTTAATCTTGTTGAGGATGCTTGGCTGGTTCTCGAAGAACTCCACCGCCTGGTTGATGGTCATGTCGAGCACGTCAGCTATTGACTTACCCTTGAAGCGTACCTCAAGCGTCTCACGGTTATAGCGTTTGCCGTGGCACGTCTCGCAAGGAACGAGTACGTCAGGCAGGAAGTTCATGGCTATCGTCTTGTAGCCGTTTCCTCCACACGTCTCACATCGTCCTCCGCTCACGTTGAACGAGAAACGTCCTGGCTTGTAGCCTCGCATCTTGCTCTCTGGCATCTCGACGAAGAGTGAACGGATGTCGGAGAATACGCCCGTGTATGTTGCCGGGTTGCTACGTGGAGTTCGTCCGAGAGGCGACTGGTCAACATTCACAACCTTGTCAATATTCTCTATACCTTCGAATGACTCGTAAGGCATAGGGTCCTTGAGCGAACGGTAGAAATGTTGTGAGAGTATCGGCTGCAACGTCTCGTTGATGAGGGTTGACTTGCCGCTTCCGCTCACTCCCGTCACGACGGTAAGAGTTCCGAGTGGTATCTTGACGCTCACGTTCTTCAGGTTATTGCCCGTGGCGTTGATGATGCTTATGTATTTGCCATTACCCTTACGTCTCTCGGCAGGAATCTCTATCTGCTTCAGTCCGTTAAGGTAACGAGCTGTGAGCGTGTCCTTTGTGAGCATCTCCTTTGGAGTACCCTGGAACACGACTTCGCCTCCCTTTCTTCCTGCCATAGGACCCATATCGACTATGTAGTCGGACTCAAGCATCATGTCCTTGTCGTGTTCAACCACGATGACTGTATTGCCCTCGTCGCGAAGAGTCTTGAGTGAGTTGATGAGACGCACGTTGTCCCTCTGGTGAAGTCCGATACTTGGCTCGTCAAGTATGTAGAGCACGTTCACGAGTTTGGAACCTATCTGTGTGGCAAGCCTTATGCGCTGGCTCTCTCCACCCGAAAGACTCATGGATGAACGGTTGAGACACAGGTATTCAAGTCCCACGTCGAGGAGGAATGACAGACGTGCACGTATCTCCTTTATTATCTCGGCTGCAATCTTCTGTTGCTTGCTCGACATCTTTTCCTCTACCGTGTTTATCCACTCGTACAGCTCGCCCAGGTCCATGTTGGCAAGGTCGTTGATGTTCTTGTCAACAATACGGAAGTGGAGTGCCTCCTGATTGAGTCGTGCTCCGTTACACTTAGGACAAGCTGCCTGCTTGTCGAACGACTCCACCCATTTCTGTGCCGAAGCAGATGTTTCTGTCTCGGCTAACTGGTGTATGTACTTAGCCAGTCCTTCGTATTCGGTATAGAAGTCGCTTGATGTCTTTATGAGTTCAGCCTTTATCTTGATTCGTTCCTGACAGCCGTATATTATCTCCTGCTTTGCATCCTCAGGTAGGTCGCTTATTTTTGTCTTTAGATTGCAACCGTCATAGCGTGAGAGTACGGCATCCAGTTGCCAGAATATCATCGTGTTCTTGAACTTGCCAAGTGGCGCAAGTCCTCCCTCGTAGATAGACAGGGATGCGTCTGGTATAATCTTTTCCTCGTCGATGAGGCTCACCATGCCGAGTCCCTTACAGTATGGACATGCTCCCTGTGGTGAGTTGAACGAGAAATTGTTAGGCGCAGGTTCATGGTAACATATACCTGTGGTAGGGCACATGAGTCGTTTTGAGAAATGCTTGACGGCGCTACTCCTGAACTTGTGGTCCTCCTGACTGTCGGCATCCTTGTCGAGTACCATTATCTGTCCTTCGCCAAGTTTCATGGCAGTTGCAAGGCTTGCCTTCAGACGCTCGGCATCCTTGCTGCTCACGGCAAGCTTATCCACTACCACCTCGATGTTGTGGTTCTTGTAGCGGTCCACCTTCATG
>CAMOVB010000033.1:0-19234 GCA_946626925.1 uncultured Prevotellaceae bacterium
CTCCTCTATGGCGGTATTCCTCTTACTGTGGCAGCATGTCTCTTGATGCTCCCACAGGTGGCAGAGTGGTCAATGTCGATGAAGATTGTATATGCTACTGTCAGCTACACATTGCTGAGCATGATTTATTCTGTAGTGAACATTCCTTACGGCTCAATCATGGCAAGTATGACTCGTGATAATGACGAGGTACTCAAGCTTACTTCTACACGAATGGTATGTGCCAACATCGGTCAGATACTTGTTCAGGCAGGTTTCCCTGTAGGACTTGCTGTTGTGGCTCATACTGTCATCGACTGGAATCAGGCTACATTCATGGCTATCGGAACAATTCCTGCCTTCATCATCCTTCCATCTCTTCCTCTCTTGAAGTCGTGGTTCGGAAAGAAAGGACTTTACTATCTGCTCCTCTCTATCGGATTCGTTGGATTCGTGATTCTCTACACAATTCCAAAGGTGTCTGACGTTGAGAGCTGCAACACATTTGTTCAGATTGCAAAGATTATGACAGGTGTAGGTCTTCTCGTTGGTTCGCTCATGTGGGCTCTTGTCCCAGAGGTAATCACAGAGGCAGAATATCGTACTGGCAACCGTCCTGCTGCTACTGTCAACGCCCTTGCAGGTGTTGCTTTCAAGGCTGGATTCTCTATTGCAGGTTGGATTACTCCATTGGTAATGGGAATGATTGGTTTCGACCTTGCAAGTGAGGAATCCGCTCTTCCTGTTGCTCCTGATGCGTGGTTTACTGTTACTTGTGTGTTTGCTCTTATCGGTTTCGTTCTTTTACTCCTTTGCTTCACAGGTTGTAAGGAACGTATCGCAACAACACCAGAGAAGCCAGTAACATACGGCGAGATGTTTGCTGAATTCAAGGCAAACAAGTGTCTCCAGTTGATGCTCAGCATCTTCGTGGTTGTGTTCCTCGCATCATTCATCAGCGCACCAGTAAACGCTTACTATCCAAAGCTTGCCAATTATTCTGCAAGTGCTCAGGAGACAATACTCTGGTTCACATGTGTCATTCCAGCTGCTCTCCTCGTTGTTGTGGCTTACCTCATCTACAAGTACCCACTTACTGACGAGAAGCTTGATGAGATTAACAGAGAAATAGAGGCAAGGACAAAATAATACAAGAAAAAATCGAATAAAATCCTTCGGCAACCCTTCGTTAACCCTTCGTAATTCTTACGTAATGGTTGCCGAAGCAAGAAGGATAAGATAGTACAATACTAATACAATATAACTATGGCAACAAAAACTAAGAAAAGATATGTATTCCCAGAGGATTACATGGCAGACCCATCTGTTCACATCTTTGACGGTAAGATATACATCTATCCAAGTCACGACTGGGAGTGTGAGAATGTAGAGAATGATAATGGCGACCAGTATGTCATGAAGGATTACCACGTTCTTTCTATCGATGGTGACCCAATGACAGGCAAGGTGACTGACCATGGATGTGTGCTTCGTCAGGAGGATATTCCTTGGGCAGGCCGTCAGCTCTGGGACTGTGACGTTCAGGAGTATGAGGTCGAGGTTCCTACAAATGCGGAAGAGCAGGCAAAGGGCATGGGCTTCAGCAAGAAGGTGAAGAAGTATATCATGTACTTCCCACTCAAGGATCGTAATGACGTGTTCCACTGGGGTGCAGCCATTGCCGACAATCCAGCAGGTCCATTCATTCCTCAGCCAGCACCAATACCAGGAAGCTACAGCATCGATATGTGTGCCTTCCGTGATGATGCAGATGGCGAGACATACGTTTACTTCGGTGGTCTCTGGGGAGGACAGCTCCAGCGTTACAAGGATAATATCCACCTTGAGGAACCATATCTACCAGAAGGTAAGGCTGACTCACTTCCAAGCCGTTGCGTTCGCCTCACTAAGGATGGCCTCAACTATGCTGAGGCACCACGTCCAATCCTCGTGGTTGACAAGGACGGCAATCCTCTCAAGGCAGACGACCCACATCGTTTCTTCGAGGCAAGCTGGATGCACAAGTACAAGGGTAAGTATTACTTCTCTTACTCAACAGGTGACAGTCACCTCCTCTGCTATGCCGTAGGTGACAACCCATACGGTCCTTTCACTTATCAGGGCGTTATCCTCACTCCTGTTGTTGGTTGGACAACTCACCACAGCATCATAGAGTACAAGGGTAAGTGGTACCTCTTCCATCACGATAGTGTACCATCAGGTGGTAAATCATGGCTCCGTAGCCTCAAGGTATGCGAACTCACATACAATGAGGATGGAACGATCCAGACAATTGAGGGTATTGACGAGTAATTTGTATTGAAGTAAGTATTTGTTAAACATAACGATGAAAATCGTGTAACATGGTGTAAACTACCTGTTACACGATTTTTTTTGTAATATTGTTAAAAAAGGTAAATTTGTATCGTGTAATAATAGGCAAAACACCGAGTACGGTGTTTGTGGGATAGAAAACAACTAACAATACTTATATCAAAAATGAAAACTAAACCTGTACATCGAAAGAGTCTTGCCTTTGCGGCAGGATGTGCTATGCTCGCGATGGGGCTTATGTCTTCATGTGATGGTTATGACTTGGCAGAGACCACACCTGATTGGTTAGGCTCAAGTGTGTATGACTATCTGAATGATGACGGCCACTACACGAACATGGTTAGACTGATTGACGACCTGAACTACAAGGATGTCCTTGCTAAGACAGGTAGTAAGACGCTCTTCGTTGCAAACGATGATGCGTTTAACCGTTTCTACCAGACAAACACATGGGGGGTGAGAAAGTATTCCGACCTCACGTCTGCCCAGAAGAAACTGCTTTTGTACGGTAGCATGATTAACAACTCTTGTCAGGTGGCTTATCTGTCAAGTTCACAGGCATCAAGCGAGAATGCCCTTCCTGTTGAGGGCGACTGCATGCGTCGTCTCACAGCTGTGTCACAGTTTGATTCCGTTCCTGTGCTCACTCCTGACAAGATGCCGGACAATCCTTACTGGCAGTACTACAAGGATAACAAGAAGTCAATCCCTTGTTTCCTTGACCGTACCACTCCTCCGATGGTACACTTTATAGAGGCTTTCCTTACAAACAAGCTTATCACAAATGATGACTGCAACTTCCTCTTCAACTACAAGGGCAGTCGTCAGGCTGGCGATGCCAATGTGAATGGTATCAATATGATACGTCCAAATGTCAAGTGTTCCAATGGATTTGTTCACGAAATGGAGGATGTGCTCACACCGCTGCCTAACATGGCTGAACTTATCAACCAGAAGGCTCACGTGTCACAGTTCTCACGTCTCCTTGACCGTTTCTGTGCTCCATACTATGTGGGACAGGACTTGACTAAGGAATATAACCGTATCTACAAAACTGAAGTAGATTCTGTATTTGAGAAACGTTATTTCTCAAATCGTTCACAGGGTAATGAGGCTCTCGACCTTACTCCACAGGAAGGACCTGTACCTGGTGTCCTTAAGTTCGATCCAGGATGGAACCAGTTCTATTCAGCAACTACAAGCAGTCTCTCTGCATCTGTTGCACTCCAGCAGAACATGGGTGTTATGCTCGTGCCAAGCAACGAGGCGATGGATAAATATTGGAACGAAGGAGCGGGTAAGGTGCTCAAGAACCGTTACGGCTCATGGGACAATGTGCCAGACAAGGTTGTCTCAAAGCTTCTCAACGTAAATATGCTTAATTCATTCGTTAGTTCAGTACCAAGCAAGTTTAAGAATGTGCTCAATGATGCTAATGATGAGCTTGGAATACAGAAAGAACATGTTGATTCTGTATTCATGGCTTGTAATGGTGCTGTATATCTTACAAATCGAGTATTCAATCCAGTAGCATATATCTCAGTTTCATTCCCTGCTCTTGTGAATGAGACCATGAGTATCTTCTATTGGGGTATAGAGCAGTGTGGCTATGATGTCTATCTCAATTCACAAAACTCATACTACAGCCTCTTCATCCCAACAAACGATGCTTTGCTTGAGTATATAGACCCTTGTTCATACGGTAAGCCAAGCACTCAGTTGTTCCGTTTCCACTACCGTCCTTCTGCACAGACAGAGAAGGATAAGGTTTGGGCAAGTATCTGGAACTATGACTTGGAGACGCAGACGGTTACCGACTCGATCTCTCTCGCTACTTACGACCAGATTAAGAACCGCCTTGAGGATATACTCAACACTCACATCGTCATTGGTGACGTGGAGGACGGCAATACGTTCTATCGCACTAAGGGCGGTAGCGTGGTTAAGGTGTCAAAGGCTTCACAGGGAAGCAATGGTATGACTGTTCAAGGTAGTGCCCAGATGCTTGATGGTAAATCTATAGCCATCAAGGAAGTATATAACCAAGCAGATCAAGGTAACGGTAAGAGCTACATCATTGAGGAAGCTCCTATCATGACAACCCGCAAGTCTGTAATGGATGTACTTGGTGAGCATGAGGAGTTCTCCGCATTCAAAAACCTCCTTGCAAGTTCAGAACTCACAGAGACACGCCACACTGTAGGTAAGGATATGCACGCATGTGCAAGTACCAATATATCTATATTCAACACATTCCGTTATACTGTATATGTCCCAACGAATGAGGCAATCGAAGAACTTCAGGCTTCAGGCAAACTTCCTACATGGGAACAGGTTGATGCCGCTACCGAGACAGAGGTTAAGGACAGCCTTGCAAGGGAGATTGAAAACTTCATCAAGTATCATATTCAGGACAATGGCTTCTATATAGGTCAGGGTAGTGAGAGTGGAGAGTTTGAAACTTCTGCTTACAAACTTGATAATGGTAATCTTTCATACTACAAGTTGAACACTCAGGTCAGCAATGACGGCATCACAGTAACAGATGCCAAGGGTAACAAACACAAGGTTGATACCTCTGATCCAGAACTGTACAACATCACTTGTCGTGAGTATCAGTATGACAATGCCAATGCAGGACGTGCTGCTCAGATATATACGTCATCACATGCAGTTGTACATCGACTGAATGGTGTGTTACAGTATAAATAGTTTAGTAGTCTGAAGAAAAAAGAATAAGTCAATTATGAAAAAATATATTTCACTGCTCGCACTTTCAGCTATGTCACTGACGGCGTCGGCACAGAAAGCGGGAACTATGATTCGCGGTACTGTGATGGACGACATGGATGTGCTCATGGCTTGTAACGTCGTCGAGTTGGATAAGAACAACCGTATCGTTGCGCATACAGTTACCGATATCAATGGTAACTTCTCGCTTCGTATTGTTGACCCAAAAGACCAGTTGCGTATATCGTTCATTGGTTATGAGACAAAATATGTTAAGATTAGTGGTACGACATACAAAATCCGCCTTGTAAGTAATAATGTCATCAAGGAGGTTGTGGTTAAGGGAAAGAAGACAATC
Organism: uncultured Prevotellaceae bacterium; assembly: GCA_946626925.1. Taxonomy (GTDB): domain Bacteria; phylum Bacteroidota; class Bacteroidia; order Bacteroidales; family Bacteroidaceae; genus Minthosoma. Next base: position 5,402 of record CAMOVB010000033.1, read on the forward strand.
CCAGCCAGTGGTCTTGCCATTCCGGAACGAGAGCTCTCCATAGCATCGCAAACTATTGATATGAAGGAATTCGAGGGTCTCGCAATGACAAGTGTCGATGAGGCTCTTCAGGGTCGTATCTCAGGTCTTGATATCGTTAGTAACTCAGGTAACCTCGGTTCTGGCACTACGATGCGTCTTCGTGGTGTAAGTTCCATCAATGGTAGCTCAGAGCCACTTATCGTTGTGGATGGTAACGTGTTTGAGTCCGACTACAAGAGTAACTTCAACTATGCTTCTGCAACAGAAGACCAGTATGCCGAGCTCCTCAACGTCAACCCTGATGATATTGCCAGCATTACTGTACTGAAGGATGCTGCAGCTTGTGCCATTTGGGGTTCGCAGGGAGCAAATGGTGTAATTGAGATTAAAACTAAGCGTGGACATCGTGGTAAGACAAGGGTTACTTATTCTTACCGTGCTACTCTCACTCATCAGCCAAAGGGTATTGAGCTTCTCAATGGTGACCAGTACACAATGCTCATGAAGGAGGCTTTCTACAATCCACGCCTCTCCAATGATGCCTCTGATATCCGTGAGTTCAACTATGACCCATCATTCAGCGAGTATCATATGTATAACAACAATACAGACTGGCGTGATGCTGTGAGCAAGAATGGTCTTCTCCAAAAGCATAACATCAGTATGTCGGGTGGTGGTGAAAAGGCTCTGTTCCGTGTATCATTCGGTTATGACCACCAGACAGGTACTGTCATTGAGCAGGTTCTCGACCGTCTCTCTGGTCGTGTGGCTCTCGACTATATGGTAAGTGACCGTATCAAGATTGTCACTAACTTCAACCTTACTTACACCAAGAACCAGAAGAATGCTGCGGAACTTCTCTCCAACGCATATTTGAAGATGCCTAACCTCTCCATTTATGAGAAGGATGAGAATGGCAACGACCTTCCTGAGTACTACCACATGCTCAACACTGCTTCACCGGAACTTAGAGATAAGGATTATGGTCAGTTCAAGTACCCTAATCCTATAGCTCTTGCCTATGAGGCTACCAATGACGAATCAACATATCAGATTCAGCCTGAGTTCCAGCTTCATTATCAGCTCTTGGGCATTAATCCTGAGCAGACACAGTTGAAGTATGAAGGTAAGGTTCTGTTCAACATATTTAATAAGTACAACGATTCATTCTATCCTTCAAGTCTTGTGACAACAGGATGGACAGATAAAAATAATAATGCTTCAAAGTCTGATGCTAATAAGAGTACGGCTGTGACTACTACTCACACCATTACTTTCATTCCAGCATTCAGCAACCGTGACCATAGCTTCATGGCGATGGGACGTTTCCAGCTCACTGATGGTTCATCTGCATCATCATCAAGTTCCATCTATGGATTGCCACATGGCTCTATCAGCAGTTCAGTGGCTGACGGTGTGATTGAGTCTATCGGTTCTGGTGCTAATCAGTGGCGTTCCGTATATCTCACATTCCAGGCACACTATGCCTACAAGGAGCGTTATGTGGCAGACTTCTCAGTTCGTAGGGATGGCTGTACAAAGTTTGGTGATGACAAGCGTTGGGGTACATTCCCGTCTTTGTCATTCCGTTGGAACTTGGGCGACGAACCATTCATGCAGAAATATTTCCCATGGTTGTCTATGCTCTCTATCCGTCCGGGATGGGGACGTACAGGTAACCAGCCAGGAGGTCAGTATCTCTACTTCTCTAAGTATTCTAATGGTGGTGGCTACGTTGACTACAACACCGTCATGCCAAATAATATACGTCTCTCAAACCTCAAGTGGGAGGACAAGCAGACTTGGAACCTTGGTTTCAACCTTGGTGTGCTTGATGATACATACGTCGCCGACTTCAACATCTATGTTCAGAATACCACAGACCTTCTCATGAACAACTTCGGTATTCCTGCATCATCAGGTTTCAAGAACCTTGCAAGTCAGAACACTGGTAAGATGCGTAACACTGGTTGGGAGTTCAATATCCACGGTAATAAGTTTATCCGTGCAGGTAAGTTCTCTATGGACTTTAACGTTACCTTTGCTAACAACCGTAACGAAATCATTGAAATGGACCCAACTGTCCTTGCTTCACTCAATGGGGACTTCAACAAGAACAATGGCTCTTACCTCTCTCGTGTACAGCTTCACAATGCTTTCGGTTCTATCTATGGATTCCGTTACAAGGGAGTATATCAGTACTCTAAGTATTCAGAGACAGAGGTTCCAGGCGTAAGCGGTCCTAATGCTCCTGTAGCACGTGATGCTGATGGTAACGTCATCGTTGACAGGAACGGATTCACCACTCCAATGGTATTCGGTTACAACAACCGTGATAAGAGTTACATCTATCAGTTCCATGGCGGTGATGCCATCTATGAGGATATCAACCATGACGGTAACATCAACGAGCTTGACATCGTCTATCTCGGTAGTTCACTTCCAAAGGTTACTGGTGGATGGGGTATGCGTTTCAACTATGACCGTTGGGCTCTCAACCTCCAGTTCAACTTCCGTGCTGGTAACAAGATTATCAATGCAGCACGTATGAATGCGGAGAATATGTACACTTGTAACAACCAGAGTGCTGCAGTTAACTGGCGTTGGCGTGTGGAGGGTGATGTAGCCCCAATCCCACGTGCCCTTCACAAGTCAGGATACAACTGGCTCGGCTCTGACCGTTTCATGGAGAGTGGTTCGTTCATGCGTCTCAACTATGCTCAGATTAGCTACTCACTCCCTCAGGTATTGCTGAAGCAGTGGGGCATACAGCAGGTACGCTTCGACCTGAGTGCCAACAACCTCTTCTGCCTCACAGGCTATAGCGGTGCGGACCCAGAGGTAGCAGTCGGCGGTATGGGTGTGGCTCAGGACAATGCCCGTACACCTAATGCACGTTCTTTCACACTCGGTGTGTCTGTCGGATTCTAAGCGACTCGGTCGCATCATAACTTTCAAATCAAAAAAACAAGATGAACAATATATATAATAGTATAAAGAGGTACACACATCGTGCTGCTATGTTTGCCTTGCCATTGTGCGGCTTGGCTCCATTGGCATCGTGTAGTGACTTCCTGTCCATCAAGCCACTTAATGAGGTTGTGCTTGAGAACTACTGGACGGAAGAGTCTGACGTATATAGCGTGCTCTTCTCCTGCTATGAACAGTTACTGAGTGATGACTGTCTTAACCGAATGATTATATGGGGTGAGAGTCGTTCTGATGACATGCAGGCTGGCTCAGGTACTCCTAATGACATCAATCAGATATTCAAGGAGAACATCCTTGAAACTAATCCATACACTCAGTGGGTTAGCTTCTACAAGGTCATAAACAATTGTAACACAGTCATCCACTATGCACCTGAAGTGTGTGCCATTGACCCTAACTTCACGGATGCAGAGCTACGTGCCACTATTGCCGAGGCTGTCACTCTCCGTAGCTTGGCTCACTTCTACCTCATCCGTACGTTCCGCGATGTACCATACGTGTCAGAGCCTTCTATCGATGATGGTAGGTCATACCGGGTGCCTGCAGATAAGTTTGATTATGTCCTCGATAGGATTATTGAGGATGTTGAGGCAGTCAAGGACGATGCTGTCACTCGCTATGGTGAATATACTATGGAGAACAAGTACCGTGTCACTCGTGCTGCCTGCTACGCTCTTCTTGCAGATATGTATCTGTGGAAGGGAGAGTGGCAGAAGTGTATTGACAACTGCGACCTCATCATCAAACAGAAGATTGCTGAGTATGAGCGTGAATACAAGAAGAATCCTAACGCTGTAGAGATGGAACTCTTCGGCAAGTACCCTCTTTATCCAGAGAGTAGGGCTGGTTCAACCACTATGGGAAATGCCTACAACAATATTTTCCCTCGTACATTGTCTTCTACTTCAAGCATTTCATACTTTGAGTCAATATTTGAGTTGGCTAATTATGGTGATAAGATAGGTCGTGCAAGTTCTAAATCCCCTGTATCGGTATTCTATGGTATGGCTGATGCACCGGATGGTCAGATAGGTGTTCCTGCCTTCTTGTTCTCTGACCCTGTATCTTCAACCAATGACTATTTTTCAAAGACAGACTGCCGTCGCCTTGAGAACATCGTTACGCAGAATAACAAGGGCTATGTGGCAAAGTATGTTGCAAATAAGGTGGATATTACCACGACTATGACAAGCAGCGATATGAAGGTTAAGCTTGAATATTCGTCTATACCAACTTACAACTGGATTGTATATCGTCTCACCGACGTGATGCTTATGCGTGCTGAGGCTATGATTGAGCTTGCAGGCGATGTGGAGACAGGCTCTACGCTTACTGAGGCTCAGGATAAGTGCTATCGCGAAGCCTTCTCTTGCATATCAGCAGTATGGAAGCGTGCCAATAACAAGCGTGTGGCAGCCGATACTCTCGTGTATGCCGACTACGCTACTTCACGCTTGACGATGGAGAACCTTTTGCTCGATGAGCGTCAGCGTGAACTCATGTTTGAGGGTAAGCGTTGGTTCGACCTTGTCCGCTTCAGTCTCCGTGACGGCAACAACACCAGATTGCTCAATAAGGTCGTTCCTAAGTTCCAGGAGAACGGACCTGCAATCCGTATCAAGCTCTCTACGCAGGATATCCTCTTCTGGCCTTATAGCCGTGATGAGTTGAAGGTAAATCCTTACCTCAAGCAGAACCCTGCATACGATACAGATAAGTCAGAAAAGAATATCTAACATCTATCCGACTTCACTGTAACAGCTCAGTAACTACAAAAAGAAAAAGTTATGAAACTAAACATAAATAATAAATCAAGAATGAAGAACGTGCTCATGGGTGCAGTAGCCATGTGTACATCTCTCTTCTACCTGTCGGCTTGTTCTGACGAACCTGTCGGCGACAACTACTATACCTTCACGGGTGAGATGGTGAGTGACTATCTCGACCATAATCCAGAGAAGTATAGTGACTTCACAAAGATACTGCACCGTTCAGGATTGTACGGTATGATGGCTACGTATGGCAACTACACTTGCTTTGCTCCTACCAACGATGCCGTCCAGAGCTACCTCCGCTCACGCGGTATGTCGTCGGTTGATGACCTTACGGACGCTGACTGCGACACCCTGTCATGGAACCATATCATCAGCGAGGCTTTCTTCACCACTGACCTTGCCGATGGTAACATTCCTGTGGCTAATATGAATGAGCGTTACCTCACTTTCTCATGTGACAGCGATGCCGTGAATAATGGTAACGTGGCTTACTTCGTCAATATGTCGTCAAAGCTTATCATCCGTGATGACTCTGTGGAGAACGGTGTGGTGCATACCCTCGACCATGTCATCCAGCCTTCCAACTCTTATCTCCCTGAACTCATGGAGAAGGACAGGAACATCAGCATCTTCGTTGCTGCCCTCAACCTCGTTGGACTGAAGGACACTCTCTTCACTTACATCGACAAGAACTACACTTGTGGTGCTGACTCCGTGAACCTCGGTGTCATAATGCACCGTGCCAACGAGGACTGGAATTGTAAGTACATCGGTTATCGTGCCCAGCGTTTCACTGCTCTTGTGGAGACAGACAAGGTGCTTGCTTCCAAGGGTATCAACAACCTCGAGGACCTCAAGGCATACGCAAAGCAGGTGTATGATACTACATACCCTGAGGATGCGGGTCTCTATGACAACGACTGGAAGAATCCTAAGAACCCTCTCCGTCGTTTCATCTCCTACCACATCCTTCCTTACTATGCTGCCATCAACGACTTCACGATTTCTGAGAGTGGTATTGACTACAAGACTACTTGTGCCATGCCTAACCTCATCGACTGTACTGACTGGTACACTACGATGTGCCCAGGTACTATCCTCAAGATGTCTTCACCAAGCGAAGGACTCTTTGCCAACCGTAAGGGTGTGGGCAAGAAGTACTCTGTACGTGGTGTCAAGGTATATACTCCTACCGAGATGAAGGGGTTATATGCCGAGGGCTTCAGAGCTGGCGAGAAGGTTGATACCCTCAACCAGCAGGCTCTTAATGGTATCTACCACTACATAGACGATGTGCTCGTGTATGACGTGACAACGCGTGACGTCGTTTTCAACGACCGCATCCGCTGGGACATCATCACTATGTCGCCTGAGTTCCTCAACGCCGGTACGCGTGGTATCGTGGGACGCGTCGTAGGTCTCAAGCAGGTAGAGGGATGGGACTTCCACGGTAAGGAGCCACAGCTTGCTGTCCGCAACCGTAACGTGTGGAACGCTTCATATTCCGATGCCGTTGACCTCGTAGGTCAGTTTGACGTTACGTTCAAGATTCCACCACTTCCTGCCAACACTTACGAGATTCGCTTCTCTTGTGGTGCTCACCCAGATCGTGGAGTGGTACAGGTTTATTTCGGTGAGAAGGACAAGCTTGAGCCAATGGGTCTCCCTATCGATTTCACCGTTGGAGCTGCCGACCCTACCATCGGTTGGGTGGCTGATACGGATGACGAGGAAGACAACCGTGCCATCGACAAGGCTATGCATAACCGTGGCTACATGAAGGAGATGGACTCATGGAACCAGGGTGGTTCGACAAACCTTCGCTCGCTCAACTCCAAGTACCGTAAGATTCTTGTCACTCAGTCGCTCGACCCAAGCAAGCAGTACTATCTGCGCATCAAGCTTGTCATTGAGAATGCCAAGGCTGAGTTGCCAATCAACTACTTCGAGTTCTGTCCTAAGTCTGTGTATGCAGGCGTGAATGCGGAGGATACTCACTAAACGATAATATAATTCATCTTCTGCGGATGGATGCTAAAATCAAACGAGGTACGATGTGGTAAATCGAACGAGGTATGATGTGGAATATCGATAGTAATCGAATTGGTATATCGTTAGTAATCGATTTTTGAGACCGTTCCCGAGTCGGTTATCCATCAGCAGAGAAAATGAAAACTAAACAACTATACATTATGATATTACGAGATGAAATAAAGGGTAGGGGCTTGCTTAGTGTGGCTGTAGGCATGATAATGGCACATTGCGCCCTATTCTCCCTGACTGCTTGTTCCGACACATGGGAGGAGCATTACGATGACCCTCAGAAGAGAGGTTCGCAGTCGCTCATGACAATAATCGATGCCGACCCTCAGTTGAGCAACTTCGGCAAGCTGCTCAGGTCAACGCATATATATACCAACAACCGTCGCTCAAATGTGACATACGCCGATATGCTTGGCGCTGACCAGTCGCTCACCGTATGGGCACCAATCAATGGCACATACAACGCAGACTCACTCCTTGCCTTGTGTCAGACGGCTAAGGGCGACTCAGGAGTGGCTGTACACTTCGTGACTAACCACATAGCACGCAGCCTCCACAGCCTTTCTGGCACAACCCCAACGTCGGTGCGTATGCTCAATGGTAAGTACGTAGATGTTGATGAAGCTAATGTGGGCGGAAGAAAACCTGTATCTACCAATATCCATGCAAAGAACGGAGTCCTCCATAAGCTCAACGGCGACGCATACTATTATTATAATATATATGACGCCATCACATCGCTTGATGCGTATGCCCACTTCGGCGCACCACTCTTGCAGTTCGAGCGTCAGGAGCTTGACGAGGATGCCAGCGTGGTGGCAGACATCGTCAACGGAGAGAAGATTTATTCTGACTCCGTGACTTACAAGCAGAACACGTTCTTCAACTACATCGACGATGTATATAGCGAGGACTCTATGTACATGGTGCTTGCACCTTCAAAGGAGGTATGGGAGCCTGTGTATAACGAGGCAAAGAAGTACTTCAACTACGGCAACGTGGCTAAGGCTGATTCCCTCACGGCATTCTGGACTTCAGTCAACCTCCTTCAGGATTTGTTCTACAACTACAACTTGCAGTACAGTATGCGTGACTCCATCATGTCCACAGGATATTACAGAAACGGTTGGCCATATCATGTGTTTTACGACCCATACGGTGAGGATGGTATCATTACACGCTCAGAGCCTAAAAGTTTCCGTGATTGTTCCAACGGTTATATCTACAACATTACTAAGTGGCCTTTCACCATCAAGGAGCAGTTCTTCCATCCTATTAACGTACAGGCAGAATACTCAGCCTACATGACTAACAGTACCGACTGTACATATAGCGTGAATGATGCTGTCGGTGATACGATCTCTGGTAACAAGTACCTCTACATCAAGGCAAAGTCAAACAAGAACTGGACGATATCATACAACGTCAGGGGTACTCTCAGCGGAACATACGACGTATGTGCCGTGGTGCTTCCAAAGACCGTGTATCGTGCCTCATCAAAGGACACACGTCCTAATAAACTGTTCGCTTCATTCGAATACAAGGATGTGGATGGCAAGAAGCAAACCATCGATATTGAAGAACCAGCCATATCATCAGGCGTGACCGTCGATACCATCCGCCTCGGACGTATCACCATGCCTGTATGTAACTTCGGACAGACGGATGCAGACCTCAACGTCACAATCAAGTGTACCCTTGCACGTACGGAGACTACTTTCAGCCGTGAGTGTCTCCTCGACTGCATCTATCTGCGCCCAGTCACAGAGGAGGATATGAAGAATGAGGAAGAAGCAAACCAAAATGGTGCTAAGCCAAGAAAGGAGGCTAAGAAATGAAAACTATAGGATATAAGATATTTGCACTTGCTGCAACGGTTGCCGTTCAGTCGTCGTTCATGACAACAAGCTCCTTTGCCCAGCCAAAGAGACAACCTATAGCTGCAGCACCTGTTGCCACAAGGGAATACACAGGTAAGGTGGTGGATGCCGCAACTGGCGAACCACTCTCTGGTATTCGTGTACAGGCATACAACTACAACCGTGCAGCTGCCATGACAGAGGACGACGGTACGTTCACCATCAAGCTGCCGGAGTTTGTCACTTCGCTCATATATACGGGTGAAGGCTATAACGTCATTCAACAAGGCATAGGTAACTCAGAGGCAACCCTGAGAGTAGTCAGGATGTACCCGGACAAGTATGCTGAGATTTACTCTTCAACGACGGATGCCACAATCGGTAGGACAGCGAATGCCGATTACCTCAATAATGACATGAGCATCGACAATCAGATACAGAAGACATTCGGTGGTGAGATGCTTACAACCATGCGTAGCGGTGTGGCAGGTCAGGGTATCACGATGCTCATGAACGGTATCAACTCGCTTAACGCCAACGCTCAGCCACTTATCATCGTTGATGGCGTGATGCAGAACATGCAGCTTAATGCCATCTCCCTTCACGACGGATTCTTCAACAACATCCTTGCCAATATCATGGTGGAGGACATAGAGAAGGTAAGCGTGCTCAAGAACGGTACTGCTATCTATGGTGCCAAGGCTGCCAACGGAGTTGTCATCATCGAGACAAAGCGCAACAAGTCAATGGCTACACGTATCGATGTGAGCATAGGCGGTAGCTACGAACTTCTCCCAAAGACTCCAAAGGTGATGAATGCCGAGGACTATCGAATCTACGCTTCAGAGCTTATCGGTACTACGGGCTCTATCTCCAACTCGTACAAGTTCCTTCAGGCAGATCCAAAATACTATTACTACAATATGTATCATAACTCTACGGACTGGAACAAGGAGGTCTATCATGAGGCATTCACCCAGAACTACAGCATCAACGTGCAGGGTGGTGACGACGTAGCCAACTATAACCTCTCCGTCGGTTACACAGGAGGTGATGCCACACTCAAGGATAATTCATATTCACGATTCAATCTCCGCCTCAATACGGACATCGTCGTGCTCCCAACGCTTACGGTACGCTTTGACGCTTCGTACAGCGACGTGAGCCGTAACCTCCGTGATGATGCAGTCAAGGATGACGTGACAGACGGACTTATCTCCTCTCCATCCTTCCTTGCCCTCATCAAGGCACCATTCCTCTCACCATACGCCTACGATACAAAGGGAAACCTCTCAAGCTACCTTGCTGAGGCAGACGACTATCTCTATGACGTGTCAATAGCAAGTCTCAAGTACAATAAGTCGCTTGCCAATCCAGTAAGCCTTCTTGACAACGCTGAGGGTATGAATAAGAACCTCTTCGGTAACCGTCTCATCACCCTTTCGGTCACTCCTAAGTGGAATGCAACCAAGGAATTCTTTCTTGCTGACCATTTCGCTTTCCAGATTGACAACACAGAAGACCGTTACTACATTCCTATAAACGGAGTTCCTAATTACCGTATTGAAGGTCTTGGTACCGTGCAAAACCTTTCTTCTGCCATGGCTGGTCGTCAAATTACTGTCATGAATGACTTGTACGCAGGATATAGCAAGCGTTTCGGTGCACACAAGATTGATGCACGCGGTGGTTTCCGTATCCTCAGCGATACATACAATCTCAATGCTGAGTATGGATATGACACCGGTAATGACAAGACACCTAATATGTCAAAGGGACTTCATTATAAGAAGACAGATGGTGCTGACGAACGTAATATGAACTTCACATATTATCTCAACGCCAACTATAACTACCTTGAGCGTTACTACCTCACCCTTGGTGCTTCGCTCGACGGTTCAAGCCGTTTCGGTAGGGACATAGAGGGCGCACTCAAGGTCAGCAACTATGCCTTCGGTCTTTTCCCTTCTGTTGAAGGTGCGTGGGTTGCCACAAATGAGAAGTGGTTCAATGCCAAGGGTATCGACTACCTCCGCTTCAACGTGGGTTATGACATCCTCGGTAATGATGACATCGATGGCAAGGCTGCAAGAACATACTTCACTGAGAAACTTATGTTCCAGCAGACAACAGGCTTGTTCCTCGGAAACATCGGTAACACTAAGCTGAAGTGGGAAACAACGCGTCGCCTTACTGCAGGCTTCAAGTTCGTAGGCTTCGACAATCGCCTTAATCTCTCGTTCACTTACTTCAACAGCGTAACTTCCGACCTCCTTTCTATAAATGCACTTAGCTACATCACAGGTCTCCGTTACAACTGGAATAATGATGGTAAACTTGCTAACGAAGGATTTAATGTGGCATTTGATGCAAAGGTTTTAAACCTTAAGGATTTCGTATGGTCTATAGGCGGTAGTGTTGGACACTATAAGAACAAGATTAAGGCTCTGGCTGCTTCTGCCGACCATATTGACACAGAACTCTATGGAGCTACAATCCGTTCTCAGGTGGGCAGCCCTGTAAATCTGTTCTATGGATATAAGACAAACGGTGTCTATGCAACTGAGAAGGAAGCGTCAGACGCAGGAATCTACCAAGTAAAGCAGAATGGTGAAAAACAGTATTTCCACGCAGGAGATGTACGATTCGTTACTGATGACAATGTACTCGACTCAAAGGATATGAAGGTCATTGGTGACCCTAATCCTGATATCTTCGGTACGATTAATACCATGTTGTCTTGGAAAAGCTTTACGCTTACGGCCAACTTTAACTACTCTCTTGGAGGTGATATCTACAACTACCAGCGTTCTGTGCTCGAATCAGGTTCATACTTCTATAACCAGACAACAACCATGCTCGACCGCTGGACGTATGAAGGACAGCAGACAAATGTTCCTCGTGTCTCATTCCTCGATGAGATGGGCAACAGCCGCTTCTCGGATCGTTGGATAGAGGATGGCAGTTACCTTAAGCTGAAGAATGTAACATTCAGCTATAAGCTACCTGTTCACAACGAGTACATTCAGGGCATCACAGTATGGGCTGCCGGTAATAATCTCTTTACACTTACCAAGTACCTTGGCAACGACCCAGAGTTTGCTTCAACAAACTCCGTCGTAGGTATGGGAATCGACCGTGGCATGCTCGGTGCTGGTCGTAGTTTCTCTCTTGGTATGAAGATTAACCTCTAAACACATAGAACAATATGAAATCTATTATAAGAAAAGTATTTGTTGCGTCACTTGCGTTAACTGCATTCGGCTCTTCCATGCTCACAATGGAGAGCTGTTCAGAGCCAGAGAGTAACCTCGTTGACTTTAATCATACACTCAACTCACCGAACGACAGCCTACATTCACTTCTCGGAGTGATTCAGACGATTCGTAAGGTGGCAGACCGAACAATTCTTCTTGGTGAGGTGCGTGGCGACCTTATCTCCGTTACGGATGCGGCAAGCGATGCCCTCAAGAACCTTGCTGAGTTCCGTAATCTTGAAGATAACGAATATAATCAGATTAGCGATTACTATGCTGTAATCCAGAACTGCAATTTTTTCATCGAAAATGCTAACCTCAATCTCAAGAAGCATGGAGAGGTGGTATTTGCAAAGGAATATTCCGTTATCAAGTCATATCGTGCATGGGCTTATCTACAGCTTGCGCTTAACTATGGCACCGTTCCTTTCTTCACTAAGCCAATCCTTACGGAGAAGGATGCCGACGTGAATGCCTATCCTAAGTACGACGTGAAGCAGATTGCAGAGTACTTTATCGATGACATCAAGGACAACGTGGATGTGGAGTACCCATCATACGGCAGTATGAATGGCATGAGTTCGCGCGATTTCTATATCAACGTACGTGTTCTCCTTGGCGACCTTTGTCTCTGGGCAGAGCGTTATGAGGATGCAGCAAGGTACTATCACGATTATCTCACAAAGCTTGGCGACACTCACCCAACGGGAGTTGCTAAGGCCTACTGGTTGGATAGGGATTTCCAAACTATCTCTTTAGAGGAATACTATAGAAATATAACGTCAAAGGAAGAACGACTTATGTATGTTCCGTTTGAGGTATCAGAGTATTATGGTATGGAATCACAGTTGTACTATCTGTTCAACTCCTCAGCGAAGAACAATTACTATTGCTCTTTGAATGCTTCAGAGGCACTTAGCAAACTATCAAGGGCACAGCGTAGCATAATCGTGGACATTGACCCAGTGACTCAGTTGCCAGATACTATTGCTTACGAGCACATCAATGGCTATCGTTCAATTCTGGATGGAGACCTACGCCAGTATAGTTATTTTACAGATGGCTACATAACTTCTGATAATGACCAGTACAGCCATTATGTAACGTATAATTATAAGCAAAGAGACTCTGAAGAGGTGACTCTCTACCGTATTCAGCATGTATATCTCCGCTATGCAGAGGCTCTGAACAGAGCTGGTTATCCAAACTCGGCATTTGCGATTCTCAAGTATGGATTGTGGAGAGACAATATCACGGATTACATACCAGAGGATGAGCGTGAAGCGGCAGGTGACTTGATTTCGTTCAGTGAGTATTCTTTCACTCGTGAGAACACTCAGGGCATTCACTCACGTGGATGTAACCGTGCAGATGCTGATACGCTATATAGGATACCACAGTGTGTCACTAAGGCTGACAGTATTCTTGCAGTTGAGAATCTTATTTGTGATGAGATGGCTCTCGAGACTGCATCCGAGGGACTTCGCTACTATGACTTGATGCGTCTCTCAATGCATCGCAAAGACCCAACATTCCTTGCAGACAAGGTAGCTCGTCGTGATGGAACGTTTAATTCTGCACTTTACGACTTCCTGAAGGATGAGAAAAATTGGTACTTGCCAATCAAGTAAGGGTTATTTGACCGACATGTAGAAAGGGCAGTCCTCTATCCCCCTATAGGGGGCTGTCCTATAGTATGATAATAGAAAATGGAGTAATAGATTGTTCTTTGCTCTTTGTCTTGAAAGTCGCTCCCTTAGGGGGTAGGGGGGCTTTTTAGTTTGATATGATGAAAAGACTTAGTTTCGTATTGATTCTTGCCATTCAATCCGTGATGCTCTTTGCTCAGGGAAAGGTAACTCTTCCTGCGTTCTTCAACGAAGGAAT